>NZ_JBEYYI010000024.1:0-150636 GCF_040645495.1 Nocardia sp. NPDC046763 | reverse complement strand
GGGCAGACCAGCGGCTACCTCATACCCGAAACCCGCTGGTCTGCACGCCTCCGGCGCGCAGACCAGCCCGAAACCCGGGTCCATGGATCGAGGCTTAGGGATGCCCGAATCCAGCCAATGCCGCTGGGGCATCGAAATTCTCAGGCGCGTGGGCCCGATGGCGGGGTTCGATTACTGCTGCAAGATCTCTCGGGACCCCGTACATGGCGAAATCCTCGTCGACAGTGGCCACCACCACCCCGCCCGGCCGCAGCACTCGGGCGGCTTCGGCCACGGGGGCTTCTTCGCCGGCGAAGTCCCGATGTCCGAACGGAGCCCCTTGCGGAAGACCCCTACTTAGCGAGCTAATTGGTATTCGAGGATTCCGCCACCGCCGGGTCGACTTGTCCAGCGGTCCGAGCGCAATCGAGTGCGCTGGGCGAGGTCGTCCGGTACCACTACAGCGAGGTTGTCATGACCAAGAAATCGAGTGCGCTGGCAACAGCCCTAGCGATTGCGTCAGTCATCACCGCCGGTGCGGGCGCGGCCACAGCCGAACCGGCACCTGCCCCCGTAGCGGAGCAACGGTACGAAGCCATGGCCGGCTTTTCCGCTCTACCCTGCTTACCCTGGATCCTTCCGCCCGCCGTCAACGTCAGTGCGTTCCTGATCTGTCTCGCGTAACGTTCGCGCAGTACAGGACGGTCCGGTGATGCCGTAGGACGTGATTTCCCCTGGGAACACACCCGACCGCAAGTCATGTGGACTCGGTCAGCCCTGCTGGGGCTCGGCGGCGGGGGCCCAGCGGTTGGCGGTGAGGGCGTAGCCGGGCAGCGCGTCGGTGGACATCTTGGATTCGTAGATGCGCTGGTAGCCGGTGCTCGCGATGCGCCAGACGCCGTCCTCGCGGCGGTAGGTGTCGTGGTAGTAGGCCGCGCCGCGGATCAGCAGGCCGTAGTCGGCGGCGATCACGGTGTCCTCCAGACACCAACTGCCGGAAGCGGTATCGCCGTCGACGGTGATTTCCGGGTGGTTGGCGACGTGCACGGTGATGATGTTCCCGCTGAGCGCGCCGCGCATGAACTCCACGATCTGGTCGCGGCTGGTGAACTGGGCCGGCAGTCCGCCCGAGGGCGATCCGTAGGACCCGACGATGTCCGCGCAGAGCGTATCCCCGAACTCGTCCCACTGCTTCAGATCCAGCGTGCGCAGGTAGCGATACTTGAGTGCGCGAATCGATTCGAGAGCTGCAAAATCCATACCGCAATGTAGCCGAATCGGACGTCTACCTACCAAGCATTTGCTACGTTTCGGACATGATTTCCACCCTGGTCTGGGGCACCGGCAATGTGGGCCGTGCCGCCATCCGGGCCGTCGTGGCGCATCCGGGTCTGGAGCTGACCGGCGTCCTGGTCCACAACCCGGCCAAGGTCGGCCGTGACGCCGGTGACCTGGCCGGACTGGACAGCGAGGTGGGGATCGCGGCGACCGCCGATATCGACGCCGCGCTCGCGGCCGGACCCCGCGCCATCGTGTACGCCGCCTCCGGCGACATCCGTCCCGACGACGCCCTCGCCGATATCGAACGCGCCCTGCGTACCGGGGCCGTGGTGGTCACGCCCGCGCTATACGCGCTCTACGACCATCGCAGCGCTCCGATCGAACTGCAGGACCGGGTGTCGGCGGCCATTGCGGAGGGCGGCGGCGCCCTGTTCGTCTCCGGCATCGACCCGGGCTGGGGCAACGATGTCCTGCCGCTGCTCATGAGCGGCCTCGGCAGCAGCGTGGATGTGCTGCGCTGCCAGGAGATCTTCGACTATTCCACCTACGATCAGCCCGACTCGGTGCGCTACCTGGTCGGCATGGGCCAGCCCCTGGACTATCAGCCGCCCATGCTCGCTCCCACCATCCCGACCATGGTGTGGGGCGGGCAGATTCGGATGATCGCGCGCGGACTGGGCGTGGCGCTCACCGACATTCGCGAGGTGGTGGAGCGCCGCGCCCTGGACGAGACCGTCGAGACCGAGCGCATGGGCAAATTCGAGGCTGGCACCCAGGGTGCGGTGCGTTTCGAGGTGCAGGGCATCGTCGACGGCAGCCCGCGCATCGTCATCGAGCACATCACCCGCATCCACGCGAGCTGCGCCCCCGACTGGCCGCACCCGCCCAGCGGTGCGGGCGCGCACCGCGTGCTCATCGAGGGCCGTCCGCGCATCGAGATCACCGTGCAGGCCACCGACGAGGACGGCAATCACTCCGCGGGCGGAAACGCCACCGCCGTGGGCAGATTGGTGAACGCCATCCCGTGGCTGGCCGACGCCGAGCCCGGCCTCTACGACGCCCTCGACGTCCCGCTGCCGTTCGGCACTCTCGGAAGGAACCCATCGGCATGATCATCGACATTCCCGAGGGTAAGGACCCCATCGGCTACGTGTGGGGCGAAATGGTGCCCGGCATCGGCGTGGCGGCCTCCAACTTCTCCCTGGCCGTCTACTCGCACAGCACCCTGGGACTGCGCGAATTCGAGGCCGCGCGGCTGCGCATCGCCCAGATCAACGGCTGCCTGTTCTGCCTGGACTGGCGCACCGATCGCAATGGCGAGAAGGTCGAGGAGTCCTTCGCCGACGACGTGACCGAGTGGCGCACCACCGAATCCTTCGACGACCGCACCCGGATGGCCGCCGAGTACGCCGAGCGCTACGCCCTCGACCACCACAACCTCGACGACGAGTTCTTCGCGCGGATGAAGACGCTCTACTCCGACGCCGAGATCGTCGAACTGTCCATGTGCCTGGGCTCCTGGCTGGCCTTCGGCCGCCTCAATCACGTGCTCGGCCTCGACGCCGTCTGCGTGCTGCCAGGACATACCGCGCAGCAGTAGCGCAACGGCCGGGGTGCTGCCCGCCCCTGCTCGGCAGCACCCCGGCCGGCGGCCGCGTCAGTTCCTCCGGTTGAACACGTCGGTTCCGAAGCGCGGCAGACCCGGTGCGGCGGCATAGCCCAGATACGGCAGGCCGAATCGATCCTCGATGCTCGCCAGCAGCGAATAGTGGTTGTACGGCGTGTCACTGAACGTGCCCGGCGTCACCGACTGGGGTGAGATGACCAGGGCGCCCACCCGGCCGCCGCCGAGGCCGGCGATACCCGGCAGGGCGCTGTTCGGGCCGGGACCCTCGCCACAGCAGGCCGAGGAATCCTGTTGTGGCCCATCGGATTCGTCGAAGGTGATGATCAGGATCCCGTTCTGCTGGAAGGCCGGGGCCGAGGTGATCACCGGAACCCACTCCCGCAGCCAGAGATCCGCAGACACCAGCCCGCCCGGAGCGCCCGTGACACAGGGGGAGTCGTGCCCGTCGTCGCACAGGTCCGGGGTGATGTAGGCGAAGTTCGGTGTCGTATCCGGTTGTGCCAGATCGCTCTTCAGCGCACCGAGATCGACCACCTGCTGCTGGCACGCGGGCGAGTCGACGATCTCGTGGAAGTACACGAACGGGTTGTGCCGGGCCGCGTACTGGCTCGCGACGGTCGCCTTCTGGGTGGTGTCCTGGCTGTTCAGGGCCGGATGGCGGCAGGGTGTGCCCATATCCTCCATATAGCCCTTCCAGCTGCGGCCCGCCCCCGTCAGCTGCCCGGCGAGCGTCGGCACCGACGCCGGGTACACGCAGCCCTGACCGACCGCCTGGCCGGGCGGAACCGTTCCCGCGCCGGCGAAGTCGCTGTAGATCTGGCAGTCGGCCTGGGTCTCGGCATTGGGTCCCTGACCGGACAACTGGGCGATGTAGTTGTCCAGACTGTTGTGCCCGATGCCGTAGTACTGGCTCAGCAGCACCCCCTCCGACCGCAGGGTCTTGCTCAGATACGGTGCCGCCGACGCCGGTCCCCAGGTCTCGTCGTACCCCTTGTTCTCCAGCTGGATCACGAAGATGTGCGGCGCGCCGGGATCCGCGGTCGCATGCGGACCGTAGCCGACGGCCAGCGCGGCAATCGTGAACACCAGCACCACGATGAGTTGGCCGAGCCGGCGCATCACAGACTCCATCCCGTCGATGCGGCCACGGCGCGCAGGGTATTCCACTGCTCGAAGTCGGCGACCACGGCCGGGGCGCACACCCCCGGCGGTGCGGGCGGCACATTCCATTGCGGCGCAGCGAGATTCGGGGCGCTGCCGAAGTCCAGCACCTCGGCGATATTGCGGGCGGCGGCGTCGCGCGGGGTGAGGGACGGCAGCCCCCACCGCCATTCGATGGCCTTGAGCACCGAGGTGTGGTCGTAGACCTCGTGGGCCACGTGCCCGCGCCGCGCCAGCGGGGAGATCACCAGGCACGGCACCCGGAATCCGCGCAGCCCCCAGTCCGGGTTGGCATCCGGCGCGACCTGCGGCGGCACGTGGTCGAAGAAGCCGCCCCACTCGTCGTAGTTGATGATCAGCAGGGTGCGAGACCAGGCCGGGCTGTTGGTGACAGCCTGATAGACCTGGTTCAGGAACGCCTGTCCGGCACGGATATCGGCGTGCGGATGATCGTCGGCCGAGGTGCCGGTGTCCTCGTCGAGGAACTTGGGATCGACGAAGGAGACCGCGGGCAGCGTCCCGGCCGCGCAATCGGACAGGAAGGTCGCGAACGGACGCGAGATGGACAGGTACTTGCTGCCCCACAGTGCCAGGAACGGCGTGTCGTAGAAGTAGTAGCGGCCCTGAATGCCGGCCGCCGCCAGGCGATCCCAGATGGTCGGCAGGGTCGAGATGGTCGTCGAATTGTGAATGCGGTCCGTTTGCGCGGCATGCTGATAGAAGCGATTCGGATAGGTCTCGGCCATGATCGCCGAGAAGTAGTTGTCGCACACCGTCCACGCCGGCGCGGCATTTCCGTAGAAGCCGAGATCGCCCTGCTCGTAATAGCCGATCGAGAATTCGTCGTTGGTTCCGGCGCGCAGCCAGCCGTCGCACTTGCCGTCGTTGTACTCGACGCGGCCGCCCTCGAAGGAGTGGTCGGGATCGTTGTACTGGCAGCCCTGCGTGGTCGCCAGGTGGAAGGTGTTGTGTGCCAGGCCATTACGGTCGGTGAAGGTCAACCCGGCCTGCCTGCCGTTCGCTCCGGGCAGCCAGCCCAGGTAGTGGTCGAACGAGCGGTTTTCCATCATCACCACGATGATGTGGTCGATACCGGAATCCGCGGGCGCGGGCAGCGGGGCGGCGGAGGCGCGCGGGGCCGTCGATCCGAGGGCCGCGCCGACCGCGAGGGCTCCCGCTCCGGCGAGGACCGTTCGGCGGCTGGTGGTGGTACTTCGAAGAAAATCCGTCACGGGTTATGCATCGCGCCGAGGATTACCGGCGAGTAACCAGTGTGTCGAAATTGAATGAGAAATAGATGAACGCGTCAACTATTGGGCGTGTGACCAATTTGGTAAGGCATTTCCTGCTCGCCTCACATTCCGTCCTTGCTGGGCGGTTGACGGGGGAGTACTCTGGCCAGAGTAAGTAGATACTCTGATCAGAGTACTCGGAGGTGAGTGTGGCCGGGAAGCGGGCGTTCCGCCGGGTCAATCCCCTGGCACTGGCCGTACTCGTGCAGCTCTGGGAGCGGCCGATGCACCCGTATCAGATCTCGCAGACCCTCAAGCAGCGGGGCAAGGACGGCAGTGTGCGGATCAATTACGGCGCGCTGTACCCGGTGGTGGAATCACTGCTGAACCAGGGTTTCATCGAGGTCGTCGGCGCCGAACAGGACGGCAACCGGCCCGCGCGGACCGTGTACCGCATCACCCCCGACGGTGTCGTCGAGATGCGGGACTGGTTGCGCGCCTGGATATCCGAACCCGAGAAGGAATACCCCCGGTTCATGGCCGCGCTGTCGTTCCTGCCCGCGCTCGGACCCGACGAGGCCGTCGCCCTGCTGCGGCGGCGAGTCACGGTGCTGGACAAGCAGATCGCCGAGATCCGCACCGCCACCGACGCCGTCGTCTCCTGGCTGCCCGAAGTGCTGCTCATCGAGGGCAACTACGAGATGCACATGCTCACCGCCGACCGCGACTTCACCGCCGCCCTGGCCGCCCGCATCGAATCCGATGAACTGGGCGGCATCGAGGGCTGGCGCACCATGGCCGCCCTGGCCGCCGAATACCCCGCCGGCCGGGTGCCCCCGGGCATCGGCGACAAGCTGCTCGAGGAATGGGGGTTACCGACACCGCCGACGTGAGCCGGGCAATCGGCCCGGCAACAAACGACGGCCCGGGTGCGCCAACACCCGAGCCGTCGCCGAATCCGAACGACCGACGGCGAACCGCCGGATGCTCGAACCGCATTTCCAGCATATCCACCGGTCCCGTGGTCGTTCGTCACACCTGACAAGGAGCGAACAACCATGTCCGTCACACCCATGCCCTCGGCCGCGGTCGAGGTGCGGGACCTGGTCAAAACCTATCCCGGCGGCCGCCGCAAGCCCGATGTGCGGGCCCTCGACGGCCTGAGCTTCAGCATTGCCGGCGGCACCGTCTACGGCATGCTCGGCCCCAACGGGGCGGGCAAGTCCACCACCACCAAGATCTGCACCACCCTGTCGCGAGCCGATTCCGGGACCGCACGGGTGGCCGGATTCGATGTCACCACCGACGCGGCCGCCATCCGGCATCGCATCGGCTACGTCTCGCAGGGCTCGGGCGCCGACCCGCGGCAGACGCCCTTCGAGAACCTGGTCATGGCCGCGCGCCTGCACGGCCTGACCCGCCACGACGCGGTGACCCGGGCCGACGGCCTGCTCGATCAGTTCCAGCTCACCGAGGCGCGAAACCGCAAGGTGTCCAAGCTCTCCGGCGGCATGCGGCGCAAACTGGACGTCGCCGTCGGACTGGTGCACACGCCGTCGGTGCTGTTCCTGGACGAGCCGACCACCGGCCTGGACCCGCAGGCGCGGGCCGAGATGTGGTCGGAGATCCGGCGATTGTCCACCGAGGCGGCCCTCACCGTGGTGCTCACTACCCACTACCTGGAGGAGGCCGACGAGCTGGCCGATCGCCTGGTCATCATCGATCACGGGCGCGCGGTCATCGAAGGCACACCGGCGCAGCTGAAGTCGACCCTCGACGGCGACACCCTCACCGTCGAACTGATCGCGCCGGATGTGGCCGCCGTGCGCGCGGTCGGGGAATCCATTCCGGCACTGCGGGATATCGTCGTCGAGCAGGACGGGCCCAACGGCAAGCTCATCGCCCGCACCGACGACCCCTCCGGCATCGTCGGCCGGGTCATCGCCGAATTCGACGCCGCCGCTATCGGTTTCGGTGCCGTCTCCATCTCCCGGCCCTCTCTCGACGATGTGTATCTGCACTATGCGGGCCGCTCGTATCGGGCCGACAACAACCGCGACCGGGCGGAGGTGGCGGCATGACCGCGCTCACCTACGACCTGCCCGTCACCCGCGAAAACCCCACGGCCGGTTGGCCGGTGGCCGCCGGGCAGATCTTCCGGCGCTGGATGGTGAACACGCTGCGCGAATCCTGGGGCGTGTTCGCGGCGCTGCTGCAGCCTATCGTGTGGATCCTGCTGTTCGGGCAGGTCTTCGAATCCGTCGGCGACATCCCGGGATTCGGGGCGGCCAACTACATCACTTTCCTGGCCCCCGGCGTGCTCATGATGACCGTGCTCTACTCGGGCGTCTGGGCGGGCACCGGATACATCGAGGATATCGACAACGGCGTGATGAATCAGCTGCTCACCGCACCGATTTCGCGCAGCGCGGTGGTGGCGGGCCAACTCGGCGTGCAGCTCACCATCGGCCTGGTCCAGTCCGCGCTGGTCCTGCTCATCGGATTCGCCGGCGGCGCACGCTATCCCGGCGGCGTGACCGGCATCGCGCTGGCCCTCGCCGCGGCCACCCTGCTGGCGGCCGTCTTCTGCGCGGGCTCGGTGGCCCTGGCCCTGATCTCCCGCAGCCAGATCGCCCTGATCGGCATGTCCCAGCTGATCATCCTGCCCCTGACCTTCCTGTCCTCGGGCATGATGGCCACCTCCCTCATGCCGGGCTGGGTCCGGGCCATCTCCAAGTTCAACCCGGTGACCTGGGCAGTCGACATCGGCCGCACCGGCCTGGCGGGCACCGCCGACGCGGGCTTCGTCGCCGCCCACCTCGGCTACCTGACCGCCCTGGCGGCGCTCGCCTTCCTCTGGGCGCTGTCGGCCTTCCGCACCTACCAGCGGACGCAGTAACAGGCCGAACACGCGAAAGTCCGGCCTGCGTGGCGATCTTGCCCGCAGGCCGGACGTCGTGCGTGAGAGCTACGAGAGCCGGTTCGCCCTACTTGTCGAACAGCGCCAGATACTTGGTCTGCCCGAACATCTCGGCCGCGTCGCGCGCGGACGGGCTGCCCGCGTTCGGATCGGCCCCGGCCGCCAGCAGGGCGTGGACGATATCGTCCGAGCCCTTGAAGACCGCGCCGGACAGCGGGGTCTGGCCCTTGTCGTTGCCGAAGTTGGGGTCGGCCTTGCGTTCCAGCAGGGCGTTCACCGCCTCCGGGTGCGAGTAGTAGGCGGCCAGCATGAGCAGCGTGTCGCCATTGTCGTTGGTCAGGTTCACCGGCACACCGGCGTCCAGGTACGCGCCCAGGGTGGCGGCATCGCCGCTGCGGGCCAGATCGAAGATCTTGCTCGCCAGCTCGAGTACTTCCGGATCCAGGTCGTTGGGTTCCACCAGGCCACTCTAGCCAGCGGGACCGCCGCGGCCGAGTGAAGTTCCCGTATAGGAAATCGGTGTGCTCAGGAGGTGATGATGAGCAGCTCGGTCGGCGACGCGATCTCGGTGCGCAGCCCGGACTTCTCGGCCACTCGGGCCAGCCCGTCGATATCCGACGGCTCCGACCGCGACAGCACCAGCGCGCGCGCCAGCAGGCCCTTGTGGTGTTTGTTGAAGTGGCTCACCACGGTTCGCTTCCCGTCCGGACGCTCGGTCAGCACCGTCGCGGTGACCGCGCCCGGGACCCGGCCCAGATTCTGATAGGTGCCCGACCGCAGATCCACCACCAGGTGCCCGGCCGCCTCCGCGCGCAGCGCCGCCGGCAGCGCCGCCTTCCACAGCGACTGCAACGTCGGCAGACCCGGCAGCTTCGACCCGCCCGAAAGCCGGTAGGCCGGAATCGGATCGCCCGCGCGGATCACCCCGAACAGCGCCGAGCCGATGCCCAGGCGGGCCTCGGCCTTGGCGCGCTGGGCCTTGGTGAACCGGGCCACGTCGAGCGCGTCGTAGAGCACGCCCGTGTAGCGGTCCAGGGCCGGGCGGGTGGCGGAGGTGCGCAGGGCGGCATTGCGCGCGATCTCCGCGTCAGCCCCCTTGCCCAGTGCCAGCGCGGCACGCGAGGCGTCGGGATCGGCGGCCAGCGCGATCACCTCGGTGACGAGTTTGTCGCGCACCGCCGTGAGCTGCGGCATCGCGAGGGAACCCAGGTCCAGGGGACTGCCCGAACCACCGTCGGACTTGGTTTCTGAGGGAGGCAGCAGCACCAGCACGAGCCAACACGGTAATGCCTTGTGAACTGTGCGCGAGCAGGGGCTACTGTGTTGAGCCGTGATCACCCGTCTCTCCCACCTGTTCCTGCGCACCCTGCGCGACGACCCCGCCGACGCCGAGGTGCCCAGCCACAAGCTGCTGGTGCGGGCCGGTTACGTGCGTCGCATCGCGCCCGGCGTCTACTCGTGGCTGCCGCTCGGCCTGCGTACGCTGCGCAAGGTCGAGGATGTCGTCCGGTCGGAGATGAACGCCATCGGGGCCCAGGAGATCTCACTGCCGGCATTGCTGCCGCGCGAACCGTACGAAACCACCAACCGCTGGACCGAGTACGGCGACGGCCTGTTCCGGCTCAAGGACCGCAAGGGCCAGGACTACCTGCTCGGCCCCACCCACGAGGAGCTGTTCGCCCTCACCGTGAAGGGCGAGTACAGCTCCTACAAGGATCTGCCGGTCACGCTGTACCAGATCCAGACCAAGTACCGCGACGAAGGCCGCCCGCGCGCGGGCATCCTGCGCGGGCGCGAGTTCATCATGAAGGACTCGTACTCCTTCGACCTCGACGAGGACGGGCTGAAGAACAGCTACAACGCCCACCGCGAGGCCTACCAGAAGATCTTCGACCGCCTCGGCGTCAAGTACGTCATCGTGGCCGCCACCTCCGGCGCCATGGGCGGCTCGGCGTCGGAGGAGTTCCTGGCCGACAGCCCCGTCGGCGAGGACACCTACGTCATCTGCCGCGAATCCGGTTACGCCGCAAACGTGGAGGCCGTGGTCACCGCCGCGCCCCCGGCCATCCCGCTCGAGGGTCAGGCCGACGCCGTCGTCCACGACACCCCCAGTACGCCGACCATCGCGACGCTGGTCGACTGGGCCAACAACACCAACGTGCTGGGCCGCGAGGTGACCGCCGCCGACACCCTCAAGAACGTCATGGTCAAGCTGCGCTACCCCGACGGCAAGACCGAGATCCTCGGCGTCGGCATCCCCGGCGACCGCGAGGTCGACGACAAGCGCCTCGGGGCGTCCGTCGAGCCGGCCGAGGTGGAAATGATCGACGAGACCGACTTCAAGGCCAACCCGTTCCTGGTGAAGGGCTACATCGGCCCGAAGGCGCTGCAGGCCAATGGCGTCCGCTACCTCGTCGACCCGCGCGTGGTGTCCGGCACCGCCTGGATCACCGGCGCCGACGAGCAGGGCAAGCACTACGTCGGCCTGGTCTCCGGACGCGACTTCACCCCCGATGGCACCATCGAGGCCGCTGAGGTCCGCGACGGTGATCCCTCGCCCGACGGCCGCGGCGTTCTGGAAGCCGCCCGCGGCATCGAGATCGGCCACATCTTCCAGCTCGGCCAGAAGTACACCGACGCCTTCGAGGTCGACGTGCTGGGCGAGAACGGCAAGCCGGTCCGCCTCACCATGGGCTCCTACGGCGTCGGCGTCTCCCGCATGGTCGCGGTGCTCGCCGAGCAGATGCACGACGACAAGGGCCTGCGCTGGCCCCGCGAGGTCGCCCCGTTCGACGTCCACGTCGTCATCGCCAACAAGGACGAGGGCGCCCGCGCCGGCGCCGAACAGGTTGCCGCCGAACTCGATTCCCTCGGCTTCGAGGTCCTCCTCGACGACCGCACCGCCTCCCCGGGCGTCAAGTTCAAGGACGCCGAACTCCTCGGCATGCCCTACATCGTGGTCGTCGGCCGCGGCTGGGCCGAGGGCAAGATCGAACTCCGCGACCGCTTCGCCGGCACCGCCGAGGAACTCCCGGTCGAGACCGCCGTGGCCTCGGTCGCGGCCAAGATCCGCGGCTGACATCGCTGTCGTGAAACTGTAAGTGGCGCATCACCGTCCGGTGATGCGCCACTTTTTTCACCGAACCCCGTCGGTGTCTGCTCGCCAGATGTTCCAGCCGAGACCGCGCCCGCGAACCATCTCCTGGACGGCGCGCTCATAGGACTTTTTCGCCGCACAGTCGTCCACGCACGCCCGATGTCGATCGAGTCCGCTCTTCGCCTCGGCGAGTGTGGCGGGCCGCCGATAGGGCGCCCGGTGCTGATTACGGATCGCACGTGCCACAACCGGGCTCCATTCGACTCGCCGGAAACCGAATGATCTTCGCGGACTCGATCTTTTCCGCGTCGGTCTTGATGATCTGCCGTGCCGCCATCTTTCGCTCACACAAGGCGGTGACGCAATCCTGATGCAGCACAAGCGATTCCATCGCCTCGGTTGAGGTCATCGCCGGTTCCCTGTCCCCGACGTCGCAGCTCTCCAGCCGTTCGTATATATCCACGACCCATTCACCTCCCGACACCCGCCATTGTCCTTTCGTCCACGCCGATGCCGCCCACGATCCCTTCTTGCATACCGACCGGAATTTCTAATATCCCCGGCGAGGCAGGCAATGAAGACCGCTACCTCAACCAGTGTGAAGAGCGCCAAAGCCCAAGCATCCCAAGTCATTGCGGGTCCTAATCGCCGTCGGCTCAATCCCTGTGTAGGTATCAAGGTATTGCGTGCGATCCGGGCGCGGCACTCAGTTCGTGGAATACGATAGGTGTGCGGAAAGCACTTGTGCGCGACGAACGTTCACCTTGATTGCGAGGCTAACGAAATGGTCGGATCTCCAAAGACATCTGTTTCTCGACTTGATTTCGGTAATTTCATACAACGACTCCGCAAGCGCGCCAACAAGAACACCACCGCCGCCGGGCTACACCTGGGCGAGGTCTCTCGCTTCGTCATCGGACGCCTGGAGGACGGGACGCCGACAAAGCTCACCACACCACAGATCGAAAGCTTGCTCTGGTTCTACGACGCCACGGACCGCGAGCGGGAAGAGGCGCTGGCGCTGTGGGCGGACATCAAGCGGCAGGAGAAGATCGCCCGTGCGGAGGGCGGAGCGAAAGGGTTCTGGACCGAGTACACAGACCAGGTCGCACCCAACTTCTCAAAATTCCTGCGACTCGAGGAGCTTGCCCGCCAGATGGTCGCCTACCACCCGGTCATCGTTCCGGGATTGTTGCAAGGGCCGGACTATAGGCGCGAGATTGTTCGTATAGAGCACCCTGGGCTTTCGGCTGTGAACGTTGAGCGCCGCCTCGAGCTCACGGCGCTGCGGCAGAACCGACTGGACGAGAAGGATTTTCGCGTCCGTGTGCTGATGGCAGCCGCCGCGTTCCGGAATCTGGTCGGCGGTACGGCCGTCATGTCGGCACAACTGCGGTGGCTGACCGACCTGAGCGAGCGGGAGAACGTCAGTATCCGCGTGATCGACTTCGGGATCGCATCGCACCGAGGGCTGACGATCCTTCCCTTCACACGCCTCGAGTTCGCGCCTGGAGTGAGTGGTCTGACGAAGGCACCGGTCGTGTATGTCGAAGGTGCTTTCAGCATCGGCTACCACGAGCGAGAAGACGTCGTGACGAAGTACGACGAGGCCATCGCCGCTCTCGAAGCGGTAGCGTTGACAGAGGAATGCACCAGAGACCTGATGGTGCAGACGGCGAAGGAGTACGCGGCGTGAAGAAACCGCCAAAGGGTGTGTGGTACAAGTCGAGCAGGTCCGATGGGGCGAATGCCTGCGTGGAAGTCTGTCACGTGCCCGATGCCACGCTGGTCCGTGACACGAAGGACAACCGGCGGGGTCCGGTCCTCGAGTTCCCTGCCGACGTGTGGGCCAACTTCATCGACAGCGGCATCTGGCAGCGCTGACGAACTGACCGCACGACGAAAGCCCCTGGCCGGGTGCTCGATCCAGTCGGCGGCTTTCGTCCGGGCGCGGATCCGAGGCCGATGCGCCCAAATCGTTTCAGCGTCATGAACACACCGAGATGCCGAGTTCCGGTCGACCGGTGCAATCGCGCACGATTCAGGGTGGAGCAGCAGTTTCCCGCGAATTCCTCAGTCGTGGTGCGCGTTCAGACCGGTTCGGCCGGCCGCCTGAGATGGCCGGCCGCAGGGTCGGGGCGGGGGGCGATCTGCAGGCCCACGTGGTGCCCACTGCCAGCGTGAGGCTGAGGGTGATTGCCAGGGCCAATTGCGGTCCGCCGCTTGCGAAACGCCCCTCACTGAGGGCGAGCAGCCCGAGATAGAGCGAGCGGCCGGGGAGTAGTGGGATGACTTTGCCGCCAGTGGTATACGCCGAAGGCGCCATCGGCAGCGTTCTCCACGAGCACGACGAAGAGGTCGACGAATATCGTGAAGCAATCGCCGGTCTTCGGGCTGTAGCGTTGACAGCGCAGGGCACCAGGGACTTGCTGGTGCGAATCGCAAAGGAGCACACGGCATGAAGAAGCCGGTAATGAGCGAGTGGTACAAGTCGAGCTTCTCCGATGCTGGCAAAGAGTGTGTCGAGGTTCGGCACGACCCAGCTGTCACGCTGGTGCGCGACATGAAGGACAACGGTCGAGGCCCGATCCTGGCGTTCCCCGCCGACGTGTGGGACAACTTCATCGACAGCGGCATCTGGCAGCGTTGACGACCTGGAATATCGACGAAAGCCCCCGGCGGACAACGTGATCCAGCCGGGGGTTTCTCTTCGGTCTTGCTGGGTGAATCCGGCCTCGCAGTCGGCGGCCGCGATCGGAACATCAGCGGGCGCTTCCACACGCCACGATGCCGATTTCAGCCTCGGGATCTCGCCCACTTGCTATCGGCGAGGCTGTCCCCCCGAGTCGGGACCCCGAGGGGCGGCACGCCCTAGGGGCAGGTGAAGGGAATGCCTTTGCCGCCGCTGGCGGTGCTGGTGTCCATGTAGTAGGTCAAATTGTCTGTCACATGGTTGATTTCGACGGCGACCGCGTGGGTGCCGGAGGCCATTCCCTCGACGGAGAAGGCGAAGTCCCCCGTTCCGTCCCCGCCGGTCGTGAAGGTGCTCGGCGTCGAGACCGGCGCGTTCCCATCCAGCTTGAAATAGACGTGAAACTGCTGGTTGGGGAGGTTGGTCTGGTACAGGTGGCCACTCACGAAGAGGGTCTTCGAGTCGTCACACTGGACCGTGGCATAGCTGTGGGAGCTATCAACGGTTTGCCCCTGGTGTTCTCCCGTCCAGGCAACAATGGGACCGATTTCTGCGGATGTCGGCAGCGCCATGTCAGTTCTCCTTGCTCGCCGCTTCCGAAACCCCTTCGCGGACACCATTGACCGAGAGCGCTCACCACCGGCACCAGGCCTGATCGAATCGCCCGGGGGCTGCGGATAATGGTGGACCTCTTTCGGTCACCGGTCTCCATGATGCCCCGATCTCACTCCCTCCGTAGGCGATTCGTCCCGAAATAGCCTGTAGCACAAGGGATTATCGAAGCAGAACCAAACCGCCCGCTCGGCTCGGAATCAGGAGTGGTTGAACGACACATGGCACAGAGCTACGCACCTGGCTGCCGGTATCCGCCACCGGTACGACCGGCTCGGCATCGGCTGCGGCCACTCCCGCCGCCGGGTACTTTTCGGGGTCCCGGACGCCGGGCGACGGAGGCGGGTGGCGTACATCGAGTCGCCTGACTATCCAGTGCTGAACAGCAGTTTCCCGCCAATTCCTCAGTCGTAGTGCGTGTTCGGACCGGTTCGGTCGGCCGCTCGAGATGGCCGGTGGCAGGGTCGGCGCGGCCGACGATCTGCAGACCCACGCCGGTGCCCACCGCCAACGCGAGACTGAGGGTGATTGCCAGGGCCAATTGCGGTCCGCCGCTTGCGAAACGCCCCTCAGGGCGGGCGAGCCAGCCCGAGATGGAGAGAGCGGCCGGGGAGCGAGGGCGGGCACCATCAGTGGCAGGGTGCTGCTGCCCAGCACGCGGGCTCCGAGTCCGCCGAAGACCCCGATCAGTATGGCCGCCACGGCCGTCGCGGCAACCGGGGCCAGGTGTGCGACGACGAGGAGATGGCAGGTCGTGAAGCACGCCAGGTCGGTGGCCGTGGCCATCGCTCGCGGAGGAACCTCGTGGATGACAGCGAAGGCAGGCGCATCCGGTCCTCGCCTCGTTGACGGAGACGACTATTTTTCGCTGTTGATCACCTGAGTAGGATTCGGTTCAGGGCGATCGCACATGGAGTTACTCATGGACGGCGTCCCCAGAACATGCGCAGACCGGGCTTACTCGGATTTGCCCGCCGAAGCGGGATTCACAGCGGCACCATTGACCGCGCCGCGCCGCAACCCCGGATGGTCACGACGGCGTAGTCGTTACACGAACGAGACGTGCGAGGTGACGAAATCGATCAGGCGTAGCAGTCGCTTCACCGAGTCCACCGGAAAGGCAATGATGATGACGAACGAGACTTACCGAAGTCGCACGCGTCGGCTGTTCACCACGGTCGTGCTGGCGGGGGTGGCGATGGCAGTTCCCGCGATGGCGGCGGTTCCGGCCGCGACCGCGCTGAGCGCAGCGCCCGGCCTGGTGCAGGTCGATCGGCCTTGGGGGTGGGCTGGTAAGGACGCCGCGCCGGTTCCGGCACCTCCGCCGGTCCCGCCCCATGGCTGTGACACCGAAAACTGCGGGGAAAGCGGCGGGGGCGACAACAGCTGCACCGACCCCAGCCAGACCGGGAACGGCTGCGGCGAGAACAGCGAAAACGGTGGGACCGGAGGTGGGCCAGCGGTCGCCGAGGCCCACGGAATCCACTACACCACGGTCACGTCGCAAGAAATCGAGAGGTAGCGCGTCCGAGTACTGTCGCTGCACCCCAGCGGATTTCACGCCTTTCTTCAGGAAGCCGGTCTCGTCACCGGCTGATACCGGCTGCGGATCGCCGAGACGGGATACCACGTAATCACGCGCCCGAGCTCGCGGCTCCGAACAGAATCTGGCCCCTATCCTCGACATCCCCTAATCCAGTTCGGCCACAACATGATCCGCTTCAGCACCGTGTGCTAGTTCGTGGTGGTCGAGTCCGCGAACCAGCGCGCGGCCAGGGCGGTTCCGCCGATGCCGGAGCCGTTGTGGTCCACCGGGCCTACATCGGTGATCGAGGCGTCGACGCCGTGTCGGTGTAGCGCGGTCTGGCAGTCGGCGCTGTTGTTCGCGGAGACGTCGCGGTCCTGGCTGCCGGTGTAGAGCCGTACGGGCATTCGGGGCGTCCAGTCGCTACAGGTGCTGTCGGCGATGTCCAGGGCGGCGGCGAGGGGGCCGGTCGGATTGCGCAGCATGTCGATGCCGTGCGGGGTCAGCAGGTGATCGACATCCGGTGCCAGGGCTGCGGCGATGTCCTCGAAGGAATGCAGGCCGTCGAACAGTTGCTCGACGGTGTGGTCGTAGGGTGCCTGGAACACCTCGCTCGGTGATGTGTACAGCCGGTGCAGGCGATTCCAGGACACCAGCAGGTACGCGGTGTAGAAGGAGCCCGCGCCCGGGTCCAGGGTGCCGTCGAATATTGCGGGCAGTTCGCCGTTTCGCAGGTCGAACGGTCCGCTGATCGCGGCGACCGCGGTTGCCCGGAAGTCGGTGTCGGTGCCGCTCTGCAGTGCGCGCGCCAGTCCCATCGCGGCCGGTCCGCCCTGGGAGAATCCCACGATGTCGACGTCCTCGCGCAGCCGGCGACCGAGGGTTGTGGCCTGGGTGCGGGCGGCGCGCAGCATGTCCACCGATGCGGTGGTCTCCGACGGCAGGTCCAGGTACGGGTGCGGGTTGGGTCCCGATCCCAAACCGAGGTAGTCCGGTGCCACGCCGGCGAACCCGGCTGCGGCGTAGGTGAGCGTCGCGGCTCGGTCACCGCTGTCCTCGGCCACCGATGGGGCTTCGGACTTGGTGGGCTGGGTGCCGTGCTCGTAGGCCACCGTGGTCAGGTCGTGTTTGTCGTTGCGGGGTAGGGCGAGCAGTCCGCTCGCTGTCGTCGTCGCACCGTCCGTGCCGACCGTGTCGTAGGTGAGTCGATACGTGTCGACGCCGAATTGCACTGTGCTGGTGTCGAATCCGGTGGCGGTGAGTTCGGTTCTGACATCGTCGGGTGAGTATGTGCGTAGGTGCTCGGCCTGCACGAGTCGTCCGCGATCGGTGTCTGCCGGTGCCGGTGTCGAGTGCGTCGAGGCCGGTGCACTGCCACACCCCGCCGTGAGGGTCGATGTCCCGAACAGCAGTGCGGCGCCGGCGATTCCCGCGGTTACTCGGATTCGTCGGGCTCGCGTAGGACGGTGAGTCTGTGTGGTCATGCCGAAAGCTCATCGCCGAGGACAAGATCGGGTCAATCACTCCCGAGAGTGATCCGGCCGCAAACCCTCACCTGCAGGTATGAGACCAGGGCGCTCCGCCTGCCCCTGGTTTTGGGGGCAGCTGGTGCTGCTAACGGCATCCGGGAATCATCCGACGAATGAACTGTGAGTCCGAAAGAGCAGAAGGTTCAACGGTTCTCGGCACGAGCCGGTGTCGTGGCGGCGGTTGCGATCGCGACGCTGGTCGGGGTCGGTGGGCCCGCCGCCGCCCGTCCGACCGATTGACGGCAGCCCACCCGGCCGAACCGATTCCCGCCCTGACAGGAGATCGATACACCATGACGCGAATTCTGAAGTCGCCCAAGACAAAACGCATCGTCGCGAGTGCTGCCGCACTCGGCGTCGTCGCGAGCGTGACCGCACTGACCGCGCCGTCGGCCTCGGCGACCGTCACCAGCATCGCGATCGCGCCCGCCTTCACCCTCGGCACCCACAGGTACGGAACGACGTGTTCGTACACCGTCACCGTCGCGGTGGACGACAACAGCCAGACCGTCTACTTCTTCGAGGAGGGCCAAGGCCCCAGCGGGTTCGCCGAGGCGCAGCCTTCCAATGGCGTCGCGAAGGCGACCTGGACCCCGTCCTCGACAAAGATCACCTACATCTACGCTGTCCAGCCGAACGCGACAGCTCAGATCAGGCAGCCCGTCGACGTCGGCACCGGCGTCAACCTCGGATCCGCCTGCGTAGCCATCTAATCCGCTATCGCCCTATGTCTTCATGTGCCCCCATGTTTTGAGGAGTTTCAAATGTCCGCACGCCGTGGAGTCTTCGTCGCTGTCCTGATCGGCGCCGCAACCCTGGCCACCGGCGGCACCGCCATGGCCAACCCCCTTCCGCTCGAGTCGCCTGCGCCGACATCGACCGAGCCCGTTGCCGGCGGGTTGTGCAACGCCGACCCCGTTCTCGCCCTGTGGTGCTTGATCGCCAGCCCATCGGCGTAGCCATCGTCTGCCCGCACGGGTGGCAAGTCGCCGAAAGCGAACTCGCCACCCGTGCCCCGGCCTTCGCCACCCCGGCCACCTCACCTACCACGCGGGTATCGTCCCGAAAAACCCACCGCTCCCTCCGCGGCGAACGCCCCGACCGGTCGCGCAGCACGAAGCGTGCATCGTAGGCGATCGAATTGGACCTCAGGCCCGACCGTCAGAGGCTGGTCGACGCCGTGGCGAACTCACCGGCGCTCGCCAGGGCGATGTCCTCGTCGACCTCGTTCCGGGTCAAGCGCCGGCCGCTGGGGCCGAGGCCGAATCCGGCCAGTAGTGCTGCCACCGCGAAGAAGGCCGCGCCGGTGAAGAAGGCGATGCGGTAGGCGCCTTCGGCGGGCAGGGCCACGGCAGCACCGTTGGCGAGGGTGTGGCGCAGGGTGTCGCTGGTGAGGATCGTGACGACCAGCGCGCTGCCGATCGCGCCGCCCACGGTGCGCATGATCGAGTTGATCGAGTTCGCGATGCCGGTCTCGTGCGGTGCCACATTGGCGACGAGCAGGGCGGGCATGGCGGCGTAGGCGATCGCGATCGCGGCATTCGCAACGACCAGTGCGACAACGACTTCCGCGCTCGTCGTGTGGAGCAGCGCCAGGGCGGTGAGAGCGCACAGGCCGATGATGCTGGCGAGCAGCAGAACATAGCGCGGGCCGATCCGCCCGACCAGACGCCCGGCGAGCGGACCCATCACCACCGACACCACGGCGCCCGGCAGCATGAAGGCCACACTCGTGCGCAGCACCGAGGCGTCGAAACCGAACCCCGCCAGCGCCCGCGGCGTCGCCACGAAATAGGTCGCCCCCAGGAACACGCTGAACATCGCGAAACCGACGCAGAAGCTGGCCAGGTTGGTCACCGCGACCGGCCGACGCGCCAGCAGCGAGGTCGCCACCAGCGGCTCACGCAGCTTGGACTGCAGCAGCAGGAACCCGGCCAGCACGATCGCCGCGGCCACGAACAGCCCGATCACTCGTGTGCTGCCCCAGCCCCATTCGTGTCCTTGCGAGATCGGCAGCAGCAGGCAGACCAGACCGGTGCCGAGGACCGTGGCACCCACATAGTCGACACGGCCGCCCTGCCCCGCGCGGCGCGGCAGCGTGACGAAGGCCAGCACCAGCACCATCGCCGTCAGCACGACGCACAGCCAGAAGATGCGGCGGTAGTCCGCACCGCCCTGCGTCAGCAGACCCGTCGCCACCAGCGCGACACCGCTACCCACGCCCAGGGTTGATGCGGTGACGGCCAACGCCCCGGTCAGGCGCTCGGCGGGAAGTTCGCGACGCAGCACGCTGATCGCCAGCGGAAACAGGCCGAAACTGGCTCCCTGCAGGGCTCGTCCGACGATGAGTAGATCGATACTGTGCGCCGACGCGGCGAGCAGGCTGCCGGCCAGCGTGACCACGAGCGTCGACAGCACGACCGGTTTGTGCCCGTAGACATCACCCAGTCGCCCGAGCAGCGGCGTCAGCGCGGAGGCGGCCAGCATCGTCGCCGTCGTCACCCATCCGACGGTCGTCGCCGAGACCCCGAGTTGCAGACCGATCTGCGGCAGCGCCGGTACGGGCAGTGTTTGAGCCATGGCCAGAAGAAACACAGTGCTGGCCATGGTCAGCACGATCGCGGTTGGCGACGAAGTGCGCCGGAGCTCGAGCGGTGAGGTCATTGCTGGCACGCTACGCTGAAATCGACATAGTGTCGATTATGATAGACGCCACGTCGATTGCCGGAATGAAAATCGCTCTAGGGTGAGGTCATGGCGCAGAAGGGCGGACACGGAGTGAACCAGACCCGAGAAACGACCGAAGGTCTCCGCCGCCGCGGCACCATGTCCAAAGGTGATCAGCGCGAGGCCCAGATCCTGGACGCGACCCGCCACCTGCTGGCGAAGAAGCCGATGGCCAACCTGACCGTCGACGACATCACCAACGCGACCGGCATCTCACGCACCAGCTTCTACTTCTACTTCCCCTCCAAGCAGGCGGTCTTCGCTCGCCTCATGGAGGACGTGAGCGACCGCTATGCGCAAACCCACGTCTGGCTGCCGTCCACCGGCCCGCAGCGAGATCTCCTGCGCACCCAGCTCAGCGGAGCCGCCGAGATCTGGCACGACAACAGCGCGATCCTCGTCTGCTCACTCGAGGGCTACGACAGCAGCTACCCCCCGCTGACCGAGTTCATCGCCGGCATCCAGGCACGATTCACCACTGGGCTCGCGGCCAAGATCGACCGCGACCGCGCGGCCGGGCTCGCTCCCGAGGGGATCGACTCGGCAACGCTCGCGGGTCTGGTCTCGCTCATGCGCGACGGGCGGCTCTCCCAGTTGTCCACGGCGCCCCAGGACGAAATACCCAGCAGCATCGACGACCTCGCCGAGGCGATCTTGCGCCTGATCTACGGCCGGCTGGATTGACATCGCCATGCTGTGCCCGGGGCGCGGCCGGGATCGGCGGCTGATTCGCGAATCCGTCAGGCTATGAACGCGATCCGGGTCGGACACCGCATGGTGTCCGACCCGGATCGGCTGTGTCGTGCCGTCGCTCAGTTGTAGGACTTGGCGACGCCGTCGAGGAGGTGTTCGAGGGTGTCGTAGTCGGGTGGGCTGACCTGGTTGACGAGGTTCACGTCGACCGGGAGCTGGTGGGCGGCGGTGGTATTCGTGAACAGGCTCACATCGGTGGGGCGGAAGCCGTGTTCGGCGGCCAGGCGCTGCAGGTCGGGGTCGGTGGTGAGGAGCTTGCCGATCTGGTCGCCCTTGTCGTCGAGGGGGACCACGGTGTGCTGGGACATGACCGTCGGCTTGGGGTACGTCAGGACCATGTCGGGCTTGAGCTCGTTGTGCACGGCCGCGTCGACGTACTGGGCCTCGTAGATCCAGGCCATGGGGACCGTGCCCATGCCGTTGGACAGATAGTCCTTGAACGGGCCGTCGCTGCTCGACTCGGTGAAGCCCTGCCGGGTGAACAGGCGCGAAACACGGGACACCGCAAAGTCTTCCGCCTTGGCGCCACGCACGATGGTGTTGTCATTGGCGACATAGGCGGTCACCGCCAAATACATGGCGGCCGAGTTGGAGGTGCGTGGGTCGGTCGTGGAGACCAGCACGTTCTTGGACACCGAATAGGTCGAATTGCCCTCCAGCTGGTTCCACTGCACGCCCTTCTCGGCCATCGACAGGTACTTCTCGACGTCGAAAGTCGTTGTCGTGCCGGGCTGCACGATCCCGGCCTGGGTCAGCAGGTCGGCGATGGGCTTGAAGGTGGCGATGACCATGGGGGAGGAGAACGGCACGTACTTGCCGGTCACTCCGCTCTTGCGCTGAACCAGCTCCGCGGCGGCCGAGCTGGACGGGAAGGCGAAGTCGTACTTGCTCAGATCCACCGAGGTGGCGATCTGCCGGGAACCGGCGGGCTCCACCTCCACCTTGAATCCGTGCTTGGCCAGCGCGTCGGCCACCTTGGGATCGTCGAAGAACGCCGACTTCTCCGAGCCGGCCACACCGTGCACAGTGGTGAGGGCCGGCGCGGCGGTGGTTCCCGACGGCGAATCCGTTTGCCGCACAGCCATGATCACCGCGAACCCCAGCACCACCACGACACCCGCGGCGACCACGCCCAGCGCCCGCTTGTTCTCGACCAGCCGGGCCGGTACGAATCGCCCTGCGACAGCGGCGAATACGCTCGTGGTCTCCGACGGATGCCCATCCGGCGAACCTTCCTCGCCGACCGCCGCCTTGGTCAGATCCACCTCCGTGGCAGCATTCATGGACCGCGTCGGATCCAATTCCCGCCGCGCAATCCGCTCGACGAGAATCGGTACGAACTCCCGCACCGAATGCCCCTCGAACCGCTTGCGCACCGCTCCCACCACGGCCTCGACCCGCTCCGCCGGATGCGCCTCGCCATAGTCCTCGACCAGGCGATTCGTCACCTCCCGCAGTGCCTTCTCTTCCCGCGCAGCATCGACCGCCACAGCATCTCCTCGACCTCACACCGAATTCCGTTGCACGGCAAGAAAAATGCGAAGGAGCCGCGCCGACCGGACCCTATGCCGCCAGAGTGCCCACACGTGATCGCCAATGCAAACGTCAAGTGCGCCTTCGGCGAATTCCTGATGACCACTCGGTCAGAACTCGAGTTCAGCCCAAGGGATATGGATGGGGAACGGGTGGTTGAAGCTGATGCCATCAGTCGCGTCCGTGGTCCACTCGCCGACCATGATGTAATTCGCCGGGTGAAGCGGAGCGACCCCTTCCGGCAGCCGGGCGTGGTCGGTATCCAGCCCCCAGGCTCGAACGCTGATTATCCGGCGCGGGTCGCGTCCAAGGATGATGTCCCAGTACCAAGGGATCCCGGCGCCGGCGTACCGGGCCTTTTTGGCCTCGACCAGGGGCTCGGTGTTGGAGGGTGACAATACCTCACCGGCCATGAGGACATCCGCCGCACGGACATCCTGGTATTCCCGGTCGAGACACCGGTAGACGAGGAAATCGGGCGTCACGAAATCGGATTTTCCCGAGGCGCCGAGGAAGATGTTGGTTTCGGTGGCGACCTGCCAACAGCGATCGGGCTCCCGCGACATCTCTTCCCGCGCGCAACGCCGCAGCCCGGTCCACAAGAGGTTCGTGAATATCTGATGCTCGGCCGGCCCGCGCCGGAGCCACACGACGCGGCCCTCCCACAGCTCGATTTCCCCCGCGATCTCGTCCGGTAGTTGCCCGAGCTCCTCCCAGGTCATGAATTCTGGAAGGTCCGGACGGTCGACATCCGAGGTCGGCATGCCCGTCATGTTACCGAGACCGGTCGAAAGACCGGTCCACCGTTCGCTGCTTGTCACGAAACCCCCTGATGGTCTTTGCCCGAGGAGGATTCGAAGCCGGCTCGGTCGTGGATTGCCGCGGCCTCAGGCTTGGCCAGGGAAGGCGACGGTGACCGGGCTGGTGCCCAGGATCGACTGCCAAGTGGCAAGGCGCACAGCGCATTCGGTGAGCGCATCGATGCCGGTGCGGCGGAGGTCGGGGTCGCCGGCGCGTTCGACCACCGAGCGCCAGGCCGCCGCCGTGTCGGATTCGACGGTCACCGCCAGCTTGGCGGCCGGGATCGGGTCGGTCACCGGGACGGGCGAGGTGTAGGCGGCGGCGGGCTCGGGAACCGTTGCGCCGGAAGCCTTCAGGGTGTCGATGGTGGCGTCGCGGCGGGCGCGGTGGGATGCCGTGTACTCGGCGACGAGTTTGTCGCGGTCGTGGTTGGCGTAGGCCGCGATCACGCCGTAGGCGTAGACAGCGGCGTATTCGGCGCTCAACGCATCGATGAGTGCCTGCTGGTCGGTTGTGGTCATGCCAGGAGAACCCCCGCGTGGGTAGCGCACGACGCGCTGATCGAAGAGAGGAGACCGGCGCGGTAGCCGGAGAGCTGGGCCGAGAGGTCGGCGGCCGAGCGCTGGGACTGCTGGAGCTGGGTCCGCAGGGCGGTGACGGCCGGAGGCGGGACCGGCGCGGTCGGGGTGACCGGCGGGGTGCGGCGGCTGGGGGTGGTGCCGTCGCCGTAAACGCCGATGGCGCGGTCGATTTCGGTACGCAGGGCATCGGCGTGCGCGGTGCGCTGGGTGGCGATGGTCTGCAGCGCGCCCGCCTTGTCGGGAGAGGTCGCGATGGCGGCGGTCGCGGCGGCCGCGTCGGTACGAGCCGAGGTCTCCTGTGCGATCAGCGGATCCGGAGCGGCGGGAGTGTCGTCCCTGGTGCAGGCGGCCAGCGCGGCCACCGCCGCCACCGCCAGCGCGCCGCCACCGGCCAGCCGCAGCGCGCTGCGGCGGTTCACGGCGGGGACAGGAGGTTCGGGGGTGGGGGAGGACCGGGTTCGGTCCGGCGGGACCGTGAGACCGACGACACCGGCCGGAAGGCCGCTCTGACTGCTGGGCACGGCATACATGGTGCCAGCCGTCGCGGGCAGCTTGCTGCGCGAGGGCCGTCGGATAGGCTGTGATCTGGAACGACGGGGAACCGTCACGGGCGCGTCGTGCTGGACACGCCGTCAGCACCACAGCGCCGACCATGCCGAACTCGAGCGAGTTGGCTGGTCCTTTACACTCTTTCCGCGCGTTACGCTAGACCTTCGGCACGGCATTTCGCCGAATCCACCCTCCCGAGGGCGGAGACGGGTCTGCCGACCGTGCCCGACCAGTATCGATACCGACAACTCAACCCGTGACAACTGAACCAGGAGCCGCCCCACATGCCGATGCCGACCGAGGAAAGGGTGAGCCAGCTAGTTGCTGAGCTCGTCGAACGCCGAGGATTCGACCTCGAAGGCGTCGCGATTTCGGCTGCCGGTACAGCGCAGGCCAAGCTCAAGGTCACCGTCGACAGTGACGGATCCCCCGACCTGGACGCGGTCGCGGAACTCAGCTCGGATATCTCGCAGGCCCTCGACGACGCCGATGACTTCGGCGAAACCGCCTACCTGCTCGAGATCACCACCCCCGGCATCGACCGGCCCCTCACCTCCCCGCGCCACTGGCAGCGCGCCCGGGGCCGCAAGGTGAAGATCGTGCTGCGCCCCGGCGCCGAATCACCGGAGGAGAAGGGCAAGACCACGTTCGAGGCCCGCGCCGGCGTCGTCACCGACACCGACGTCGCGCTGGTCCTCGGTGGCAAGCGGAAGCCACACCGGGTGACGGTGCCGCTCGCCGATATCCAATCCGCCGTCGTGCAGGTGGAATTCAGTCCACCCGGCGCGGCCGAACTGGAACTCGCAGGGGGAGTAGCGCCGGGCCGTCCCCAGCCCGGTGCGCAGGAGGGATCCGAAAACGAAGCAGCAGAATCCGATTCACAGACCGAAGGGATCGTGGAATGAACATCGAAATCGAAGCCCTGCGCGCGATTGTCGCCGACAAGGGGATCTCGATGGAGACGGTGATCTCCGCGATCGAGTCCGCCTTGCTCACCGCCTACCGGCACACCGAGGGCCACCAGCCCAACGCCCGCATCGACATCAACCAGAAGACCGGTGTCGTGCGTGTGATGGCCCGCGAGCTCGACGCCGACGGCAATGTCATCTCCGAATGGGACGACACCCCCGAAGGTTTCGGCCGCATCGCCGCCACCACCGCCCGCCAGGTCGTGCTGCAGCGCCTGCGGGACGCCGAGAACGAGAAGTCCTTCGGCGAGTTCTCCACCCACGAGGGCGACATCGTCGGCGGTGTGGTGCAGCGCGACGCCCGCATGAACGCCCGCGGCACCGTCGTGGTCCGCATCGGCTCGGAAGCCCACGGCGCGGAAGGCGTCATCCCGCCCGCCGAGCAGGTGCCGGGCGAGACCTACGAGCACGGCGACCGCATCAAGTGCTACGTGGTCGGCGTCTCCCGCGGCCCGCGCGGCCCGCAGATCACCCTCTCGCGCACGCACCCCAACCTGGTGCGCCGCCTGTTCGCGCTGGAGGTCCCCGAGATCGCCGACGGCTCGGTGGAGATCGTGGCCGTGGCCCGCGAGGCCGGGCACCGCTCCAAGATCGCGGTGCGTTCGACGGTCCCCGGCGTCAACGCCAAGGGCGCCTGCATCGGCCCGATGGGCCAGCGCGTGCGCAACGTGATGAGTGAGCTGGCCGGTGAGAAGATCGACATCATCGACTACGCCGAGGACCCGGCCACCTTCGTCGGGAATGCGCTGTCCCCGTCGAAAGTTGTATCGGTCACCATCGTGGACCCCGAAGCCCGCGCCGCGCGGGTGGTGGTTCCGGACTTCCAGCTCTCCCTCGCCATCGGCAAGGAGGGCCAGAATGCCCGCCTGGCGGCCCGGCTCACCGGCTGGCGCATCGACATTCGCTCCGATGCGGCGGCCGAGGTCCAGGGTGGTGTGCGTCCCGCGGCGGCGGCCGGCGGAGGCGAGACCCACCGGGGTTGATCTTGCCGGATCCATCCGGCCCGGTCGGTCCCGAGATTTGTGAAACAGACCCCTGGGATGACAGGTTGGTAACTTCCAAGGGGTACGGATGCGGAGATCGGGACGTGACAGCGGTAGAGTGGACGCAGGCTCAGCGCGAGTCTTCGGCTTCTCTGCGCGCCGAGCGGGTGTCAGCAAGATCGGCACCCGTCCGGACCTGCATCGGATGTCGCAGACGCGAGCTGGCCGCCGATCTGATGCGGGTCGTGGCGCAAGGGTCTGCCTCCGGGCAGGACGTTGTGGTCATTCCGGATCCGCGGCACAGACTTCCCGGAAGGGGTGCCTGGTTGCACCCCTCTTCGGCTTGTCTGAGCCAAGCAGTTCGGCGCCGAGCATTCGGCAGAGCACTACGAGTGTCCGGACATCTGGATATCTCAGCCCTGGAGCATTACGTAGAGAACAGGCACGAGCACTCATGAGCAAACCGTGAAGTCCCAGAAATGATCGGCCTTCGAAATTAGTCGAGGTCGTGCGCGCGTCCCGTCGTGAAACGGGCTGCTGCGCTCGACCTCTGAGTGAGGAGAGCAGTGGCAGGCAAGGCCCGCGTGCACGAGTTGGCTAAAGAACTCGGTGTCACGAGCAAAGAACTACTCGCGCGGCTCAAGGAGCAGGGCGAGTTCGTGAAGTCGGCGAGCTCGACGGTGGAAGCACCCGTCGCGCGCCGGCTGCGGGAGTCGCTCGCACCCAAGAGCACCCCGTCCAATGGGGCCGCCAAGTCGGCGACCCCCAAGCCCAGTGGTGACAGCACCCCGCGTCCGGCCGCCAAGCCGGCCGGCCCCGGTGCCGGTCCCCGTCCGGGCCCCCGCCCGACGCCGCAGGCTCCGGCCCCCGCGCCGCAGGCTCCGGCTCCGGCTGCGCAGGTGGCTCCGGCCGCTCGCGCCGAGTCGGTCGAGGCTCCGGCCGCCCGCCCGGCGGCCCCGGGCAGGCCCGGAGAGGCGGCGGCCGTCAAGCCCGCTGCTCGCGAAAACGTCGCTCCCGCAGCGGCTTCCGCGTCGGCTACCCCGTCCGCTCCGGCCCCGCAGGCCCCGCGTTCGAACGCGCCGCGTCCGGGCGCCCCGGCCCCGCGTCCCGCGCAGGGCAGCGCCCCGGCCCAGCCGGGCACCCCGCGTCCGGCTGGACCCAAGCCGGGTCCGAAGCCGCCGCGGGTCGGTAACAACCCGTTCTCCTCGGCTCCGGAGCGTCCGGCGCCGCGTCCGGCTCCCCGTCCGGGTCAGCAGCAGGGCGGCCCGCGTCCGGGTCCGGCCCAGGGTGGTCCCCGTCCGGGTCCGGCCCAGGGTGGTCCGCGTCCCGGCCCGCAGGGCGGCGCCCGTCCGGGTCCGGGCCATGGTGGCCCGCGTCCGGGTCCCGGTCAGGGCGGTCCGCGCCCCGGCCCGGGTCAGGGTGGCCCGCGTCCGGCCGCGGCCGGTCAGGGCGGTCCCCGTCCGGGTGGCCCGCGTCCCAGCCCCGGCTCGATGCCGCCCCGGCCCAACCCGGGTGCCATGCCCGCGCGCGCTCAGCGTCCGGCCGGTCCGGGTGGCGCAGGCCGTCCGGCGCGTCCGGGTGGTCCTGGCGGCGCCGGTGGCGGTCGTCCCGGTGGCGGCGGCGGTGGTGGCTACCGCGGCGGCGGCGGCGCTCCCGGTGGCGGTCAGGGTGCCGGCGCCGGTGCCGGTACCGGTGGTGCTCCCGGTGGTTTCCGCGGTCGTCCCGGTGGTGGCGGCGGCGGTGGCCGTCCCGGTTCCGGTGGTGGTCGCGGCGGTGCCGCGGGTGCCTTCGGACGCCCGGGTGGCGCTCCCCGCAAGGGTCGTAAGTCGAAGCGGGCGAAGCGCGCCGAGTACGAGAACCAGCAGGCGCCCATCGCCGGTGGCGTGCGGCTGCCGCGCGGCAACGGCGAGATCGTTCGCCTCGCCCGTGGCGCGTCGCTGTCCGACTTCGCCGAGAAGATCGGCGCCAACCCGGCCTCGCTGGTGCAGGCGTTGTTCAACCTCGGTGAGATGGTCACCGCTACCCAGTCGGTGAACGAGGAGACCCTCGAGCTGCTGGGTTCGGAGATGAACTACGTCGTGCACGTGGTCTCTCCGGAGGACGAGGACCGCGAGCTGCTCGCCAACTTCGACCTCACCTACGGCGAGGACGACGGCGACGAGGAAGACCTGCAGATCCGTCCGCCGGTCGTGACCGTCATGGGTCACGTCGACCACGGTAAGACCCGACTGCTGGACACCATCCGTAAGGCCAACGTCCGTGAGGGCGAGGCCGGCGGCATCACCCAGCACATCGGCGCCTACCAGGTGCTGTCCGAGGTCAACGGCGACGACCGTCTCATCACCTTCATCGACACCCCCGGTCACGAGGCGTTCACCGCCATGCGTGCCCGTGGTGCGAAGGCCACCGACATCGCGATCCTCGTGGTCGCGGCCGACGACGGCGTCATGCCGCAGACGGTGGAGGCCATCAACCACGCGCAGGCCGCGGACGTGCCGATCGTGGTGGCGGTCAACAAGATCGACAAGGAAGGCGCGAACCCGCAGAAGATTCGCCAGCAGCTGACCGAATACGGTCTGGTCGCCGAGGAATACGGTGGCGAGACCATGTTCGTGGACATCTCGGCGAAGCAGGGCACCAACATCGAGTCGCTGCTCGAGGCGGTCGTCCTGACCGCGGACGCGGCCCTCGACCTGCGGGCGAACCCGGACATGGACGCGCAGGGTGTGGCCATCGAGGCCCACCTCGACCGCGGCCGTGGCCCGGTGGCCACCGTCCTCGTCCAGCGCGGCACGCTGCGCGTCGGCGACTCGATCGTGGCGGGCGACGCCTACGGTCGCGTGCGCCGCATGGTCGACGAGCACGGCGACGACGTCGAGGCGGCGCTGCCGTCGCGGCCCGTCCAGGTCATCGGTTTCACCTCGGTGCCGGGCGCGGGTGACAACCTGCTCGTCGTCGAGGAAGACCGCATCGCGCGTCAGATCGCCGACCGCCGCAACGCTCGCAAGCGCAACGCCCTGGCCGCGCGCAGCCGCAAGCGGATCTCCCTGGAAGATCTGGATGCCGCTCTGAAGGAGACCTCGGAGCTGAACCTGATCCTCAAGGGCGACAACTCCGGTACCGTCGAGGCCCTCGAAGAGGCGCTGCTCGGTATCGATGTGGGCGACGAGGTGCGGCTGCGCGTCATCGACCGCGGTGTCGGTGGCGTCACCGAGACCAACGTCAACCTGGCGTCGGCGTCGAACGCGATCATCATCGGGTTCAACGTCCGGGCCGAGGGCAAGGCGACCGAGCTGGCGAACCGCGAAGGCGTGGACATTCGCTACTACTCGGTCATCTACCAGGCGATCGACGAGATCGAGAAGGCCCTCAAGGGTCTGCTCAAGCCGATCTACGAGGAGCACGAGCTGGGTCGGGCGGAGATCCGCCAGATCTTCCGGTCCTCCAAGTTCGGCAATATCGCGGGTTGCTGGGTGCTCTCGGGCTCGGTCAAGCGCAACGCCAAGGCGCGCCTGATCCGCGACAACGTGGTGGTCGCCGAGACCACCATCCAGTCGCTGCGTCGCGAGAAGGACGACGTCACCGAGGTCCGCGAAGGCTACGAGTGCGGTATGACCGTGGGCTTCAACGACATCAAGGATGGCGACATCATCGAGGCCTACGAGCTGCGGGAGAAGCCGCGCGACTAGGAAGCAGTACACGATCCCGCCGGGCCCTCGGGTCCGGCGGGGTTGTGCCCCTTTCCTTTCCGGGTAACCGTGCGCGCATTCCCCGGGGCGCGTTCATATGACTGAAAAGATGTTCTTCGGAGCGCTCGAGTTCGATATCTTGCTCGGTGATGTGCATTCACTGAAAGAGAAGCGCTCTGTCATCCGTCCCATCCTCGCCGACCTGAAGCGGTTCGAGGTGAGTGTCACCGAGGGCGGAGATCATGACCGGTATCGCCGGGCATTGCTCGGTGTGGCAATGGTCAGCTACGGCATGAATCATCTGACCGAGGTGCTGGACAAGTGTGAACGGCACGTCGCCAATCGTCCGGAGTTACAGTTGCTGGCGGTACGCCGTCGCGTCTTCGGACCCGAAGACTGAAGAAGTGAGGAGGGCTCGGCATGGCTGATCAGGCTCGAGCACGCCGACTCGCGAAGCGCATCTCGTCCATCGTCGCAACGGCGATCGAATACGAGATCAAGGATCCGCGACTGCGGTTCGTCACCATCACCGACGCCAAGGTGACCGGTGACCTACGCGAGGCGACCATCTACTACACCGTCATGGGCGAGACCATCGACGCCGAACCCGATTACGCGGAAGCCTCCGCCGGTCTGTCGAAGGCCGCCGGGATTCTGCGGTCCAAGGTCGGCGCGGGCACCGGGGTGAAGTTCACCCCGACGCTGGCGTTCAAGCTCGACACCGTGCCCGACGCGGCCCGCGAGATGGAGGAGTTGCTGGCCAAGGCCCGCGCCTCCGACGCGCGCGTGGCGCAGGTTGCGGTCGGCGCGAACTACGCCGGTGAGGCGGACCCGTACAAGTCGGACGAGGACGAGGAAGACGACGAAGCCTGACCACGCCGTGACCCCCGTCGATGTCACCCCCGCCGTCGAGGTTCTCGAGGCCGCGAAATCGGTGACGATTCTCTGCCACATCCAGCCCGATGCCGATACCGTCGGCAGCGGGCTGGCCTTGGCGCAGGTACTGCGCCGGCGCGGGGTCCCGGTCGTCGTCTCCTTCGCCGAACCGGCGGAGCTGCCGGTCTCCATGCGGTCACTGCCCGGCACCGAGCTGCTGGTGTCACCCGATCGGGTGCCGCGTGAGGTCGATGTGCTGGTCTCGGTGGATTGCGGTGCCGCCGGTCGCCTCGGCGCGCTGCGTGACCGATTGACCGGTGCCACAACCACTTTGGTCATCGACCACCACCGCTCCAACACCCGCTTCGGCGACGTCGATGTCGTGGACGAGGCCGCCGAGTCCACGGCGGGCGTGATCGCCCGCATCCTGGACGCCTGGGGCGAGCCCATCGACCGCGATATCGCGCACTGCCTCTACGCCGGATTGGTCACCGACACCGGCTCTTTCAAGTGGGTCCGCGCCGGCTCCCACGCGCTGGCCGAACGTCTCCTGGCCACCGGCATCGACGGCGCGACCATCACCCGCACATTGATGGACACCCACCCCTTCGCCTGGCTGCCCATGCTCTCCCGAGTCCTGGCCTCCGCCCAGCTGATTCCGGATGCGGCGAACGGCGCGGGCCTGGTCTACGCGGTAGTCCGCCGTGAAGACACCGAAGCCGTGCGCTCGGAAGAGGTAGAGAGCGTCATCGACCTGATCCGAACCACCGCCGAGGCCCAAGTCGCCGCGGTCTTCAAGGAATCGCGCGTCGAACCCGAACACTGGACGGTCTCGTTGCGCTCCCACGCCAACGACGACGGCACCCCCGGCGTCGACGTATCTCGCGTCGGCGCCGCCCTCGGCGGCGGCGGACACCGCTACGCCGCAGGCTATTCCACCGCCGGCCCGGTCTCCGACCTCGTCGCGAACCTCCTGCGCGAACTCGCCCACCCGTAACCCCTTGCGGCACCGCGCCGACGAGAACGGGTTGCCGGTTGGCGGTTAGAGGAGTTTCCAAGCGCCGGTGAGGGTTTCGCGGAGGATCTGTTCGATTTCCTCGAAGTGGGTGCGGTCGCAGATCAGTGGGGGTGCGAACTGGATGACGGGTTCGGCGCGGTCGTCGGCTCGGCAGTAGAGGCCGTGGGCGAAGAGTTGCTTGGATAGATATTCGCGGAGGATTCGGGTGGATTCCTCGGGGGTGAAGCGTTCCTTGGTGGATTTGTCCTTCACCAGTTCCACGGCCCAGAAGTAGCCCGTGCCCCGGACCTCGCCGACGATGGGGAGGTCGGTGAGCTTTTCGAGGGTGGTGCGGAAGCGGTCTTCGTTGGTCCGGACGTGCTCGTAGAGGTTTTCGCCTTCGAGGATGTCCAGGTTGGCCAGGGCCACTGCGCAGGAGACCGGGTGGCCGCCGTAGGTGGAGCCGTGCATGAAGGGGGTTTCGGTGCGGTGGAAGGGTTCTGCGAGGCGATCGCTGATGAGGACCGCGCCGAGCGGTGCGTAGCCGGAGGTGAGTCCCTTGGCGGTGGTGATCATATCGGGCTGGTAGCCGAAACGTTGTGCGCCGAAAGGGGTTCCGAGGCGACCGAACGCGCAGATGACCTCGTCGGAGACCAGCAGGACATCGTGCCGGTCGCAGATTTCGCGGACGCGCTGGAAGTAGCCGGGTGGCGGGACGAAGCAGCCGCCGGTGTTCTGGACGGGTTCGAGGAAGACCGCGGCGACGGTTTCGGGGCCTTCGAAGAGGATGGCTTCCTCGATGCGGTCGGCGGCCCAGAGGGCGTAGGCCGCATAGTCGTCGGCGTGTTCGGTGGCGCGGTAGAAGTTGGTGTTGGGGACACGCTGGGTACTGGGGACCAGTGGCTCGAAAGGTGCTTTCGCGCCGGGGATTCCGGTGATCGACAGGGCGCCGAGGGAGGTGCCGTGGTACGCCATTGAGCGGCTGATCACCTTGTGCTTGGTGGGCTGCCCGGACAGCTTGAAGTACTGGCGGGCGAGTTTCCATGCGGTTTCGACGGATTCGCCGCCGCCGACGGTGAAGAACACGCGCTCGAGGTCACCGGGCGCGGAGGCGGCCAGCCGGTCGGCCAGTTCGATGGCCGGCGGATGGCCGTAGCCCCAGAGCGGAAAGTAGGGCAGCTCGCGCATTTGGCGGGCCGCCGCCTCGGCCAGCTCCGCGCGGCCGTGGCCGACCTGGACGGCGAACAGCCCGGCGAGCCCGTCCAAGTAGCGCTTGCCCTTGTCATCGAAGAGATATGCGCCCTCCCCTCGGACGATCAGGGGTGCGTCGGCTTCGTCGCGCCCATTGTGGGTGGCGAAGTGCATCCACAGGTGATCGCGCAACACCCGCGGCGCGGCGGCAGCGGCGGCGAACGATCGAGGCTCGGCGGTGGCGGTCATGGAAGGACTCCTCGAAGAAGGGGGTACAAACAATTGCGACTGATTCGGTCGGGCAGGGGCGCACCGCTGTCGGGACGCGCCCCTGCCCGCTGCGGCTAGCTATCGAATCCCAGACCCGTGTAATCGAGGGTCTTCAACCACAGGTTCCGCCGACCCTGATGCTTGTCGGCACGCGCCATCGACCATCGGGTGAGCTGAATTCCCGCCGACCGCAACGGTTCCGGCGGCAGCGGCAGCGGGCGCGATCGCACCATGCGCAGTCGGGTGCGCTCGGTGTCGAGCCCGTAGAGCCGGTCCAGCATGACCTCCGCGCCGAAGCGGGTCGCGCCCACCCCGAGCCCGGTGTACCCGACGGCGTAGGCGAGTCGCCCTCGGTACGCCGAGCCGAAGAACGCGCAGAATCGCCCGCAGGTGTCGATGACGCCGCCCCAGCGGTGGGTGAAGCGCAGCCCGTCCAATTGCGGGAAGGTCTGGAAGAAGTGCCGGGCCAGGGTTTCGAAGGTGGCCTCGTTGTATTCCAGTGCGGGCGCGATCCTTCCGCCGAAGTGGTAGATCGCGTCATAGCCGCCGAACAGAATGCGATTATCACTGGTCAGGCGGTAGTAGTGGAAGCGGTACGAGGCGTCGCCGAGGCCCATGCGCGCGCCCCAGCCGATGGCGTCCAGCTGTTCGGCGGACAGCGGCTCGGTCATGAGAGCGTAGTCGTAGACCGGTACCACGTGCCGTGACACCTTCGGTAGTGGGCCCGCGAATGCGCTGGTGCACAAGGCGACTCGGGGCGCACGGATCTCGCCGTGTGGCGTGTGCATGGTCAGCGTGCCGCCGTGTGAACGCGAAATGCGCTGCACGGGTGTGCCTTCGTAGATTCGTACGCCCGACTCCAGGCAGGCGCGGCGCAGGCCCCAGGCCAGCCGCGCGGGGTCGAGCATCGCGACGCCGTCGCGATCCCACCACCCGCCTAGATAGGTCGGTGAATGTACGAGGTTCTGCACCTCGGACGCGTCCAGGAGTTCGCTGCGGTAGCCGAGAGCGGCTGTCGCGTCATGACTTTCCCGCAGCCATTCGAGCTCGTGCGGCGCCGTGGCGACCTCCATTTCGCCGGTGCGCCGGAAGTCGCAGTCGATGCGGTAGCGGCGCACGGCATCCTCGATGGCGTCGAGATTGGCGCGGCCGAGCCGTTCCAGGTCGGCGATCTCCTCAGGGAACCGGTCGACGCCATTGGTGAGACCGTGGGTGAGGCTGGCGGCGCAGAAGCCGCCGTTGCGGCCGGAGGCGGCGTGACCGCACAGGGCCGATTCGACGAGCACCACATCGGTGCGCGGGTCTCTTTCCTTGGCCAGCAACGCTGTCCACAGTCCGCTGTAGCCGCCGCCGATGACGGCCAGGTCGGCGTCGGTGGCGGTGGTGAGCGGGTCGGTGGGTGCGGGCCGCTCGGCCCGGTCGGTCCAGTACGGCGTCGGCGCTGCATCCGCGAGGGCCGACGCCCACAGTTTGCTTCCTTTGGTCTGCATGACCGATCAACTCCTTTTCTCTTGCCCGGCGGACCGGCCGCCGAGACCGATAACAACGAACGCCAGTGAAATCAGGAAGGTCGCACTGGCGACGGCGTTGACTTGTGGTGGAATGCCGCGCAGATTGATGCCCCAGATGTACATGGGGAAGGTCAGATCCGTTCCGGCGGTGAAATTGGTGACCACGAAATCGTCGAAGGACAACGAGAAGGCCAGCAGCGCGGCGGCCGCGATGCCCGGCCATGCCAAGGGCAGGACGATGGACCGGAACGCTTGCGCCGGCGTCGCGTACAGGTCCATGGCCGCCTCCTGCAGCCTCGGATCCAGCCCGGCCAGGCGGGCTTTCACGGTCACCACCACGAACGACAGGCAGAACATGATGTGTGCGAGCAGGATCGCCCAGAACCCCAGTGGGATGCCGAAACCCAGGAACAGCGTCAGCAGTGACGAGCCCATGACGATCTCGGGCGTGGCCATGGGCAGGAAGATGAGCGCCTGCACCGAGGTCCGGCCGCGGAATCGATACCGGACCAGCGCGAACGCGATTCCGGTGCCGAGCGCGGTCGCGACGACGGCCGCCAGCACCCCGATGATCAGGCTCATGACCAAGGCATCGCGCAGCCCGGCCGGGCCGAACATATCGGTCCAGTTGTGCCAGGTGAAGTGGAAGTCGGCCATGTCGAGGACATAGGTGGTGTTGCGGCTGCCGGGCTGGTTGAACGACAGCAGCAGCACGACCGCGATCGGGGCGAGCAAGTAGGCGAGGATCGCAAAGCCCAGCAGCAGCACCCAGTTGGCGCGCAACCAGCGGATCATCACACCACCTCGTCGGTGTCGGTCTTGCGCAGGTAGGCCAGCACCAGCACCAGGATCACGGCCATGAGCACGACCGACAGCGCCGATCCGACCGGCAGGTCCTTCACCACCAGCAGCCGCGACTGGATCACATTGCCGATCATGGTCGTTCGCGTATTGCCCAGCAGTTGCGCGTTGACGTAGTCGCCGGTGGCAGGCACGAAGGTGAGCAGGGTGCCCGCGACAATGCCCGGCATGGTCAGCGGCAGCGTTACGCGCGCGAAGGTGCGCACCGGTCCATGTGCCAGATCCGCCGATGCCTCCAGCAGCCGCGAATCGAGTTTGTCGAGGCTGGCGTAGAGCGGCAGCACCATGAACGGCAGGAAGTTGTACACCAATCCGGCGATCACCGCCACGGGCGTGGCCAGCAGCCGTCCGTCGGGACCGAGCAGATGCACGGCCCTGAGCAGCCCCACCAGCTCACCGGTATCGGCCAGGATGGCCTTCCACGCGAACGTGCGGATCAGGAAGCTCGTGAACAGCGGCGCGACAACGGCTATGAGCAGCAGGTGCTTCCACCGCCCGGCCTTGAGCGCGATGGCATAGGCGAGCGGATAGCCGAGCAGCACACACAGCACGGTGCAGATCAGCGAATACGCGAACGACCGCAGCATCTGCTCGTGGTAGAGGTCCCAGGCGTAGCCGAAGTTGTCCAGTGAGAACGTTTGCGCGTACCCGTTTTCGACGGACCCGGTGCGGTCGTACATGCTCGCGGCCAGCAACTGCACGGTGGGCACCGCGAAGAACACCACCAGGAACAGCACACCGGGCGCGAGCAGCAAATACGGTGTGACACCCGGTTTTCCGCGCGGTGCGGCGACGGGCGCGGCGGCAGTGCCCGCCGGGATGACGGCCGCCATTACGGCCGTCCCAGCAGGAAGGCATGCGCCGGATCCCAGTGCACCGCCACCTGCGCGCCCGGCCGGATCGCCGCGCCCGAGCCCGCATTGGGCACATGCGCGCACAGTTCCTGGCCCCAGGTCGAACTCACCAGATACTGCGTGGAGACGCCCAGGAAGATGGTGTCGGTGACGATGCCGGTCACACTGACCCGGCCGAGCGGGAGATGCTCGGGATCGGTTGTCAGGCCCAGCTTTTCGGGCCTGATCCCGAGCAGCACCGGGCCGGAGGTGACGCGGCAGCGCTGGGCGGGGACGCCGAGTCGATGGCCGTGCGCCTCGATGCTCACCGTTTCCCCGCCGCCGGTCGCCGTGGCCTCGATGAGGTTCGACTGCCCCAGAAAGTTGGCCACGAACGCGCTCGCCGGAAAGTCGTAGATGTCCTGTGGCGCACCGGATTGTTCGAGCTTTCCGCCGTTCATCACCGCTACGGTGTCGGCCATGCTCATGGCCTCCTCCTGATCGTGGGTGATGTGCACGAAGGTGATGCCGACCTCGTTCTGCAAGCGCTTGAGCTCGAGCTGCATCTGCCGGCGCAGCTTCAAATCCAGTGCGCCCAAGGGCTCGTCGAGCAGCAGCACCTCGGGACGGTTCACCAGGGCGCGCGCCAGCGCGACCCGCTGCTGCTGGCCGCCGGACAGCTGCGCGGGTTTGCGCTCGCCGAAGCCCTCCAGCTGCACCAGTTTCAGCATCTGATCGCTCTGCTGCCGCGCGGCCGTCTTGCCGATTCCCTTGCGGCGCAGGCCGTATCCCACATTCTCTGCCACGCTCAGATGCGGGAAGAGCGCGTAGCTCTGGAACACCGTGTTGATCGGCCGCCGATACGGGCGCGATCGCGTGATATCGCTGTCGCCCAGCATGATTCGTCCGGCCGTCGGTTCGTCGAGGCCCGCGATCATGCGCAAGGCGGTGGTCTTGCCGCAACCGGAGGCGCCCAGCACCGCGAAGAACGAGCCGTCGGGAATGGTGAGGGTCAGGTCCGAGACCGCGGTGAAATCGGCGAAACTCTTGGTGACGCCCTCGAGGCGTAAGTCCTGGTCGGTCATATCACGCGCCCGTCAGGGCCTGGAATTTGGCCTGATAGGCCTTCTCCTTGGCTTCGTCGAGCGACATGAAGATCTGGAGCTTCTGCTGCGTCGCGGTGTCGGGGAAGATGAGCGGGTTCTGGGCCAGCACCGGATCGAACTTGGCCATTTCCTCCTGCGCGCCGGCCACCGGGCAGACGTAGTGCACGAAGGCGGCCAGCTTGGCGGCGACGGCCGGATCGTAGTAATAGTCCAGCAGGGCCATGGAATTCGCGGCGTGCGGGCTGGTCACCGGCAGCATGGCATTGTCGGAGTACAGCACGGGGCCCTCGTCCGGATTGATGAACTTGATCTTCGGATCCTGGGCGGTGAGCTGGATGACATCACCCGACCACGCCATGCACGCGGCGATATCGCCCTTGGCCAGATCCTGCACGTAGTCATTGCCGGTGAATTTGCGCACGTGCCCGGATTGCACGGCCTTCTGCAGTTTGGCCAGTGCGTTGTCGTAGTCGTCGTCCGTGAACTGTGCGGCGCTCTTGCCGAGGGAATGCAGCATCAGGCCCATGGTGTCGGGCATCTCGGTCAGGCAGGTCACTCTGCCCGCGAGGTCGGGGCGGGTCAGCAGTTCGTCGATGGTCCGGATCTCACCTGTCACATGGGTATTCACGCCGATGCCGACCAGACCGGACTGCCACGGCACCAGGTGATCATTGGCCGGGTCGATGCTCTGCCCGCGCAGCATGGGATGCAGATTGCGCACGAAGTTGGGCATCTTCGAGGTGTCGAGCTTCTGGGTGTAGCCCTGTCGCACTACGCGCACGGCGGTGGAATCCGAGAGCACGATGATGTCGCGGTCGATGCTCTTGCAGGAGCTCAGCTGTGCGCCGACCTTGCCCCAGAACTCGTTGTTGTCATTGATATCGGCGACATAGTCGACCTTGATGCCGGTCTTGGCGGTGAAAGCCGCCATGGTGGGGTGGATTTCGGCATTGGACGCGTCCTCGTCCAGGTAGCCGGGCCAGTTGGAGAAGGCGATGGTCTTCTCGGTGGCCGAGGTGTCGGCGGGGATGGCGCAGGCCAGTTCGCCGTTCTTGGACGAGCCCTTGGTGCCGCAGGCGGCGAGCGCGCCGCCGAGTGCCAGCAGTGCGCCGCCGCGCAGCAGGCCGCGGCGGGTGGGCCGGGGGGACAACGGGCCCCGCGGGGATTGCAGGGAGTCGGAGGGATTCATGCGGAACGCACCTTCACACGAGGGGAGAACGAGTACGCGGTGGTCTGCGCGTGAAGTGAATACTTCCGTAATTCTGTTACATGGCAAGTGAATCCGTTGAAAAATCCACGTTACTCAACGAAATTAGTTGTCAACACGCGAAAATGGTGCGGACATGCCTGTGCGGGCGGACCCGGCGGGTCCGCCCTCGCGGGTCGGGAGATGCTTATTCGGTGCGGACGATCACGTCATGTGATCGGCCGAATACTCGGCCGCCAGGTCCGCGGCGCGCTCGCCGAGCGGCCGCGCCCAGCCATGCATGATGTCGGATCGCTCGCCTGGAGTCTTACCCGCCCACGCCGGAAACGCCGCACGCGCGGCGGCGACTTCGACGTCGGTGGCGTCGGCTCCCACGCCAGTGGCGATCACCGCGCCGGTCGCGGGTTCGGTGATAGTCAGTGGCGCACCGGATCCGGTGCGGCGCTCACCACCGATGTACTGCAGTTCTTGCTGAGTCAACTGCACTCCTACTTTGGTTTTGTGCGGTGGCAAACCAACTCTCGCGTCCTGCGGTAATCACTCTCACACCGTTTCCGTGCTCCCGCATCCGGTGTTCGAGTCAGCGGGAATGCGCAGGGTGCGAGGGGTACGCCGACGCGCCCGCCCAGGTCGCCGGCACGACCTGGGACAGGCGCGCAGTGGCAGGGGGCCACGGCAGCCCGTGTCCCACTCTTGCGCATGCTTACACGTGCGGGCCCCGACGATCAGTAGGAATATTCGGCCTTCGCCTTGCGATCCGTCGGTTGTGCGTGGATGCTGCCGTCGGTCGGGCAGTTCATATATTCGGGCGCGGCCGCGGGGACGTGCCGGGTGCGCCGTGGCGGAAAACGGGCTGGTGGCGGGCGTGGTGCGGGAGAGCGCGGGCATGCGGGCGGTGCAGCGCGGTGGCTTCGGGGCGTCGAGTCGGTGTGGGATGGTGAGCGGATGAGCGGTACTGAGGTGTTCGACGGCGCGGGGGAGGATCCGGGATCTCTGGCGACGGCTCGGGGAGGCGAGGCCGCGGCGGCCGGGCCGCGCCGGATTCTCGGGATCGCGATTCCTACGCTCGGGGTGCTGGTCGCGGAGCCGATCTATCTGCTGTTCGATATGGCCGTGGTGGGGCGGCTGGGGGCTTTGGCGCTGGCCGGGCTGGCGGTGGGCGGTTTGATACTGGCGCAGGTCAGTTCGCAGTTGACGTTCCTGAGTTATGGGACGACGGCTCGGGCGGCGCGGCGGCACGGGGCGGGGGATGAGCGCGGGGCCATGATCGAGGGGGTGCAGGCGAGCTGGATCGCGGTGGGTGCGGGGTTGGCGATCGTGCTGGTGGTGCAGATCTTTGCGGGGCCGATCACGCGGGCCATTGCGGGTGGGGATGACATTGCGCGGGCGGCGGAGTCGTGGGTGCGGATCGCGTTGTTCGGGGTGCCGCTGATCCTGTTGTCGATGGCGGGGAACGGGTGGACGCGCGGGGTGCAGCAGACTCGGCGGCCGCTGATGTATGTGGTTGCGGGGCTGGTGGTTTCGGGGGTGCTGTGCCCGACGCTGGTGCACGGGCTGCTGGGGGCGCCGCGAATGGAGCTGGAGGGGTCGGCGGTCGCGAATCTGGTGGGGCAGTCGATTTCCGGTGCGCTGTTCGTGAGTGCGCTGTGGCGGGCGAAAGTGCCGCTCGCACCGCATGTCGAGATCATGAAGGCGCAGTTGGTGCTGGGGCGGGATCTGATCGTGCGGAGCCTGGCGTTCCAGGCGTCGTTCGTGTCGGCGGCGGCGGTGGCTTCGCGGTTCGGGGCGGCATCGGTGGCGGCGCATCAGCTGGTGCTGCAGATCTGGAATTTCCTTGCGCTGACCCTGGATTCGCTGGCGATCGCGGCGCAGACCCTGGTGGGCGCGGCGCTGGGAGCCGGGAACGCGCGCGGCGCTCAGGGTCTGGCGCGGCGGATCACGGGCTGGTCGACGGTCTTCTCGGTGCTGCTGGCGGCGGTGTTCGCGGCCGGATACCCGGTGATCCCGCGCTTGTTCACCGATGATCCGTCGGTGCTGGATCGCACCCACGTGGTGTGGTGGTTCTTCGTCGCCATGATCCCGGTGGCGGGCGTGGTGTTCGCGCTCGACGGCGTGCTGCTCGGCGCCGGCGATGCCGCGTTCCTGCGCAATGCCACGCTGGGGTCGGCGCTGCTGGGGTTCCTGCCGATGATCTGGCTGTCGCTGGCCTGCGACTGGGGGATCGGCGGAATCTGGACCGGGCTGGTCGCTTTCATGCTGCTGCGCCTGGTCGCCGTCAGCTGGCGGGCGCTGTCCGGACGCTGGGCGCGGGTGGGGGCCGAGGTGCCGCGCCGCGCCGCTTAGGAGAAATGCGCTCGGCGGCAGCGGATTCGGCGGCCGAGGCGGAGAATGCGCCTCGGCCGCCGTGGAGCTAGTCGGCCGCGCCGTTCGCCTGGGCGGCGGCCTGCCTTGCGAGGTTCTCGGCGACCTCGGCCTGCCAGTTCTCATTGGCGTGGGTGGTGTCGACCTCGTATTCGAACCGGTCGGTCATCTCCGGCTTCACGTCGGCGACATCGACATAGAACTGCTCGTACCACCGCCGGTGCTGGTAGACCGGCCCATCCTCCTGCGTCAGCAGCGGATTGTCGATGCGGGTCTTGTGTTTCCAGATCTCCACGTCCTGCAGGAATCCGACGCCGAAGCTCTTGCCGAACGCCTTGGCCAGCTTCTCCGACTTCTCCGGCGGCAGGCCCTTGATGCGCTGCACGCTCACACCCCACTGCAGGACGAAGGAATTGTGCGTCACCGGGTAGTGGCAGTTGATGAGCACCACCTCGACGGTGTTGTCGCCGAAGTCGTTGTGCAGGGTGTTGATCATGTAGGACGGCCCGTAATACGAAGCCTCCGAACGCAACAGCGACATCTCCTGCGAGTAGTTCGACTTCGCGTGCACGTCCGGCCGCCCCTTGGAGTGCAGGAACTGCGTCGCGACGTGCCCCTCGAACACATTCTTGAAGTACACCGGGTACGCGTAGTGGATGTAGAAGAAGTGCGCCATATCGACGTTGTTGTCGATGATTTCGCGGCAGTGCGCGCCCTCGATGAGCAGGGTGTTCCAGTCCCAGTCGCTCCACTCGTCGGTGTCGATGCCCTCGATGTGCGGGATCGCGACCTCCGGCGGCGGCGGGTTGCCCTCGGGATCGTTCCAGACGAAGAACTGCCCGTTCTCCTCGCAGGTGATCCAGGATCGGGTGCGCGCCAACGGCGGAACGCGGCGCGCATAGGGAATGGCGGCGCATTTACCGTCGCCGCGCCAGCGCCAATCGTGGAAGGGGCAGGCGATATTGTCGTCCTTGACGCTGCCGTAGGCGAGGTCCGCGCCCATGTGCCGGCAGTACCCGTCGAGAGCGTGCAGCTCGCCCTTGCTGTCGGACCAGATCACCAGTTTGGTGCCGAAGGCGTTGACCGAGTGGGGTTTTCCGTCCCGGAAGCTCTCGGCCAGCCCGAGACAGTGCCAGCCCCGGGCGAATCGGGTCATCGGCTCACCGACATCGATGCTGCGATACTGCTGTCTCATGTGCGTCCTCCGCGATTGATGATCGGCGCCATCACGTCGGGCAGCAGCCGGCTGAGCCCGATGATGAGGCGGTTGTAGGCGGGAAAACTGATGTACTGCTTGTTCTTCGCCACGCCTTCGAGGATGGTGTCGGCGGCGGCGAGCGGCTTCACCTTGGCGAAGGGCAGCTTGTCGATGGAGGCGCGATAGTCGTAGCCGGGCAGGTTCACGGCACTGTCGAAGATGCCGGTGTCGACCACGCCGGGCAGCACCACGCTGACCTTGATGCCGTGTTCGGCGGCCTCGGCGCGCAGCGCGGTGCTCAGGCCGACCACGGCGTGCTTGGTGGCGGTGTAGGCGACCGATCGCGCCACCGGCAGGACGCCCGCGCTGCTGGCGGTATTGACGATGTGCCCGCCGCCCTGGTCGAGCATGCGCGCGTAGGCGAGCTGGGTGCCGTGCACGACACCCCAGAAGTTGACGTCGACGATCTGGTTCCAGGCGATGTCGGTCATCTTGGCGAAATCGCCGCCGACCACGATGCCGGCATTGTTGAACATGAAGTCGAGCCGCCCGTGCTCGGCGACGGCCCGCTCGACCACGTCCGCGAGGGCCTCGCGGTCGGTGACGTCGGCGACCATGGTGGTGAGGTCGCCGGCGCTGCTCGCGGCCAGGGAATCCAGGCCCGCCACCGCGCGGTCGACGGCGTAGACGCACGCGCCGCGCTGCAGCAACCGGGTCACGAGCGCCCTCCCCATGCCGGAGGCGGCACCCGTGACAATCGCGGTGGCGGCGGAGTAGGTCATGAGCCCGAGGTTAAGCACTTGTGCTTACTGGAACAAGTGTCAGTTTCGGGCGGCGGGGCGATCAGGCCCTGCGATACCGGCGCACAACGACTTTCGCGGGCCGGATGGATCGATCTCCTATCGTCAGCCCCGGCTGGATGACCGACTCCACGGTCCGGTCGGCGGCCGGATCATCGGTGTCGGTGAGCTCGGCGGCCTCCATGGTGTCCGGATCGAAGTCCGTGCCCCGGAACGGCGTCACCAGCTCACCGCCCCGCTCGGCCAGCATGCGCTCGACCCGGCGGCTCATGGTCTCGAAGCCCTGGCGGTCCGGCTCCGAATCGGTAGTGGAGGCGAAGGTCTGGGCCAGGCCGTGCAGGGCGAACAGGTCGCGGATCAGGGGTGCCTCGGTTTCGGCCCGCTCGTCCCGGATCTTCAGTTTCGCCTCGTCGGCCAGTCGCTCGATGGTGGCGGCCTGCCGGGCGATGACGCGGGCCAGGTCGTCGATGCGTTCGGTGATGCGGTCGAGCGTCGTGGCCGGTAGGTCGGTCGGGGCGGGCACTGCGGACAGAACCGGGAGGGTGGCCGCCGGGGCTGGATCGGTCATGCTCGAACGATAGACCTGGTGGTCGGTCCCGGCTGCTACCATCGCCGCCATGGGGGTCTATGGAATCGATCTGGGCACAACGAATTCCGCAATTGCGGCAATTGACGCAGATGGCCGGCCGGAGGTGCTGATCGGGCTCAATGGAGATCCGACCGTCCCGTCTGTTGTCTTGTTCGCCTCCGCCACCGACCATGTGGTGGGGGAGGGCGCGCGCCGGCAGGCCCGCCTGGATCCCGACCACGTGTGCACGCTGGTGAAACGCCGCATGGGGGACGCGGAGTGGCGGTTCGGCGCGCACGGGCAGCTGTGGTCGGCGCCCGCGGTCTCCTCCCTCATTCTGAAAAGCCTTGCCGCCGATGCCGAATTCGCGGGCGGCGAACCGGTGCGACGGGTGGTGATCACGGTGCCCGCCTACTTCGGCGACGAGGAGCGCCGGGCCACCATCCAGGCCGGCACCTACGCCGGATTCGAGGTGGCGGGTGTGCTGTCCGAGCCCATCGCGGCGGCGCTGTCCTACGGTTTCGGGCGGCTGGACGGTGCCATCGAGATCGGTGCGTCGCCGGCGCGCGAGACCGTGCTGGTCTACGACCTCGGCGGCGGCACCTTCGATGCCACCGTCATCGAACTGGCCGACCGGCGCATCTCGGTGCTGGCGGTCGAGGGCGATCATCAGCTCGGCGGCGCGGACTGGGACGAGCGGCTGGCGCTGCACCTGTCCCAGCGGTTCTGTGCCGCCAATCCGGATGCCGAAGACCCCCTGGACGATTCGGTCGGCTCGCAGCTGCTGGTGCTGGCGGCCGAGCAGGCCAAACGCGAGCTCACCACCGCCGACAGCACCGAGGTGGTGATCGCGCACGACGGCGCCCGGGCGGTGATCCCGCTGACCCGCGCCGAGCTCGAGGCCATGACCGCCTCGCTCATGCGGCGCACGGTGGACCTCACCAGGGCGGTGCTGGCCGCTGCCGGGCAGCGCGGGGTCCGGCAGGTGGATCGGCTGCTGCTGGTGGGCGGCTCGTCGCGGATGCCGATGGTGGCCGAGCAGTTGCACAAGGAATTCGGGCTGACCGGTGAGCTGCGCGATCCGGATCTGTCGGTGGCGCGCGGGGCCGCGCTCTACGGCGAGAAGCTGGAGATGGAGCGGCTGGTGGCCGCGGATCTGGTGACCCGTGGGCGACTACGCGGCGGCGCGGGGCTGAGCGAGGCCGATCCGGGTGATCTGGAGGCCTCGCTGGCGCGGGTGGCCGATTCGTTCGGGCAGCCGGTGAGCCTGGTGCGCCGCATGATCGAGATCCAGGTGGACACGGTGGTGTCGCGTGGATTCGGGGTGCTGGCGCTGGATCCGTTCAACGGGCTGGCGGCGAGCTGGCTGGTGCATCGCAATCAGACTCTGCCCATTCGCGTGCGGCGGTCCTACGGGACGGTACGGGCGGACCAGGATCAGATCGAGCTGACCATCGTGGAGCAGCAGGGGCAGGCGGCGTCGACCCGGCCCGAGGACACGAAGGTGTTGGTGGAGGGCAGGATTCGGGACATTCCACCCGGGTATCCGGAGGGTAGTGAAGTCCGGGTGACCTTCGAGATGGGATTCGACGGGGTGCTGCACGTGACCGCCTACCATGTGGATGCCGATCTGCCGCTGATGCTTTCGGTGCAGACCGGGGCCACCCTGTCGCAGGCGGATGTGGAGCGCGAGCTGGATCAGTTGCAGCGCACCCGCCGCCGCAACTCCTGACCGGGATACGCTGTCCGACGACAAGCCATGCATGCCTTCGATTCCAATGACTACCGCAAACGCGTCCTCGCCGCCGTCGAACGCCGGGGCGGGCTCGGGGAGTCGGATACCTTCGAGCTGTACGACATTCCGCTCGCGGAGGCCGCGCGGCTGAGCGACGCCGAGGTGGCGGCGCGGGTCGAGGCGGTCTGGACGCTCTGGCAGAAGCTGCGCGACCATCCCAAGTACCGGGTGCTGGCCGGGCTGCTGGTGGACGCGCACGCCGAGCTCTCGGAACCCTTGCTGCACACCGGTTCCCGGCTCGTCGAGGCGGATCGGGTAACGCAGTTGCGGGCCCGGCGGGAGGCCGAGCGCTACGAGATGCTCGACGCCGCCATCGAGCGGCTGGTGGCGCGGCACGGCGGCATTCCCGCCGCCAAGATCCCCGGCCTCGAGGACATCGGCCGCATGGGCGGGCTGACCGTGGCCGAGATCGCCGCCCGGGTGCGACGCCACCGCATCGTCGACGAGGCGCCCGCGCCGGCGCCCGCCGCGCCCACGCTGAGTGCCGAACGCCGCCGGCAGATCCGCGCGCTCCTCGCCGAATACGAGCGCCTGCTCCCCGGCGATCCGGTCCCCACCCTGCTGGCCCTGCTCGGCATGGAATTCGCCGCCGCCCACCACACCAACGAGATCCGCCTGCGCGCCGGCGCCCTGCGCGCCCGCACCCGCGAACTCCCGCCCGGCCGGGTCCGCGTGGTCCTCGACGAGCTCCTCATCCATATCGGCGACCTCCTCGAGCCCGGCGGTGCCCCGGTCGACGCCTACCTCCTCGCCGTCACCGAGACGGTCACCGATCAGCTCCGCCCCCAGGTCCGTGCCGCCGTACTCGTCGAAGACCTCCTGGTAGCAGCGGATTTCGACTACCTGCTCGGCGTGGCCATCGCCGCCGGCCTCGACCGCGCCGCCGCCGAACGCATCCTCATCACCCTCGCCGACGAACTCGGCACCACCGTCGAAGGCCGCGAACACCTCGCCGCCCCGCCCCGCCCCGGTGGTCCCGTGCAGACCAGCTCCGCCACAACGACTTCGACCCAACCTGCCGGGAATGGTGCTCCGCCAGGGACCGACGCGGCCGCCGAATCCGGCGCTGGCCGAAATTCCGCGGACGCGACTGGCGAGCGGGGAACATCGACTGCCTCAGCGACCGCCGGACGCGAATTCGGTCGCGATCCCGCCGGCACGGGCGACGCCTCGGGAACCGGTGGCGGGCCACGGTATTCGGGCGGTGGCGCAACTGCTCCAGGTCGTGGAGAGGCCCCGGCGGCGGCGCAGTGGCAGCGGACGCCCTACACGGGCGGGGCGGCCGGTGCGGGTGCCGGGCGGCCGTGGGAGGCGGCATTGCGGGCGGCGCGGGCCTCGTTGCGGGCGGGACGGCCCAGGGAGGCAGCCGGATTCGTCACGGATGCGCGGCGCGGTGTCGGGGACGACAGTCTGGGGGCGCGGTCGGTGCGGGCGGTCGGGGAAGAGGTCGAGCGGGTGCTGGCGGCGGCGGCCGTGCATTGGCGGGCGGCCGTGTCCTGTTGTGTGGGGCGGCGGTTCGTGGAGGCACTGGGCGAGCATCTGGATTTTCTGGACCGGCGGGCGGCGGATGTGCCCAATCCGGATCCGCGGGGAGCGAGCCGGGAGTTGCTGATCGGGCGGGCACGGGCGGCGGTGATGGAGGCGGGGCGGCTGTTCGAGGCGCTGCCGTCGGATCCGGGACTGCGCATGCAGGCCGTGCGGGCCGTGCTCGAAGTGTGCACCGACCATGCCGAGGCGCTGGCGGCGCTGGCCGAACTGCAGGTGGGCGCGCCGGGAGCGGTGACGGCGAGCCGCAAGCCGGACGGCACGGTGGTGATCACCTGGCTCCCGTCGCGGACCCCGCGGGTGGAGTACCGGGTCACGCGACTGCTGGCCGACGGGTCGTGGCGGGTGGTGGGCCGCACCCGCGGTACCGCGCTGGAGGACGGCGGGGCGCTGACCGGACCGGTGCCGGTGTACGGGGTGGTTGCGTCCGTCTCCGGCCGGGCCTCCGAAATGGCCCGGTCCGATGGGGATTCGGACCGCGATTCGGCCCAGGGTGGTGAGCCGGATGCGGTAGGCCGCGGGCCGGACGGCGAACCGCCCAGCGGTATGCCCACCCCGCGCAGCCTGACCGAACAGCGCGGGCTGCTGGTCTTCGAATGGCCGATCGGCATCACCGAGGTGATGGTGGTGGCCCGCCCCGACGCCCCGCCGGCGGATCCCGAGGATCCCCGGGCGCGCCGGTGGAAGGTCACCAATATGCGCTACGAGATCGACGGCGGGGTGCGGATCCCGTCCGAGATCCCACGGCCCTGTCACGTGGCCGTGGCTTCCTGCCGGCGCGATGCCACCGGAATTCTCACTGTCGCGGCTGGATTCGGACCGAACGCCCGGATTCGCTGGGTGCGCTGAGAGCCGCTGTGGCCCCGCATGGGAATCTGGTGGGGGCCGGGTCTGTTGCTGCGAGGACCGGTCGCGAACAGAGAGGCGGAGCTGGGTGATTCCGAAGTTGATGGCGGTGAGCGACATCCATGTCGGTCATCAGGGCAACAAACCGGTGGTCGAGGCGATCCGCGCGGATTCCCCCGAGGACTGGCTCATCCTGGCCGGTGACGTCGGCGAGAAGACCGATGACATCCGCTGGGCCCTGGAGACCCTGCGCGGCCGCTTCGCCAAGGTCATCTGGGTGCCCGGCAATCACGAATTGTGGACCACCGCAAAGGATCCCGTGCAGATGCACGGCGCGGCCCGCTACGACTACCTGGTCTCGCTGTGCCGTGACGTGGACGTCGTCACGCCGGAGGACCCGTTCCCGGTGTGGGAGGGCGCGGGCGCGGAGGAGTTCGGCGGCGCGGTCACCCTGGCCCCGCTGTTCATGCTCTACGACTACTCCTGGCTGCCGGACGGCGCGAAGACCAAGGCCGAGGGCCTGGCCATCGCCAAGGACCGCAATGTGGTGGCCACCGACGAGTTCCTGCTCTCCGCCGAGCCGTACCTGACGCGCGACGCCTGGTGCCACGCCCGCGTCCAGTACACCCAGCGCCGCCTCGACGCCCTGCCCGCCGACACCCCCCTGGTGCTGATCAACCACTTCCCGCTGCTACGCAAGCCGGTCGACATGATGTGGTACCCGGAGTTCGCCCTGTGGTGCGGCACCGACCTCACCTCCGACTGGCACACCAGCTACAACGTGGTCTGCGCCGTCTACGGCCACCTCCACATTCCCCGAACCACCTGGTACGACGGCGTCCGCTTCGAAGAGGTCTCCCTCGGCTACCCCCGCGAATGGCAGCGCCGCGGCCTCCCGGACAAGCTCCTCCGCCAGATCCTCCCCGTCCCCGACTACGGCGACACCCTCAACGAGTGGGGTGGCCACTTCAAGATCACCCCCGAAATGCAGGCCGCCGCCCTGAAGATGAAGGAAGCCGCCGAACGCCGCCGCGGCCTGGCCTGACACCCGCGCCGCGGCGCAGATCATTGCGGAGGCGGGTGACGCGCCGGGCCGGCCGCATGCCGAGGCGGCCGGCCCGATTCACCGGTGAGACACCGGTTTTCAGAGTAGGTGTTCAATGCGCACCGGGAAGTCTCGGATGCGTTTGCCGGTGGCGTGCGCGATCGCGTTCACGATGGCGGCGGCCGCGCCGATCATGCCCAGCTCGCCGAGCCCCTTCACACCCAGCGGGTTGACGATCGGGTCGTTGACCTTCACGAAGGAGATGTCGACCTCCGGTGCGTCGGCATTGACGGGCAGCAGATATTCCAGCAGCGACGGATTGGCCCACGCACCGGTCCGCGCATCCGGCACCGTCGCCTCCAGCAGCGCCTGCGACAGCCCCCAGTTCATGCCGCCCAGCACCTGGCTGCGCGCCAGCTTGGCATTGAGCACCCGCCCGGGCGCGAAGGTCCCCACCATGCGCCGAACCCGGACCAGCCCGAGCTCCGGATCCACCGCGACCTCGGCGAACTGCGCGCCGAAACTGATGCGCCCGAACGGCAGATCGCCGGTGGGCGGGTGCCAGGTGCCGATGGTCTCCAGGTCGGTGAGATGGTGCCGGGTCAGCAGCGCCGAATATGTCTCGCCGACAGCGGGATTGAAGCGCACCCGCAGTCGCCCGCCGCGCGCCTCGATCTCCGGGGCGATCCGCCCGTGCAACGGTGATTCCGGATCGCCGATCGCGAGCGCGATCAACTGCCCGCGCAGATCGGTGCACGCGGTGTGCACAGCCGCGCTGATCATGCCCGCACCCATCGATCCGACGGCCGCCGCGATGTTCGGGTAGTCGGTGTCGCCGATATCGACTCGGATGCGGTCGAATTCGATGCCCAGGGCGTCCCCGGCGACCTGCGCCATGGCGGTGGCCACGCCGGTGCCGAAGTCCTGGGTGCCCGCCTGCACGATCAGCGCCCCGTCGGCGAGCAGTCGCGCATGGGCGCGCTGCGGCTGTCCCGGCTCGTACACCGGGTATCCGGCGGTGGCCATGCCCCAGCCCAGCAGCCAGTGGCCGTCGGCGCGCGGGGCGCCGCGCCCGGTCTCGCCTGACCAGCCGAAGCGTTCGGCGGCGGTGCGCACACATTCGGCGTACCCGTCGGAGCTCCACGGATGCCCGCTCGCCGGGTCGATGGTGGCGTGATTGTGCAGCCGTAATGCCATGGGGTCCATGCCGATGTCGGCGGCCAGCTCGTCGACGGCGCACTCCATGGCGAGCATGCCGGAGGCCTCGCCGGGCCCGCGCATGAACGTCGGCGACATGAGGTTGCCCCGAATGAGGCGATACTGCCCGTCCCAGTGCGGAATCGCGTACGCCTGCCCGGCCACACCCAGTGACACTTCGGTCCAGTCGTCGAACGGTGAGGTGACCGACAGTTTGTGGTGCCGCAGCCCGGTGAAGGTCCCCTTGCCGTCGCAGGTCAGCGTGACCCGCTGCTCCTGTTCCTCCCGCAATCCGGTGCCGTAGAACATCTGCTCGCGGGTGAGCACCACCTTGACCGGTCGGCCCAGTTCCCGGGCGAGCATGGGCGCGAGCGTGACATGCGGCCAGATCAGTGCCTTGCCGCCGAAGCCGCCGCCCACGTAGTGCGCGACCACTCGCACATTCGCGGGTGAGATGCCCAGGTACGCGGCCACCGTGGCCTGGGTGGCGCTCACGCCCTGGGTGGCGTCGTACACGGTGACGGTGTCGCCGTCCCAGCTCGCCGCGGTGGCCGAGCATTCGATGGGATTGTGGTGGTTGGCGGCGAAATGGTAAGTGGCGTCGACCGTGTGGGCCGCGGTGTCGGCCGCCATCTCGAAGTCCCCGCGCGACTGCACGGCCGGGACGAGACCGCAGTACACCGTCTTCGGCTGATACTGCGCCTCGCGTCCGTCCTCGAGCCGGATGAGCGGCTGCTGTGCGTCGTAGCCGGCCGTCACGAGCCCCGCCGCGTGCTGGGCGCACTCGAAGGTATCCGCGACCACCACGGCGATCGGCTGGCCGTAGTAGTGAATCGTGGTGTCCTGCAAGGGGAAGAAGGTCTGCCCGGGCGCGGGCCCGCCGAAGCCGGACGGCCACTGCGGCGGGATGGCCGCCACCCTCGGCAGGTTCTCGTGCGTGTACACCGCGACCGCCCCCGCCGCGAGCGCAGGTCCACCATCGATGGAAAGCACTGTGCCGCTGCCGATCCGCGCGCCCACGATCACCGCGTGCGCCAGCCCGGGCAATGGCACCTCGGCGGTGTACTGCGCCGCACCGGTGACCTTGGCGCGCCCGTCGACGCGATCGAATCCCTGACCGATCAGCGGCCGGGCCGCGGTGGCCGTCATCGCGTCGCTCCCGAATGCGGCTGCGGTGACACCGTTTCCAGCGCCCGCACCAGCGTCCGCCGCGCCAGCTCGGCCTTGAACGCGTTCATCGGATGCGAGGTGTCCGCGCCCTGCAGCTCGGTCGCGGCGGCTTTGTCGAAGTTCTCCCGGGTCGCGGACACCCCGATCAGCATCTGCTCGGCGATCCGGGCCCGCCACGGCTTGGTCGCGATACCGCCCAGCCCGATCCGCACCTCCAGCACCGTGCCGTCGGCGACGCTCAGCGCGACCGCCGCCGAGGCGAGCGCGAACTCGTAGGACTCCCGGTCGCGCACCTTCAGATAGTGCGAGTTGCGGGCGAACGGCAATGCGGGCACATCGATACGGGTGATCAGTTCGTCGGGGGCGATCGGATGCTCGAGCTGCGGCGTGCGGCCGGGCAGCAGGAAGAAGTCGTCGAAGGCGATCGTGCGTTCCCCGCGCGGACCCCACACGGTGACCGTCGCCTCCAGGGCCGTCAGCGGGACCGCCACATCCGAGGGATGGGTGGCGAAGCACCGCTGCCCGGTCCCGAGAATCGCGTGCCCCCGGTGCAATCCGTCGATCGCATCGCATCCCGACCCGGGATCGCGCTTGTCGCAGGCGCTTGCGGGATCCCGGAAATACGAGCACCGCACCTTCTGCATGAGGTTGCCGCCCATGGTCGCCATGTTCCGCAGCTGCGCCGAAGCCCCCTGGCGCAGCGCCTGCGACAGGAACGGATAGCGTTCGGCCACACCGGGTTCCACCGCCACCTCGCTCATGGTGGCGAGCGCGCCGATGCGCAGCCCGCCGTCGTCGGTGTGCTGGATTCCGCCCAGCGGCAGCCAGGTGATGTCCACGACATTGTCCGGTTCCAGCGCGCCGGTGCGCAGCAGGTCCACCAGGGTGGTGCCGCCCGCCAGGAAAACCGTTGCGGGCCTGGAGGTCACGGTGCTCACCGCCTGTTCGACGGTGGTCGGCCGGGCGTAGGAGATGGGTTTCACGGCAGCTCACCGTCCTCGCGCCGCAGGGCATCCCGGCCCTGGCAGACGGCCTCCCGGATGTTCTGGTAGGCCGCGCACCGGCAGATATTGCCGCTCATCCACTCCGCGATCTCGGCCTCGGATTCGGCGTGGCCCTCCTCGACGCATTTGATGGCCGACATGATCTGGCCGGGAGTGCAGTAGCCGCACTGGAATCCGTCGGCCGCCAGGAACGCCTGCTGCATCGGATGCAGCCGGTCCCCGTCGGCCACGCCCTCGATGGTGGTGATCTCGCGGCCCTCGGCGGCCAGCGCCAGGGTCAGGCAGGCCAGCACCCGCCGATTGTCGATCCACACCGTGCAGGCCCCGCAGGCGCCCTGGTCGCAGCCCTTCTTGGTGCCGGTCAGGTGCAGATGCTCGCGCAGCGCGTCCAGCAGGCTGGTGCGGGGTTCGAGCACCGTGTAGTGGTCGTGGCCGTTGACGCGCAGGGTGGTCATGGTGCGGGTGGGCCCGATGAATCCGGCCGGCGCGGGGCCGGTCCGTTTCGATGGTTCGACGGTCATATCGCGCCTCCTGCCTCGCGGACTCGCCGGGGCGTGCCGCGATGGTTGCGGACTGCGGATTGGATATGAGCTGGCAAAAGCCTAGCAACGGACCCGCGGCGGTGTCCGGCGAAGAACGCTCCCCGGGTGAACGGCGGAGCGGTCCGCGCCTGCCCGGTAGGCTCGATTCGGCAGTGCCGGAAGCGAGCAGGAGGCGGGTCATCGAGGAGCGGGCAGTCGCGGCGACGGAGTCGGCGCGCATACTCGGCAGGATTCTGCCCAACGGGGTCGCCGCGGCCGAACTGACGGCGTACCCGGAGGACCTGAAACCGCACCCCGGCGAGGAGCACCTGATTGCCCGCGCGGTCGAGAAGCGGCGCCGGGACTTCATCGGCGCGCGCTACTGCGCCCGGCAGGCGCTGACCCAGCTCGGGGAGCCCGCCGTCGCCATCGGCAAGGGCGGCACCGGTGAACCGGTGTTCCCGCGCGGCATCGTCGGCAGTCTCACCCACTGCGACGGCTACCGGGCCGCCGCGCTCGGCCACAAACTGCGCTTCCGGTCCATCGGCATCGATGCCGAACCGCACGGTCAGCTGCCGGATGGCGTCCTGGACTCGGTGAGCCTGGCGCCCGAGCGGCAGTGGTTGCAGACCGTGCTGCCCGGCACCGATCTGCACCTGGACCGGCTGCTGTTCTGCGCCAAGGAAGCCACCTACAAGGCGTGGTTCCCGCTCACCGGCAAGTGGCTGGGATTCGAGGACGCGCACATCACGTTCACCGTGGACGAGGAGTCCGCGGGCAGCGGCGCGGGTACCTTCCACACCGAGCTGCTCGTCCCCGGCCCGGTCACCGACGGCGGCAGTCCCCTGACCTCGTTCGACGGCCGCTGGCTGATCAGCGACGGCCTCATCCTGACCGCGATCGTGGAGGCCTGATGGGCGCGGTGCAGGCCAGGCGCGAGAAGCTCCCCCCGCTGGTCGACGCCTTCGGCGGCCTGCTGATCGTCGACAAGGACGGTGGCTGGACCAGCCACGACGTGGTCGCCAAGAGCCGAAGGCTGTTGCGTACCAAGAAGGTCGGGCACGCCGGCACCCTCGACCCGATGGCCACCGGCGTGCTGGTGCTGGGTGTGGAACGGGCCACCAAACTGCTGGGGCAGTTGATCTTGACCACCAAGGCGTACACCGCCACCATCCGGCTCGGGCAGTCCACCGTGACCGACGACGCCGAGGGCGAGGTCACCGCGACCACCGCGGCCGGTCATCTCACCGACGCCGAGATCGCCTCGCGCATAGCCGCATTGACCGGCGATATCCAGCAGGTGCCCGCCACCGTCAGCGCGATCAAGGTCAATGGCGAGCGCGCCTACGCCCGCGCCCGCGCCGGTGAGGAGGTGGAGCTGGCCGCCCGGCCCGTCACCGTCAGCCGCTTCGACGTCCTCGCCCGCCGCGATATCGACACCGGCACAACCCGATTCGTCGATCTCGATGTCGAGGTGGAGTGCTCCTCCGGCACCTACATCCGGGCCCTGGCCCGCGACCTCGGTGAAAAGCTCGGTGTCGGCGGCCATCTCACCGCGCTGCGACGCACCCGCGTCGGCCCGTTCACCCTCGAGCACGCCCGCACCCTGGACCAGCTGGCCGCGGCGGCCGAGGCCGGCGAACCGCTGCTGAGCCTGGACATCGACACGGCCGTGCGCACCGCTTTCCCGGTCCGCGACATCACCGCCGCCCAGGCCGAGGACCTGCGCAACGGCCGCTGGCTGGACCCGATCGGCCTGCCCGGCGTCTACGCCGCCGTCGATCCCGACGGCCACGCCATCGCGCTGCTCCAGGAATCGGGCAAACGCGCCTCCTCGGTCATGGTGGTCCGCCCCGCGAATCTCTGAGGCGGCCCGGTCTACCGGCGTGGTACTGCCCAATCGCCGACACCGCGCTGCCCAATCCCTCACGCCGCGTGAGCGACCGGGCGCACCATGGAGAGCGTCGCTCGGCCGCGTAGAGGAGGCGAAGATGCCCACCGACCTCTCCCTCGAATCCATGAAGCAGTTCGTCGCCGACCATTTCGAGGAGTTCGTGAACCGGCGCAATGCCGCTGTCATCCACCGCAATATGACCCCCGACTTCCTCGACCACGACGGTCCCGGCGGCCGGCCCACCGACCTGACCGGCGACGAGAAGATGATGCTCGGCATGTACGAGGCCATGCCCGACCTGCACGTCACGGTGGTGGAGATGCTCGCCGAGGGCGACCGGGTGATGTGCCGCAACATCTGGCGCTGGACCGACCGCGCCACCGGGCAGCCGCTCAGCTTCCAGGGCTTCGTGCTGTGGCGCTTCCAGGGCCGCCGCATCGCCGAACGCTGGGCCACCGTCACCTCGCCCGCCCCGGGACCGGGCTGGGCGTAGAGCCCTCGAATTCCGAGGCGATTCCGATGCCCGGCGGGTTGTTCGCGCACCCGCGTGGCCGCCTACTCTTCAAGGGTGGAATTGCGGCAGTTGCGGTATTTCGTGGCGGTGGCGGAGGAGCTGCACTTCCGGCGCGCGGCGGAGCGGTTGTTCATCTCCACTCCGACGTTGAGCCAGCAGATCCGCGCCATCGAACGTGAGGTGGGCGGGCCATTGCTGATCCGCGGCAGTCACGGCGTGGAGCTGACGGCCGCGGGTGAGGTGCTGTTGACGACGTCCCGGAATGTGCTGGAGGCGGCCGAGACCGCGCTGCGGGAGACCCGGGCCGTCGCCCAGCCCGGCAATGCGGTGTTCCGGCTCGGCATCGTGAACGGCGCGCCCGCCTGGCTGCCGGGGCGGCTCGAGGCGCTGCTCAAGGCCCGCCAGCCCGGAGTGCGCATCGCGCTGTCCACCGGTACCAGTGGCGAGCAGGCGCGGTTGCTGGATCGGGAGGAGGTCGATCTGGCCGTGCTGCGGATGCCGGTCCGGCTGGCCGATAACCTCACCTGCACCCCCATTGCCGACGAGGAGCTCGGCATCGTCATGTCCCGCGAACACCCCCTGGCGGCAGCGGTTTCGGTGGAGCCGTCGAACCTCGGCGACCACGAACTCATCATGTTCGCCCGCGACGCCGCCCCCGAGGTCCACGACTCGGTGCTGTCGCAACTGCGCGAGCGGGGTGCGACCGTCGTCCTCAGCGACAGCGCCATGAGCCACGCCCAGATGCTGCAGCTGCTTCCGCTCCGCCCCGGGGCCATCGGCGTCGGCTCCGCCCGCACCGCGACGGTCCCCGGCCTGGTCTGGCGGCCGCTGCAACCCCGCCCCCTGGTCATCACCTATGCCGCCGCCTGGCGCACCACCACCCGAAACCCCCTGCTGCACACCATGGCCGACGCCCTCGCCGGCGGCCTCCGCCTCGGTTCCAGCTGACCGGTTCCCGTCCGGTCCTTGAATTCGAGAGTGACGCAGCTCATACTTCTAACTGTGTTAGGCGAAACTACACGCGATAGGAAGGCCGAACGCCGTGAGGCGACTCGGCAGGAGATCTTGGAGGTCGCCTGGTCGCTGGTCCGGGAACACGGCCTCGCTCAGCTGACTCTGCGCGAGGTGGCCACCCGGATCGGCATGCGCCCCCCGTCGCTGTACACCCACTTCGCTTCCAAGAACGCCATTTACGACGCCATGTTCGGCTCGGCCTGGCTCGAGTACGAACAGCTGGCCGCGCGAGCCCGCGTGACGCTGCCGGCCCATCCACGCGCACGGGTGCGAACAATGGCGCGGAACTTCTTCGACTTCTCGGTGGCCGATCTGGCCCGCTATCAGCTGATGAACCAGCGCACGATTCCGGGCTTCGAGCCCTCGGAGCACGCGTTCGCGCCGTCGGTGCGGGTCGTCCGGCAGACGGTGGAGTTACTGGGGGAGATCGGTGTGACCGACCGCGGCGACGTGGAGATCCTCTTCGCGCTGATCGGCGGCCTGGTCGATCAGCAGCTGGCCAACGATCCGGGCGGCGACAGCCGCAGCCGCCTGCTGGATCGCGCGGTGACCATGTGGGCCGACGGCGTGGGCCTGCCGCCCGGCCCCGAGTAGGCGGCCCGTCCCGACACGAGGAAAGACCATGCGCGACAACGAATCCAGCCAGCGGACCACCGCTCAGGAGCCGCGCCGCCCCCAGCTCGAACGTCGTGAGGCCATGCGGCTCGCTGCGGACGAATACCGCCGGATCGCCGACACCGTCGCCGGACTCGCGCCCGGCGACTGGGACCTGCCCACCGACTGCCCCGACTGGACCGTGCATCAGCTGGTATCGCACGTCGTCGGCATGGCCGCCATGGCCGCGTCCCCGTTCGAGAACCGACGGCAGATGCGCATCGCGGCCGAGCGCCCGGGCGGCGAGGCGGAGATGATCGATGCGCTCACCGCCCTGCAGGTCCGCGAATTCGGCAGGCACACACCGGAAGAACTGGTCGTCATGCTCGCCGACCTGGGGCCGCGGGCCGCCAAGTGCCGCCGCCGCGCCCCCGGCCTCCTCCGGCGGCGTCCGATGGCGGAGCCACAGGTGATCAATGGGCTGGCCGAACGCTGGAGTCTCGGCTACCTCATCGACATCATCCTGACCCGGGATCCGTGGATGCACCGCATCGACCTGGGCCGGGCTGTCGCGCGGCGGCCGGAGCCGACCGCCGATCATGACGGCCGGATCGTGGACGACGTGGTGCGGGAATGGACCCAACGGCATGGCAAGCCCTACCGGCTCACCCTCACGGGTCCGGCCGGCGGCACCTGGTCGTCGCCGGACGGCGATGGCGAATCGTTCGAACTCGATGCGATCGAGTTCTGTCGCACGCTCTCGGGGCGCGGCCGGGCCGACGCCCCGTTCGGCACGTTGATCCCGTTCTGAATATCGAGGCGGGACAGAGGTTTCCATCCGCAGCACTGCTTCAGGAACCGCCATGAACATCCACTCGATCACTCCCGATGTGACCGTCCTGAGCGATTTCATCGAGGTCCCCAGCCTCGGCTTCCTCCCGGTCAACACTTACGTCCTGCACGCCGCCGAACCGGTCGTCATCGACACCGGCCTGAGCAACGCCGACAAGGATTTCCTCGGCGCGCTGAGCCGCGTCATCGACCCGGCCGACGTGCGCTGGGTCTGGCTCACCCATCCCGACCGCGATCACACCGGCGGACTGTGGCGGCTGCTCGACGCCGCGCCGCAGGCCCGGCTGGTCTCCAGCTTCATCGGCGTCGGACTCCTGTCCTGCCAGTGGAATATCCCCATGGACCGGGTCTACCTGCTCAATCCCGGGCAGCGACTCGGTGTCGGCGACCGTGACCTGATCGGATTCCGGCCGCCGCTGTTCGACAACCCGGCCACCGTGGGCGTCTTCGACACCCGCTCCGGCGCACTGTTCAGTTCGGACTGCTTCGGTGCGCCGCTGTCCAGCGCGGAACTGGCCACCGCACCCGACGCCCAGGCCGCCGAGGCCGAACTGACCGCCGCGCAGCGCCTCTGGGTGGCCGTGGACAGTCCCTGGATCCACCTCGTCGATGCCGAGAAGTATTCGGCCACCGTCGATCCCGTGCGCGGTCTGGATCCCTCGGGTATCTACAGCACCCACCTGCCCCCGGCCCGGGGCCTGAACGAGCGGCTGTTCGACCTGGCGGACGCCGCGCCGGAGGTGCCCGCGTTCGTCGGCCCGGACCAGCGGGAGCTGGAGGCCATGCTCGCGACGTTGCAGCCCTGACGCACGCGGCCGGAGCTGCGGTGTTAGCCCCGGCCTCACAGCTGTTCGACCGCGCGTCGTGGACGAGGGTGCGCGCCGCGGGTTTGCTGAATGGCATGACAGACAACGGATTCGGAACACAGGTCGGACGTGCGGTCGTGGTGGGCGGCGGCTCCGGTATGGGCCAGGCGATCGCCGACGCCCTGCTGGCGGCGGGCAACGAGGTGATCATCGTCGGCAGGTCGGAGCAGCGACTGGCCGACGCGGTGCGGGAGCTCGGAGATGGGAAGGTCAGTGCCGTCGTCGCGGATGTCGCTGACGAGGAACAGGTTTCGCGGTTGTTCGAGACCGTCGGGACGGTCGATCACGTGATCACCACCGCCGCCGATCTCACCGGGGCGTACGGACCCGTCGCCACCTTCGACTTCGAGCGCGGACGCGGCTTTCTCGAGACCAAACTGATCGGGTCGATGCTGCTGGCCAAGCACGCGCGCTTGACCGAGAACGGCTCGCTCACCTTCATATCCGGGATCGCCGCCTACCGCCCGGCGGTGGGCGGGGCCATGGTGGCGGCGGTGAATGCCGCGCTGGAAGGGTTGACGCGGGCGCTGGCGGTGGAGCTGAGCCCGATCCGGGTGAACGCGGTGTCGCCCGGCTGGGTGCTGACCGATATCTGGGAGTCGATGCCCTGGGAGGACAAGGAGGAACGGCTGGCGGCCATGGCCGAGAAGCTGCCCGCCAAACGGCTGGGGCGTCCGGACGACATTGCGGCAGCGGTGCTTTCGGTCATCGGCAACCACTTCGTCACCGGCACCGTCCTGCACGTGGACGGCGGGCACCGCCTCGTCTGACATCGGCGCCGGCGGTTGTCCGGATGCCGCCTGCGCGACGCCTCGAACGGGGACAGGTCACCCGGGTCGATAATGGGCTGCGGCCGCCCGTTCAGTGCGCTTCGCTGAGCCAGATCGCTTCGGCCGCAATGCTTCCGAGGTCGATCGTGCGTTCGTCGACCTGCACCGCGATGGTGCCCGCGAAATCGCGCCGCTCCACCACGGCGATGGGTGTGTCCAGCGCGATGCCGAGCGAATCGAAGTAGCGCAGCATGGCCGGATCGGAGTCGGAAATCCGTGCCACCCGGCCGGATTCGCCGGCGTCGAAATCACTGAGCTGGCGGGCCGGGGGAGTTGGCACCGCGCCGTCCACCGAGGGAATCGGGTCTCCGTGCGGATCCCGGTCGGGGTGGCCGAGTTTGGCGTCGATGCGCTCCATCAGCGTCTCCGAGACGGCGTGCTCGAGCACCTCGGCCTCGTCGTGCACCTCGTCCCAGCCGTAGCCGAGTTCATTGACCAGGAAGGTCTCGATGAGCCGGTGCCGGCGCACCATGGCGATCGCGGCGCGGCGGCCGTCTTCGGTGAGCGTGATGGCCCCGTAGCGGGCGTGTTCGACCAGCCCCTGGTCGGCGAGCTTACGGACGGCCTCGGACACCGTGGAGGCGGAGACGCCGATCCTCTCGGCGAGCAGCTTGGTCGACACCTTCTCCTGGGACCACTCCTGCGCCGTCCAGATCACTTTCAGGTAGTCCTGGGCGACCGAGGACAGCACCGGGGCGATGGTCGTGGTCCTGCTGTGGGGTTCGGAAGGTGCGGACGGATCGGCCAGCTCACGGCGGGTGGCGATGTCTCGTTTTCCGGGCACGTACCCGAGCTTAGGCACACCTCGCGCGGTTTCACACATCGGCGCGCTCGCTGGTAGGGAGCACGGTTCGGCAGGAAGGTCCGCTATCGCGTGACACGGATCGGCACACAGTGGACCGCGTTTGCCCCGTACCCCAACCGATTCCATGCGGGCTCGTCGGGCTGGGTGTGGCCGGCCGCATCCGTCGCCCTCACCCGCACAGTCGTCGGTCCGGGGGCATCGACAGAGGCGACAAGATCCCATTCGCGCCAGCTGCCCGGCAATTGCTTCCCCGGCAATCGAGCCTGCTGCCAGCTCCCTTCACCGATCGAGACCTCGACGCTGGTGATCGGGGCGAGCCCGGACCAGGCGACACCCTGGATGCTGAGCGACCCGGGGCGCACAACGGCGTTCGACGCAGGAACCGTGATCACGGACCGTACTCGCTGTAGGCGCACCGGCTCGGTGACGACCTGCCCTCCGCGCTCCCACTCGTAGCAGTACTTTTCGGTCTGGAAGAACCCGGCGAACCGATGGTCGAGGACCTCGATGTCGGTGAGCCACTTCACCGATGCCACCCCATACCAGTCCGGCACGACCAGCCGTAGCGGACGGCCGTGGAGGGCTGGTAGCGGCTCACCGTTCATGGCGTAGGCGAGCAGCGCCCCGCTGTGCTGGGCATCGGTCAGGTCGAGGCTGCGCTCGAAGCGGATCGTTCCCGAATGCCGGTCTACAGGCCCGCTGTCCGCACCGCGGAACACCACCTCGCACGCTCCGGGAGCCGGAACCGCGCGCGCGAGTACCTCGATCAAGGGGACTCCGGTCCATTCCGCGGTGCCGACCGCGCCGGGTCCCCACTGTTCCCCCGGCGTCGGCGGGTCCAGGGTCGATCGGTCATTGCCGGCGCACTCGACGGTGACAATCCGTGTCCGCGACGGCATTCGGCGCAGGTCCGGCAAGGTCAAGGTCGACGGATTGCTGACCTGGCCGGTGACCCGAAGCCGCCAGTCGGCCGGGTCCAGATCCGGAATCCGGAAATGATTCCGCTTGTAGAACCGCGCGTTCGATGTGACGCTGCCCCTCAGCTCGGAAATAGGCGTCTCGGCATTGAGCGGGTCGGAGCGGATCACGAGCAGGTCCGCCGCAGTGGCTTGTCCCTGGGCCAGCCGAGGGTTGATCCAGGGCGTGGCCCGGCCGGCAGTCGAGGTCATCGAGGCACACTCCTGACCTTGGTTTCAATTCCCGCAGATCCCTAACCTACCGGCGCCGGAACGATCCGTATGTATGGCTTCGGTGCATTCCAGCTGCCGAAGATCTTTTCGGCCTCCTCGTTCGAGACGGACGGCAGAATGACGACGTCCTCGCCCGCGGTCCAGTCGACCGGCGTCGCGACAAGGTGGCGCGCGGTGAGCTGGATCGAGTCGATTGCCCGGAGCACCTCGTCGAAATTGCGGCCGGTCGACATCGGGTAGACGAGGATCAGTTTGATCTTCTTGTCCGGACCGATGAGGAAAACATTGCGTACCGTTTGATTATCCGCTGGCGTGCGGTCCTCATAGGTGCCCGCGGTCTCGGCGGGCAGCATCCCGTACAGCTTGGACACCGCGAGGTCGGTATCCGCAATGATCGGGTAGTCAGGACGCGCGCCCTGGGTCTGCTCGATATCGTCGGCCCACTTCTCGTGCGAGCTGAGCGCATCGACAGACAATCCCATGACCTTGACGCCGCGACGGTCGAACTCACGCTCGAGGACGGCGAGCCGGCCGAGTTCGGTCGTGCAGATCGGCGTGAAGTCCTTGGGGTGGGAGAAGAGTATCGCCCACGAATCGCGAATCCAGTCGTGGAATCCGATGGTGCCCGCGGTGGTCTCCGCGGTGAAATCCGGTGCGGTGTCGCCGAGCCGTAGTGACATGGCGGTCCCTCCTTGCCAATTGTTGTGTACATCGATGACCGACGGCGCTGCCCGAGATCACGCCGCGGCGGCAGGGGTCAGGTGTCTGGCTGGGTCGAACGATTCGAACGCAGCTTTCGCGACGACGAACACGCCGCGCTGCGGCAGCCAGAGATCGCCGAGCCGCTGCTGCTGCGGCAGCGGCGCGGGCGTGCCGAGATCGGCCCCGCGCAACCGCGCCCGGCTGGCGGAGACGAGCCACATCAGGAGCGGTCCGGCCGCGAAGTGCTGACCGTTCGGAGCGGTTCCGCTCATGCGGATATGCCCGACCTGCAGCATCGGGCCCAGCCCTTTGGCCATGATCCGATGACAACGGTCGTTGCGCCACACTGCGGTCGGAGTGTGGCGTCCCAGGGCACTCAGCAGGCGGGTACGGCCGGTGGCTTCCAACTCGATGCGCCACTCCAGAATGCCGGGAATCCGGACCTCCAGCGAGTACGGGCCGACCCAGTCGATCTCGATCGGGGTGCGGACCGTGGTGGCCGTGCCGCCGTCGGAGAAATACCGGGCACAGCTGAGTTCCGGCGCCACGTCGGAGAAGAAGGTCCATTCGCCTGCCGGATTCCGGTGCCACACAGCGCGATAGCCCGAACCGAACGACGTGGCGGCAAAATGACGCAGCGCCAGGTAGTCCCCGGTGTCGAACGGCACACCCATCACGCCGTAACCGGCGAACCGTTCGTCGGTACCAGGCCATAGCGCGGGTCGGTCGATGGTTGCCTGCGCCGCGGTTCTGGGGTTCTTGATGGTCGTCATGCGACGATCGTCGTCGCGGCGGCCGGGGCGGTCATGAGGCATTCGCCCCGTTTTCTGGTTCACATCTTTCTGGTTCACATCGACAGGGGGGGTGACCATGCCGTGCTGTGTTGCGAACAGGCTCGCTCCGACCCGGTTCGTGACGCCGATCTTGCTGTAGATGTGCTCGACGTGGTTGCGGACCGTCTTCTCGGAAACGCCGAGGGCCTTTGCGATCTCGCGATTCGATCGACCCCACGCCACGTTGATCAGGATCTCGGCTTCCCTGGGGGTCAGACCGGACGGCCGTGCGGGTCGTCTGGACCGCCGGTGGCCGGCGGCTTCGAGTACTGCCTCGACCGCGGTTGGTTCGAGTTGCCCGGCAGCTGCGTCACGGCGCAGACGGCGTGCCGCCTGATCGGGATCGAGGGCCACACGATACGGCCGCGGTTCCCGCGAGCTGTGGTACTTCACTGCGGCTGCCAGCAGCCGATCGTTCACGGAGAGAACGCCGCCGGTGAGACCGTTCGGGTACCCCGAGCCATCCAGGTGTTCATGATGCCGCTCCGCGACGGCCTTGACCGCTTCGAGACCGCCTACGCGACTCAAGATCCGGCCGGTCAGGTAGGGGTGCATCTGTGTGCGTTCCGCTTCGGATGCGGTGAGCGGGCCCGGTTTCTCCCAGATGTGGTTGGACACGCCGATCCGGCCGAGGTCGTGGACGTACCCCGCCCGGCGCATCAGGTCCGCATCCGCCGCGCCCAGTCCCGCGCAGGTCGCCGCGGCATGCGCCAGGTCGGCTACCCCACGCGAATGACCAAGGGTGAATGGACATTTCAGGTCGACGAAGTCGCCGAGTGCCTGCAGCAGCGTATCGAGTTCCGCACCGGTGACAATCCGATCCGGATCGGGCAATGATGCTGCGGCAGCCGACCACGCGTCGTCCGGCAGGCCGAGCATGTCACGTGCCGAGCCGACGAGGACGGACACCAACTGCGGGTCGAGCTGTCCACCGCTGCGGCTGCCGGCTACCGTGATGGCCGCTTCGACGCCGTGGGCGCGTTGGGGCACCTCGACGACATCGGCGAGCTGGACGACCCGCATCACGATCGGAATGTCGTCGCCCGCAACGCCATTCGGCAGTCCACGTCCATCCCACCGTTCGAAGGCGAATCGCAGTGCGGAAGCGACCTCCTCGCCCAGGCCGAACTGTTCGGCCAGCAGCGATGCGGAAGCGCAGTGCGAGCGCACCAGTTTGCCGAGGTTGCCCCTGGCGTCCTTGATCAACGCCGCGCCGATCTGCGCCCGCTTGCCCAGCGGTAACCCGCGTCCGGCATTGCGCAGCAAGAAGCGGAGATACGGTAATCCGGACCAATCAACCGAGTAGCTGTCGTGCCGAACCGTGATGTCGTCGCCGAACCAGTGTGCGTACTCGTGCGAATCGGCATGACATCCGATCCACATCAGCAGCGACGTATGAAAGACGGCCGACCGCTCCTCCTCGGTGAGGCACAGCCGATCGGCAAGCCGGGTCCCGATGACGGCGGACCGCAGCATGTGCTCCATCGGCTGGCCCAAGCCCAGATCGATCGCAATCGAAAGTGCCGCCAGAACCTCTCTTCGGGAAACAAACGGCGCCACGATCGTCTCCTGTCGTCGCGCCTATTCACGCTACGCCGACGCTGCAACTGCCGAAAATGGGACAAATTCCTCATGTTCGGCCGTTTCGACGGGGCTCTACTTGGTGGTGGAGATCCCATCGCAGTGACCTCCGCTGAAGACGACGGCAGGTAGCCGGAGAGGAGTCTCGATGACCCGCATCCATACCGGTCACGGTGCCGCCGGCCTGACCAGGTTCGCCAGCGACGTCGATGCCCTGGTCCATGACAACAGCGACGAACACCGGCTCACGGCTCTGGTGGCCGACCGGCTTCGAGCGCTCTTGGCCTCGGAGGTCACCCTCCCGCCCGAATTCACTCAGCCGCATACCGACCACTACGTGGTGTACCCACTCCATGTCGCGACCGATGGATCGTTCAGCATCGTGTCTGCGGTGTGGGATGTCGGTCAGACCACGCCCGTCCATGGACACGAGACCTGGGGCGTGGTCGGGATCTATGCCGGTGTCGAACACGAGACCCGCTACGTCAAACCCGCAGCGCCGGATATCCCGCTCGTGGCAACGGTGGAACACGAGTGGCACCGCGGTCAGGTGACGATCTGCTGCACCACCGACGACGACGTCCATCGCGTCGACTGCGCGGGCGAAACCCCGTGCGTCGGTGTCCACGTCTATGGAGCTGACGTCGGAACGCTTCCGCGCCGATGGTACGAACCCGATACCGGGCGGCAGCACTGGTTCATCTCAGGATGGGCCACGCCGCCGGCGAATCGCAGATCGGCGAGTTCGGCAAGGGGGCCGGAGTGGTGAACGCAGGGTGACGGACATGCTTCCGGCCGTGAAGATCCGCACCGCCGAATATTGTCTGTGACGCGCTTTGCGTAGGCTTCCCGTGTGCAGAGATGGCGAAGTCTCGAGGAGATGCCCGCGGACTGGGGCCGGTGTGTCCTCACCATCGGGGTATTCGACGGCGTGCATCGCGGTCACGCCCAGCTCATCAGCCGTGCGGTGAAATCCGCTGCGGTGCGGGGCGTTCCGTCGGTGCTCATGACGTTCGACCCGCACCCGGTGGACGTGGTGCGGCCGGGTGCGCATCCGGCGCAACTGTCCACCCTGGACCGGCGCGCGGAACTGGTCGAGGAACTCGGCATCGACGTGTTCGTGGTGATGCCCTTCACCCGTGACTTCATGAAGCTCACCCCCGAGGAGTACGTCGAGGAACTGCTCGTGGACCGACTGCACGTGGCCGAGGTCGTGGTGGGCGACAACTTCACCTTCGGCAAGCAGGCCGCCGGCACCGTCGACACCATGCGCGAGCTCGGCCGCCGCCACGGCTTCGACGTCGACGGCGTGCAGCTGCTCGGCGAGCACGCCGTCACCTTCTCCTCCACCTACATTCGCGGCTGCCTGGCCGACGGCAATGTGGGCGCGGCCGCCGAGGCGCTGGGCCGCCCGCATCGCGTCGAGGGCGTGGTCGTGCACGGCGACGGCCGTGGCAAGGGCCTGGGCTTTCCGACCGCCAATGTGGCCCCGACCATGCACGCCGCCATCCCCGCCGACGGGGTGTACGCGGGCTGGTTCTCCGTCCTCGAACCCGGCGACTCGCTGGCGGGCGAGCGCCACATGGCCGCCATCTCGGTCGGTACCAACCCGACCTTCGACGGCCGCAACCGCACCGTCGAGCCCCATATCCTCGATTTCGACGCCGATCTCTACGGCAAGCACGTGGCCGTGGACTTCGTCGAACAGCTGCGCGGCATGCGGAAGTTCGGGTCCATCGAGGAGCTGGTCGAGGCCATCGGCAAGGATGTCGACCAGGCCCGCAAGGTGCTCGGCGACGACACCGACGAAGAATAGGGCTCCCAGGGCCGATTTCCGCCAAAGCCGGAGACTCCGGTAAGCTGTCCCGTCGGGTTTGCTGCGGTCCGTGGCGGCGCCCAACCGGATTCGTCCGGTCCCTCGAGCGCGGACTGAAACAAGGAGTATCTGTGGCTCTCACCACTGAGCAGAAGTCGGCGATCCTCGCCGAGTACGGCGTGCACGAGAAGGACACCGGTTCCCCGGAGGCGCAGATCGCGCTGCTGTCCAAGCGGATCGCCGACATCACCGAGCACCTCAAGAAGCACAAGCACGACCACCACACCCGCCACGGCCTGATGGCGCTGATCGGTCGTCGCAAGCGGCTCTCGAAGTACCTGCAGAACAAGGACATCGAGCGTTACCGTTCGCTGATCGAGCGTCTCGGCCTGCGTCGCTGACCCAAGCCGCGGACCCTCGGCGCGGCGAGGTGACACACCTCGTCGGCAGAGGTAGTTGACGAACCGGCCAACGAGGAGGCATAGAATCTCCTCGTTGGCCTTTCGTATATGTGGCCGTGGATCCCCACGAGGGGGAGGATCGGCCGGGTATACGCCAACACGAGCCGTATGCACCCGTCGCGTGGCGTCGGTCTTCGGTAGTGGCTTTTCGGGGCGCGAAGTGAGATGAACCATGCGCGCCCGGAGGGCTTCGATCGATGACCGCCTCCGCGTCGCCGTATCCAAGGGGATAGGGCCGGGTGTGCGCGCTGTGGCCAGGAGGGCTGCCGCGCGCCCATGCCGGGTACGGCTCACGAGCCGGGTCGCACGTGATCGATGCGTGCTGGATCCGGCGAAGACGAGAGGTTGAGATAACAAAGATGTCCGACACCCAGACCAGTTCCGCCGCCGAGGTCGAGCCCGGCGTTTTCGAGTCCGTCGCCCTGATCGACAACGGCAGCTACGGCACTCGCACCATTCGTTTCGAGACCGGCCGCCTGGCCAAGCAGGCCGCCGGTTCCGTCGTCGCCTACCTCGACGACGAGACCATGCTGCTGTCGGCCACCACGGCCTCCAAGCAGCCCAAGGACCAGTTCGACTTCTTCCCGCTGACGGTGGACGTCGAGGAGCGCATGTACGCCGCGGGCCGCATCCCCGGCTCGTTCTTCCGTCGCGAGGGGCGCCCCTCCACCGACGCCATCCTGACCTGCCGCCTGATCGACCGGCCGCTGCGTCCGTCCTTCGTCGACGGCCTGCGCAACGAGATCCAGGTCGTCGTCACCGTCATGTCGCTGGATCCGAAGGATCTGTACGACGTGGTCGCGATCAACGCCGCCTCGGCGTCCACCCAGATCGCCGGCCTGCCGTTCTCCGGCCCGGTCGGCGGCGTGCGCGTCGCGCTGATCGAGGGCCAGTGGGTCGCCTTCCCGACCGTGGAGCAGCTCGAGGGCGCCGTGTTCGACATGGTCGTCGCGGGCCGCGTGGTCGACGGTGACGTCGCCATCATGATGGTCGAGGCCGAGGCCACCGACAATGTGCTGGCGCTGATCGCAGACGGCGCCTCAGCGCCGACGGAAACCGTTGTGGCCGAGGGCCTCGAGGCCGCCAAGCCGTTCATCGCCCACCTGTGCAAGGCGCAGTCGGACCTGGCCGCCCTGGCGGCCAAGCCGACCGAAGAGTTCCCGATCTTCCTGCCGTACCAGCCCGACGCCTACGAGGCCGTCGAGGGCACCGCCAAGCGCGAGCTGAACGAGGCGCTGTCCATCGCGGGCAAGCAGGAGCGCGAGGAGAAGATCGACGAGATCAAGCTCGACGTGCTCTCCGAGCTGGCCGAGTCCTTCGAGGGCCGCGAGAAGGAACTGGGCGCCGCCTTCCGCTCGGTCACCAAGAAGCTTGTGCGCCAGCGCATCCTGACCGACAGCTTCCGCATCGACGGCCGCGGCCTGGCCGACATCCGCGCGCTGTCCGCCGAGGTCGCCGTGGTCCCGCGCGCCCACGGTTCGGCGCTGTTCGAGCGTGGCGAGACCCAGATCCTGGGTGTCACCACCCTGGACATGGTGAAGATGGCGCAGCAGGTCGACTCGCTCGGCCCGGAGACCTCCAAGCGCTACATGCACCACTACAACTTCCCACCGTTCTCCACCGGTGAGACCGGTCGCGTGGGTTCGCCCAAGCGTCGCGAGATCGGCCACGGCGCGCTCGCCGAGCGCGCGCTGGTCCCGGTGCTGCCGTCGCAGGAGGAGTTCCCCTACGCCATCCGTCAGGTCTCGGAGGCGTTGGGCTCCAACGGTTCCACCTCGATGGGTTCGGTCTGCGCCTCGACCCTGTCGCTGCTGAACGCCGGTGTGCCGCTGAAGGCCCCCGTCGCCGGTATCGCCATGGGCCTGGTGTCGGACACCGTGAAGAACGACAAGGGTGAGGACGAGGTCCGCTACGTGGCCCTCACCGACATCCTGGGCGCCGAGGATGCCTTCGGTGACATGGACTTCAAGGTCGCCGGCACCCGCGAGTTCGTCACCGCCCTGCAGCTGGACACCAAGCTCGACGGCATCCCGTCGAAGGTGCTGGCCGGTGCGCTGAACCAGGCCAAGGATGCGCGCCACACCATCCTGGACGTGATGGCCGAGGCCATCGCCACCCCGGACGAGATGAGCCCCTACGCTCCGCGCGTCACCGCCATCAAGATCCCGGTGGACAAGATCGGCGAGGTGATCGGACCCAAGGGCAAGGTCATCAACCAGATCACCGAGGACACCGGCGCCAACATCTCCATCGAGGACGACGGCACCGTGTTCGTCGGCGCGACCGACGGCCCGTCGGCGCAGGCCGCGATCGACGCGATCAACGCCATCGCCAACCCGCAGCTGCCGAAGGTCGGCGAGCGCTTCCTGGGCACGGTCGTCAAGACCACTGCCTTCGGCGCGTTCGTCTCGCTGCTGCCGGGCCGCGACGGTCTGGTCCACATCTCGAAGCTGGGCAACGGCAAGCGCGTCGCCAAGGTCGAGGACGTGGTCAACGTGGGTGACAAGATCCGCGTCGAGATCGCCGACATCGACAACCGCGGCAAGATCTCGCTGGTGCCGATCGACGAGGATTCGGACAACTCCGAAGCCTCTGCTGCGGTCGAGACGAGTGCAGAGTAATTATTTCTCTGTGACGAAGAAGCAGTCCGCGGTGCGCGCGGGTTCCGCGCGCGCCGCGACAGACACGGCCCCCTTGCTCCGGAACCTGGAGCAGGGGGGCTCTTCACTGGTGGTTGCCCAGAATCAAGCGCCCGCAACGGATATCGGAGTGCGCCGCACCGTGCTGCCCGGCGGGCTACGGGTGGTCACCGAGCATGTGCCGGGCGTGCGCTCGGCGTCGATCGGCGTGTGGGTCGGAGTCGGCTCGCGCGACGAGGGCCCCACGGTGGCCGGCGCCGCGCACTTCCTCGAGCATCTGCTGTTCAAGGCCACGCCCTCGCGCTCTGCGCTGGATATCGCGGAGGCCATGGACGCGGTCGGCGGTGAGCTGAACGCCTTCACTGCCAAGGAGCAGACCTGCTACTACGCGCACGTGCTGGACGAGGATCTGGCGCTGGCGGTGGATCTGGTCACCGACGTGGTGATGAACGGGCTGTGCCGGGCCGAGGACGTATCGGTGGAACGTCAGGTCGTGCTGGAGGAGATCTCCATGCGCGACGACGATCCCGAGGACCTGGTCGGCGACCTCTTCCTCAGCGCCCTCTTCGGTGATCATCCGATCGGCCGCCCGGTGATCGGCAATGTCGAGACCATCGAGGCCATGCAGGCCCAGCAGCTGCGCTCGTTCCACCAGCGCCGCTACCGGCCCGACCGCATGGTGGTGGCGGTGGCCGGCAATATCGAGCACGAGCACACCGTCGAACTGGTGTACCGCGCCTTCGGGAATCGGCTCGAATCCGGGCTGGAACCCGCTCCGCGGCGGGAGGGCCAGTTCCGGCCGCGCGGCAATCCGAAGCTGCTGCGCATCCAGCGCGACAGCGAGCAGGCGCATCTGGTGTTCGGCACCCGCGCCTTCGGCCGGCACGACGCCGAGAAGCGCTGGCCGCTGTCGGTGCTCAACACGGTGCTCGGCGGCGGGCTGAGTTCGCGGCTGTTCCAGCGCATTCGGGAGGAGCGCGGCCTGGCGTACTCGGTGTACTCCAGCGTCGATACCTTCGCCGACACCGGCGCGTTCTCGGTCTACATCGGCTGCCAGCCCGAAAACCTGGGCCGCGTCGCGAGTTTGGCGCGCGGCGTGCTCGAGGAGGTGGCCGCCGACGGCATCACCGACGCCGAATGCGCCCGCGCCAAGGGTTCGCTGCGGGGCGGTCTGGTGCTGGGGCTGGAGGATTCCGGCTCGCGCATGAACCGGATCGGCCGCTCGGAACTCAGCTACGGCAACCACCGCAGCGTGTCCGAAACCCTCACTCGCATAGACGAAGTCACCACCGACGAGGTCTCCCGGATCGCGGCCGCCCTGCTCGCCCGCCCCTTCGGCGTCGCGGTGGCCGGACCCTACCGCCGCACCCGCGACCTGCCCGCTGCCGTCCGCCATCTCGTGGACTGAGATCGCTACTCGGCAGTAGTCCCGCCTGGCCGGTGAGGTATGCCCGTTTGTGGCTATGATCACCTCGCCGGAATGGGAGGGGTTGTGCTTTCTCCAGGTGAGAACTTCGCCGGGTACGTGATCGAGCGAGAGCTGGGCCGCGGCGGGATGGGCGCGGTGTACCTGGCCCGGCATCCACGCCTGCCCCGGTGGATCGCGCTGAAGGTGCTGAACTCGGAGTACCACGGCGACAACGAGACTCACACCCGATTCGAACGCGAGGCCGATCTCGCCGCGCGGCTGAATCACCCGGGCGTGGTCACGGTCTACGACCGGGGCATGGAGCACGGGCGGCTCTGGATCGCCATGCAGTACGTCGACGGTATCGAGGCCGAGGCGGTGACCGACATGTCGCCCGAGCAGGCGGTGCAGATCGTCGCCGCCACCGCGGACGCCCTCGACTACGCGCACCGGGTGGGCGTGCTGCATCGAGATGTGAAGCCCGCCAACATCCTGCTGGCCCGCGAGACCCGGGAACAGCAGGCGGGCGTGCTGCTCACCGACTTCGGCATCGCACGGCTGCAGGGGGACACCGGGCTCCTCACCGGGTCCGGCTCGGTGATGGCGACGCTGGCCTACGCGGCGCCGGAGCAGCTCCAGAGTCTGCCGGTGGACCACCGCTCGGACCAGTACTCGCTGGCCTGCACTCTGTTTCGGCTGTTGACCGGGGCGCCACTGTTCCTCGCCGCAGATCTCGGCGCGATCGTCAAATCGCATCTGTACGACAGCCCGCCGCCGGTCGCGACCCGGCGGCCGGGCCTGCCCGCGACACTGGATCCGGTGCTGGCCCGGGCATTGGCGAAGAATCCGGATGAGCGCTACCCGTCGTGTTCGGAGTTCGCGGCAGCGGCGCAGCGGGCGTTGGCGGCCGGAGGCACTTCCGGGGCGCGGAAGGACCACACCCCGGAAGTGCCTGCGCGCCGGGCGAATTCACCTGCCGCGCGCCCGGGCAATCAAGGCATCGGTCCCCGCCCCGCGCCGGTGGCCACGCCGACCCAGCGACGTGCGGTGCAGTCGAATACCGGAGCGCGGCGGGTGTCGCAGTCGGATACGGGAGCGCGGCGGGTGCCGCAGTCGGATACGGGAGCGCGGCGGGTGCCGCAGTTGGATACCGGGGCGCGGCGGGTGCCGACGTCTGATACCGGGGCGCAGCGCCGAGCGGCGCAGTCCTCGGTGGCCGTGCGCTCGGGACGCTTGACCGATATCCCGGATCTTTCCGGGCCGCGCACCGGCCGGCATCTGAATTCGCCGGCGGTGGAGACGAATTCGCGGCGGCAGCCGCGCCGAGGGCTGATCGGCGTGCGGATGGTGGTGTTGCTCGGCACCTGCCTGGCGGCCGCGCTGGGTCTGGCGGTCTTCCTGTTCACGCCGTCGGGCAACTCGGAGAAGCCGAACCAGCCCGCTGCGGAGATCGGCGAGATCAGTAAGCAATTCCCTGGGCTGGTTCCGCAGAAGCCCGAACTGGGCGGGGGTTTCGCCGCCGCGAGTTGCCGGGTGGTGGATCACGACACCAAGGATTTCCAGCCGCCGTGGGCCTTCGAGGGCTGGTCGGCGGCGTGGGACTGCCAGTACTCGGCCGACCACGATGTTCGCGAGTACGTCGTGTTCGCCTACGGCTCGGGTGCCGCGGCCCGTTCGGTGGCGAACCGAATTCGCCCGGCCGGCAGTACCGTCGAGAACCTTTCCTTCAAGGAGTACTGCGGCGCAAAGCAATACACCAATCTGCGCTTCGACTCCGTGCCCGATGTTCCCTCCACCGCCTTCGCCACCACGTTTTTCGACGATCCCGCGCGGGAGAAGTTCCTGCTGTACACCCGGGGCACTCCGGCCACGCCGAGCGGTGTGGTCGACTGGTGGAAGTCCCTGCCGCTCACCCGATCCTGATCGAGGGCGACGAGCGCCACACCACGCGGGCCTCGGACCGGCTGGAACGTACTGATAGGTTCGATATCGGGAGAGCGGAAGGACGCGCCATGTCGAATCGGTACGCGCGGATCGCCTTCTCGGCGGCGGCGCGGGAACGTCAGAAGATCGCGGGGAGCTACCGGGACTACGGCGCTCAGCTGGAAAGCGGGCGCGACGAGCCGCAACCGCTCGAGCTGCGTGAGATGGGATTCATCCGCGCGGCCGACTCCTTCTTCCTCGGCACCGCCACCCCGGACGGCTGGCCCTACATCCAGCATCGCGGCGGCCCCAAGGGTTTCGTCCAGGTCCTCGACGAGCGCACTCTCGCCTTCGCCGACCTGTCGGGCAACCGTCAGTACGTCACCGTGGGCAACCTCGCCGAGAACGACCGCGCCGCCCTGTTCTTCATCGACTACCCGGTCCGCGAGCGGCTGAAGGTCTACGGCCGCGCCCGCATGGTCGAGCGCGCCGAGGATCCCGAGCTGGTCGACCGGGTCTCGGGGGCATACACCGGCGCGATCCAGAAGATCGCCGAGCGGGCGATCGTCATCACCGTCGAGGCCTACAACTGGAACTGCGTCAAATACATCCGCCCCCGCTTCACCAAGGAACGCCTCGACGAGGCCATCGCCCTGGAACGCCGCTACGCCGCCGCCGAGCAACAGCGGCTGACCGCGGAGATCGAGGAACTGCGGCGCGAGAACGAGTCGCTGCGCGCGCAATTGGCGACCGAGGCCGCCATTCGATGAGCCGCGGTGCGGTGGCTCTTTCGGCCTAGTCGGTGGTCGCCGCGGCCTCGTCGTTCGCGGCGGCCAGTACCGCGGCGAGCAGGCCGGGGAGGGCGGTGTCCAGGTCGGCGGAGCGTAGGCGGAGGTGGGTGTTGCCGTCGATGGTGACGCGGGCGGTGACGCCGGCCTCGCGCAGGATCTTGAAGTGGTGGGCGGCGGTCGATTTGCTGACGCCGTCGTAGGTCAGGCTGCAGCGCAGCGGGGTGCCGGCATTGGCCAGCCGCCGGACGATCTCCAGGCGGATGGGGTCCTGTAGTGCGCCGAGCACCGCAGGCAGCGGGGCCACCGCGGGCAGCGCTTCGGTGTCGGGCATGAGCTACCTCACTCGGATAACTAGTTTGATAATCGTCGAACCCCACGTAGGGTTGGGTTCGATAAAAATCAAACTTACCTGATGGAGGGTTCGATGGCATCGGCAACGGTGGTTGCGACTCGAGCCGAACAGGGCAGCCAGACCTGGGCGTACGCGCTCGTCCTCGCGGCCAGCGGTGTGGCGCTGGGCGTTTCGGGCGCGCCCGCCCCGCTGTACGGGATCTATCAGCAGAGCTGGCATTTCTCCCCGCTCACCACGACCTTCGTCTTCGCCGCCTACGCGGTGGCGGCGCTGGGCGCGGTGCTGGTGTCCGGGCGGATCTCGGATGTGGTGGGCCGCAAGCCGGTCCTGCTGGGTGCGTTCGCGCTCATGATCGTGGGCCTGGTGGTGTTCCTGCTCGCCGACAATGTGGCCATGCTGCTGCTGGCCCGGGCGGTGCACGGGGCCGCGGTCGGCGCGACCGTGGTGGCGGGCGCGGCGGCGTTGCTGGATCTGCGGCCGCAGCAGGGCGCGCGGTCCGGGCAGCTGTCCGGGGTGGCCTTCAATGTCGGTATGGCCGTGGCGATTCTGGGCTCGGCGGTGCTGGCCCAGTACGCGCCGCACCCGCTGCGGACGCCGTATGTGGTGATCACGCTGGTGTGCGTGCTCATCGCGGCGGGCGTGCTGGCGCTGCGGGAGCCGCACGGGGCGCGGCAGAAGCAGCGCATCACCATTGCCAAACCGGCTGTGCCGCAGGAGATCCGCGGTGACTTCTGGTTCTCGGCGCTGGGCGTGATGGCGGCCTGGTCGGTGCTGGGCGTGCTGCTGTCGCTGTACCCGTCGCTGGCCTCGGCCAAGACGGGCATCCACAACCTGGTCTTCGGCGGCGCGGTGGTGGCGTCGACCGCGACCGCGGGTGCGATCGCGCAGGCCATCGCGGGCGGGATTCCGGCCCGGCGCGCGGCCATCGCCGGCGATATCGGCATGGCGATTGCGCTGGTGATCACGATTCCGGCGCTGAACACCCACAACTGGGTGCTGGTGCTGCTGGCCGGGTTCGCCCTCGGCGGCACCTTCGGGCTCGGCTTCGGCGGATCGCTGCGGCACCTGTCCAACGTTGTCCCGCAGCACAAGCGGGGCGAGACCATGTCGGCCTACTACCTGCTGGCCTATTCGGCCATGGCGGTGCCGACCGTGGTGGCGGGCTGGGCGGCCACCACCTGGGGCCTGAGCACGGTGTTCCCGTGGTTCGTGGTCGTGGTGGCGCTGGCGTGCCTGGGCGCCGCCGCCATCGGGCTGCGCCGCAATGCGGAGGCCACGGAGGTCGAGGAGCCCGTGGAGGCTGCGACGGCCGCCTGATTTCCCGAATGGCCCGACCCGCGCGCGCCCGGTGACCACATGTCGCCGGGCGGACGCGGCATTGCCGTCAGACGGGGCCGGTGCTGCTGCCAGGCGGAGACGGTGTTGCTGTTCCGCATTCCCAGTGAAACGGTTTGGCGTGTAGCGATTTTCAGGTGCGCGAAGTCGCGGTGGAATTGCCGCATCCGATGCGTGACCGGGCCGAGGTCGTTATTCTTCGGCTATGCGGCGGTGGAGGTTCGGTGGGGTGGTGAGCCGGGCGGTACACCGGTCGGGTCTGATGGTGTCGGCACTGCTGGCCGTGCTCGGCGGGCTGGCCGTCGCGGGCGTCACCTGGTGGGTGCTGTGGCACTTCCTGGGTGCGCGGGCCGAGACGCCGAATCAGCTGGATCTGAGCAAGATTTCGCTCGCCGTGGCGGCCGGCGTCTTCGGGGCGGTCGCCCTGGTGGTGGCCTACCGGCGGCAGCGCGATGCCGAGCGTGGGCGCTTCGCCGATGTCTTCGGAGCCGCCGCCCGCCAGCTCGGGGATCCCGATGTGGCGGTGCGTATCGCCGGGGTCTACGCCATGGCCGGGGTGGCCGACGAGTTCTCCGCCCGCTGGCGTCGGCAGCAGTGTGTGGATGTGCTGTGCGGGTACCTGCGGCTGCCGTATCAACCGGAGGAGGGGGCCAGCCACCTGGTCTCCAAATCGCAGCGCGTCGAGGATCACGGTACGGCCGTGGAACGGGTGTACACCTATCGGCAGAATGATCGGCAGGTCCGCGACACCATCGTGCGGGTGATCGCCGAGCATCTCCGACCAGCGGCCGAAAAACCATGGTGTCGCCTCGATTTCGACTTCTCCGACGCCGTCTTCGAGGACGCCGACTTCCGGCACGCCGTCTTCGCGGGACGCAATACCCGCTTCACCAACGCCATGTTCCTCAGCGGCCGCACCGTGTCCTTCGAGCAGACGCGGTTCCTGGGGGAACGGGTCACCTTCCACGGGGCCATCTTCCGCAGCATGGCCGTCTTCGACCGGGCGGTCTTCGCGCACACCGAGGTCGACCGGACCGATCGCGAGCATGCCGGAGTCACCTTCACCGAGGCCACCTTCGGCGGCGGCGTGAGTTTCGCGGGCGCGCAATTCCGGGGCGCGCGAACGGCATTCGACCGCGCCACCTTCGCGGGCGAGCGTGCCGTCTTCGCCGAGGCCCGCTTCGGCGCCGCCCTGACCACCTTCGAGCGCACCGTGTTCGACGGCGACCGGGTCACCTTCACCGGCGCCGAATTCACCGGCGCGCGTGTCACCTTCGCCGATTGCCGCTTCTACTCCGAGTCCAGTTCCTTCGACGGCGCCCGGCTGGGCGGGCAGGTGCGGTGGCGGACCGGCCGCACCCAGGAGGTGTCCTTCGCCCGGGCCGAGTACCACGGCAAGGTCTCCTTCGCCGATGCCGTATTCGCGGGGCGGTCGGTGATCTTCACGGGTGGTGACTTCTTCGGCGACATCTCCTTCCACCGCGTCTCTTTCGACGCCCGCGCCATCACCTTCGAACAGCCCCGGGCGTGGGTCGGCGTCCACTTCGACTGGGACGCCGGCCCGGCCACCAAACCGGCCAATATCACTCCGACGTCCTGGCCGCCTGCGCTCGCCGAGTCCACCCCCGAACTCGCCTCCTGAGCCTGTCGCGGGCTGTTCGCCGGTTTTGCCCGAAGCTCACCGGTGGGATAGCTTGCAGACGAGTTGAGTTGAGACAGGGGATTGTGTGGTGGGGAGCCACGGCGTCGGTTGGGTTGCCGGTGTGGCGGTGGTACTGCTCTGCCTCGCGGCGATGGTCGCGAGCCGGGCGCGGCGGACACCGCATCGGGTGATCGGCCGCGGGACGCGCGCGGTGACAGCGGGCTCGGCCCTGATCGGCTGGGTGCTGGTGTTCGGCGCGGTAACCGCCATGATCTCGCCGCTGCCGCGGGATACCGTCGCCGGCAACGCTATTGCCGCGCCACCGGAACTCGTTCAGGCCGGGCTGCCGACCACCTCCGCCAAGCCCGGCGCCCCCGATCCCATGGCCGCTCTGAAGACGGGGGACTGCGTCGAGGTACCCATTCAGCAGGCAAAGGACGCTACCGGCGTTCCGAGCTGGAAGGCCGGCTCGCCGGAGCCGTCGGACTGCAACTCGGTGGACGCGAACTATCGGGTGCTGCAGATCGGCCCGGACCCGTGCTCGGGCCCGCTGTACACGCTGGAATCCGCACCCAAGGACAAGACCGGCAAGGCCCGCTACCACTTGTGCCTGACCTTCGACTGGCGGACCGGGGTCTGCTACGACACCGCCAATATGGATGTCCCGTCCAAGGTCGCCTGCGGGACTCCGGGCGACCACATCGTCCAGGCGACCGCGGTGCTCGAGGGCACCACCTCGGGTGCGGGTTGTCCGCGCGACGGCCGTGGCGCGGTCTGGGTGGTCTGGGACAAACCCGAGCTCACCGTGTGCTTCCGCGGCGGCGACGACCCGGGGAAGTGACTGCTGTTACCGTCCGCGCCGCCCGACGGTGATGACGTCGGGGATCAGCCACGACGGCAGCGGCCGGGCGATCTTACGCTGATCGACGACCTCGAATCCTGCGTCCTGCAGCAGTTTCCGGGTTTCGCGCGGTGAGGGCGCGTGCGCCGGGAAGCGTGGGCTGCGAGTGAGCCGCCGAATGGGCCGGGAGGTCGGGCCGGAGGGATGCATGGTCGCGATGGCGACCAGCCCTGCGGGTGCGAGCACCCGATGGAATTCGCGCAGCGCGACCGGATGGTCGAAGAAGTGGAAGGCGCTGGTGGTCACGACCGCGTCCAGTTCGCCCGCGGCGAAGGGCAGATGCTCGGCGGCGGCTTGCCGCCACTGCACGGCGGCGGAGCGGGCACGGGCCCGGGCCAGCATGCCCGGCGAGGCGTCCACGCCGTAGACGGCCTCCGGGCGCAGTTCGCGCTGGATGCGGGCGGTGAGAATGCCGGTGCCGCAGCCGATGTCGGCGATGCGGCGCGATCCGGCGGTGCGGAGTTCGGCGAGGACCTGATCCTGCGGCGGGCGGTAGACGACCTGCTGCAGGGCGGCGGTGTCGTAGGCCCGGGCGACGTTGCCGAAGAAGTGCGTCACCACGTGATTGAAGGCTCGATTGCCGGTGGTCACCATTGTGCTCATGGATGCTCCTGTCCGGCCTCCATGGAAGCAGATTTCGCACTGTCTGGGAAGGTGTGATGGAGTAGCGTCGGGCGCATGAGGATTCGTGGTGCCGTCCTGGAACGCATCGGGGCACAGATGCCCTTCGCCGACTCGAAGCCGATCACCATCAGCGAGCTGGAGCTGGGCGAACCCGGACCCGGCGAACTGCTCGTCAAGATCGAGGCGGCCGGGCTGTGCCACTCGGATCTGTCCGTGGTCGACGGCAACCGGGTGCGGCCGGTGCCGATGCTGCTGGGCCACGAGGCATCCGGTCGCATCGAGGCGGTCGGCCCCGGCGAGAGCGACCTGCGCGTCGGCCAGCGGGTCGTCATGACCTTCCTGCCCCGCTGCGGCGAGTGCGCCGGCTGCGCCACCGACGGCCGCACCCCCTGCGAGCCCGGCAGCCTCGCCAACAACGCGGGCGAATTGCTCGCCGGCGGAAGGAGATTGCTGCGCGACGGCGCGGAAGTCCATCACCACCTGGGTGTTTCGGCCTTCGCCACGCACGCGGTCGTGGACCGCCGCTCGGTGGTCCCGGTCGACGACGACGTCCCACCCGAGGTGGCCGCCGTCCTCGGCTGCGCCGTCCTCACCGGCGGTGGCGCCCTGCTGAATTCGGCCAAACCCGGCCCCGCGGACCGCATCATGGTCGTCGGCCTCGGCGGAGTCGGCATGGCCGCGGTGCTCGTGGCCGCGGCGCTGCGGGCGGGCACCGACCGCGAGGTCATCGCCGTCGACACCGTCCCCGACAAACTGAAGACCGCCCTGGAACTCGGCGCCACCGCCGCCTACACCCCCCAGGAAGTCACGGCCGACAACATCCGGGCCGAGGCGGTCATCGAAGCCGCAGGCAACATCCGAGCCTTCGAAACCGCCGTAGCCGCAACGGCTCCCGGCGGCGTCACCGTCACCGTGGGCCTCCCGGCTCCAGACGCCCGCGCCTCCATCTCCCCCCTCGCCCTGGTAGCCCAGGGCCGCGCCATCATAGGCAGCTACCTCGGCTCCGCCGTCCCCGCCCGCGACATCCCCGAATTCGTCCGCATGTGGCGTGAGGGCAACCTCCCCGTCGAACGCCTCATCTCCTCCCGCATCCGCCTCGAGGACATCAACGCCGCCATGGACGAACTGGCCTCCGGCCACGCCCTCCGCCAGGTGATCACCTTCGACTGACCCACCCACCTCCGCTCCGATGTGTGAGAGCGGTGTGGCCGAGGATGTGCCGGCCCTGATGTCGGCGTGGCGAGTCGATGACAAAGAGTTCAGAGTTCGGTCTGTTCGGCGGCCCATGCCGCAATCTGTGCGCGTGAGGTGAACCCCAGTTTGGTCAGGATATGTTCCACGTGTCCATCGGCGGTGCGTGGTGCAATCACCAGCTGAGCGGCGATCGCCCTGTTGGTCAGGCCGCGCGCGACGAGATCGGCGACCTGGCGCTCACGCTTGGTCAGTTTTCCTCCGGAAGGGAGGGGCGGCGCGGTCGCCTCGGCTGGCTCGCCGAGCGCGAAGTCCGCTGCGGCATCGAAACTCATTGCGGCGCCTTCCCGATGGGCCGCCTCGAATGCGCGCGCGCCGAGCATCTCGCGACTGCGGCGGATGAATTCCTCGTGGTAGACGAGCATAGGGGGCAACAACGAGACGGAGCTGCCGCCGGTGCGACCCAGTGTATCGGCGGCGCCCAGCAGGGTAGCGGCGCGGCGGACATCGTGCTGCTCGACCGCGATCCACGCCAGTTCCTCCGAACAGATGGTGGTGACGACCGGATCGGACACCAGTCGGGCCGCTCGAATTCCCTCCTGCAACAGATGTTCGGCGCGATCGAGCTCACCCGTTCGCCACACGGCGAATCCCATTGCCCACAGCACCCACGACCGAACCACCGTTTCACCGGCGGATTCGGTGATCGCGAGCGCCTTCTCGAGGCCCGCGAGAGCCCGCGCGATGTCGCCCTGTTGCGCGTAAGCCCAGCCGAGCGAAATATGGGCGTCCAGCTGCGATTCGAGCTCACCGGATGCCTCGTAGGCGTCGATGGCATCGGCCAGCAGGGTGGTACCCGCACGAGCCGGATGGTCAGCACCGCCCGTGAGGAAGTAGTTTCCCTTGGCGTGGGCGAGCAGGGCTGCGACCAGTGGGTCGGCCTTCTGCTCGGCCAGGGCCTCGAGCTGTGCCACGTGCTCGGCGGCGGCCGGTAGGTCACCCTGCAGGACGGCCATTGTGGCGGCCCCGCGGTGAGCCTTGGCCCGATAGAGCGGCTGTGCATCGGTCGATTGGGCTAGCGCGCGCTCGTGCCAGCGACGTCCCTCGCTGAGCCGCCCACGCAATATCCAGAACATGTACAGGGCGGTGACGATCCGCAACGCGCTATCGCCAGACTCGGACAGGCTGAATTCCAGCGCGTTTCGCAGATTCGGCAGCTCCCGCTCCAACCGGGCAACCCACTGCAGCTGGTGCGGGCCGATCCATTCCGCTTCCACCTGGAGTGCCAATCGCACACACCAATCCCGATGCCGCCGAACGTATTCCGGGTATTTCCCGCTGTCCTCGGCTTGCTCCCTGCCGTATTCCTGAACGGTCTCGAGCATCCGGAAGCGGATCGTGCCCTGGGTTTCCTCGCGGATCAGGATCGACTTGTCCACCAGCGCGGACAATGTGTCGAGCAATTGCGTCTCGGTCGGATCGGCGCCGCAGACCTGCTCGACCGCATCGAGCTCGAAACCGCCGGCGAACACCGACAGCTGGTCCCACAGCCGCTGCTCGGCCGGTGTGCACAGGTCATAGCTCCAGCCGATGCACCACCGCAGGGTCTGCTGCCGCATCGGGGCAACACGACTCCCGCGAGTCAACAGGGTATAGCGGTCGTCGAGCCGGGTCAGGATCTGCTCGGGCGACATCGTGCGCAGCCGGGCCGCGGCCAGTTCGATCGCCAACGGTAGCCCGTCCAGGCGAGTGCAGATCCCGGCCACGCTGAGCACGGAGTCATCGGTTACCTCGAACCCCGGCACGGCCGCGGCGGCTCGCTCGGCGAACAAGGTCACCGCGTCGTGGCGGGTCACCGCGCGCAGCCCGGGTTGGCTCGCCATGTCGGGAATCCCCAGTGGGGGCACCACGAACACCGATTCCCCGCCGAGGCCGAGTGCCTCTCGACTGGTCGCCAGAATCCGCACTTGCGGGCAGCTCCGCAGCAGAAATTCGGTCAGCGCCGCGACCGCTTCGATCATGTGCTCGCAATTGTCCAGTACCAGCAGCAGATTGCGCACGGACAAGAACTCCACAAGCGCGTCGAGCATCGGCCGGGCACTCTGGTTGCGCAGACCGAGGGCGATGGACACGACGTCGACCAAAAGTGCCTCATCGTGCAGATCACTCAACTCGACCAGTCGCACACCGTCGGTGAAATTTCGCTGCACTTTGTCGGCGACCTGCAGCGCGAGCCGTGACTTGCCGACCCCGCCCATACCGGTCAGCGTCACCAGACGTGACCCCGCCAGCAGGTTCTTGATTTCGGTCAGCTGGATCCGCCGGTCGACGAAGCTGGTCAGCTCGAGCGGCAGGCTTCCAGTACGATTCACCGCCTCGGGCGCCGACGTGACAACCGATGCGTGCTCGGCTACTGGTTCGGCCGGCAGCACCATCGCATCGACCCTGAAACCGTGATCGCGCTCTATCTGGCGCAGTTGCTCGCCCAACTCCGCGGCGGTGGGGCGGCCGCGTGGTTCGCGTGACATGGCCGCCTCGATCACCGCGCAGACTTCGTCGGGAATTCCTTGCTCGCGCAGATCCGGTACGGGTTGCTGGGTGATTCGCAGAAATTGCGCGACCACCTCCTCGCCGCTGCGGCGTTCGAAGGCCGCGTGCCCGGTCAGCGCACAGAACAGTGTGGCGCCCAGCGCGTACACATCCGAGGCCCGGCTCGGGGGGTCGCCACCGAGCACCTCCGGTGCGGTGAACGCCGGTGATCCGGTGATCGTGCCGGTCGCGGTTTCGAATCCACCGGTGACGTGGGCGATCCCGAAGTCGGTCAACGCGGGCTCACCGTAGTCGGTGAGCAGGATGTTTCCCGGCTTGATATCGCGGTGCAGCACCTCGGCTCGATGCGCGGTTTCCAGCGCCCCGGCGATCTTCACCCCCAGACGCAGCACCTCTGCCAGCGACAACGGGCCGTCGCGGCGCACACGCGCATCCAGGGACCCGCGAGCGTAATAGGGCATGACCAAGTACGGGTGACCACTGGCGGTCTCACCGACCTCGAGCATGGCGACGATATTCGGGTGCCCGGTCAACCGCCCCATCGCGTGTTGCTCGCGAAAGAACCGCTCCCGATTCTCATCCAGCTCGCCGGTCAGCACCTTCACCGCGACCGTGCGACCCGCAACCGGCTGGGTACAGCGGAACACCTCCCCGAAACCGCCCCGCCCGATCTGCTCGGCCTCCTCGAAACCGGCAGCACGCAACTCCGTGACGACGTCGATACCGACATCACGCTGCGTCTTGAACAGATCTCTCTCGACCATCGGCCACTCGTGATCTCCCCGCCGGGCACCAGCCACAATATCCCGACCGGTCCCTTCGGCGCACGCCGTTCGCGCTCTCCAACGCCGTCGGATAGCCGCGGGCAGGGAACTGAAACCGGCCACCCACCGCATGTGCTCAACGAACGCGATGGCGGAGGCGGCCTTCCAGCTGTCGGCCGTCACCGAGGTGGCGGCCGACGGTTTCGGGGACTGTCGGGGTTGCTGTTCGGCGGGAGCGGTGACTTGTGCCGGGTCTTTGCAGTAGGCGGTATCGGGCGGGCAGGGGCCCACCGGCCCGAAGGGCCGGGCGCACGATGGATTCCATTGCGCGCCCGGTCTTTCCGGGCGTCCAGGGTACGTCGCGGACGGTGCCTCACCGGGTGGCGATTCACACCGAGCGCAGCCGCTGGATGGCCGACGGCACCGCGCCCGACCACCATTGCGGATCGGCGGTGCCGTCGGTGGTGCGCCCGTCGCGGTGGACGTAGTGCCGCACATCGCGTCCCGGCGTCGTGAACTCGCCGGTCAGGGCTCGTTCCAGCCATTCGGCGCCGAATCGGAAGACTTCGGCCGCCACGCCTCCCAGCGGATGGAATTCGCCCTCGTAGACGCGAATCTCCTTGGGTGCGCGAACGAGTTCGTAATTGGCGAGCGCCTGTTCGAGTGGGGTCAGCTCGTCGAACTCGCCGATGCCGTACAGCACCGGGCACGCGATGTCACCGACCAGATCGTCCAGCGGCATCCGGTCCCGCAGATCCCGGTCGAAGGCCGCTTCGTCGTCGTAGCCCGCCATGTACATGTAGTTGTTCTTGAAGGTCGGCTGCGCTTGCTCGAAGATGGTCCGGAAATCGCCGGTCGGCGCCTCGAAGGCCGCCAACGCCGCCAGCCTCGGTTCCGTCGCGGCTGCACGCGATCCCCAATACCCACTCATGCTGATGCCGAACATGCCGATGCGGAGCGGATCCACTTCCGGCAGTTCGCTCAGATAGTCGATGTAATGCCGCACGGCGCGTTCGTAGTTGGTGAGATCGACGGTCAGGCCGTGCGCCCGGCTCTCGCCCTGCCCAGGACCCTCGATGGACAGCGCGACCACGCCCCGCGAGGTGTAGTACCGCTCGGCCGCGGCGATGTAGTCCTCCTTGATCATGTCCATGCCGGGGCCGAGAATCACCGCCGGAGCCCGATGCACCGGCCCCGCCGGCAGATGCAGCAGTGCGAAGATCTGCTTGCCCTCGAAGTCCAGCGCCACCCGCCGGACCAGTCCGCCGCGCAGTTCCCCCAGCCGTTCGACGCAATGGTTGGCGCGCTCGCGGAAGGCGAGTTTGCGTGGATCGGCCGCCTCGAAGATCGAGTACTGGGCCCGGCCCCACATCACGGCCGCCCGGGTGTAGAGGTCGGCGGCGGTGCGCGCGAACCCGTTTCGCTCATGGTGGGCGGCGCGCTCCTCGGCCTGGGCGGCGATGCTCGCCCACGCCTTGGGCAGCATCGCCCCGCTCCGCACGAGTTCGAAGACCTTGTCGAAGTCGGTGTGGTCGTGACCGAGTTGCTCCATGGTGCCCTTCGCCTGCGGATGCAGGGCGTCGAATCCGCCCTGGGCGAGGGCGATGTCGAGGGCCCAGCTCTGGCCCAGGGATCGAGTGGTCATGGCGGGTGCTCCTTCTCAATAAGCTAAGTACTTATCTATTAAGTACTTAGACTAAGCTGCTGTCAACCCCGCACGATCCGCCGACAGGAGACCCGCCGTGACCGAAGACCTCGATGCGGATCGCGCGACAGCCCTCGACCTGCTGGCCCGGGCCGCCTACCGGCTCAGCGCGGCGGATTCCCGGCTCCGGGGGCGCGCGACCCGATCCCCCAAGGCGCTGTCGCTCACCCATGCGCGCGCCCTGCGCGCGCTGGCCGACCGCGGGCCGCTCACGATCGGCCAACTCGCTGCCATGGCCGAAACAACCGGCGCCGCAACCACTCAGCTGGTCAACGGCCTGGCCGCGGCTGGATACGTCACCAGGGAGCGCCCACCCGGCGACAAACGCTCGGTGCTGGTCACGCTGACCGAGGCCGGGCGCACCCGGTGCCGCGAGCGCATGACGGCCATGACCGACGCCCTTCGAGACGAACTGGCCGAGCAGGACATCGCCGCGTTGAGGTCCGCCACCGCGGTCCTCGACCGGCTCGTCGCGGTCTACGACCAGCTGTGACTGCCGACCCGGAGAAGGCCGGCCGCGCCCGTGCCCCGAAGCCGGTGGCCGACTGGTCCGAAACGGCCGCGCGGCGTGGCGTGTCGCCGACCCGATAGGCTCGATCCGTTGCTGATTGGGCGGAGTGAAGGAGACCAGGTGACCACGAACCGGATCCGGGTGGGTGTGCTCGGGGCGCGCGGCAAGGTCGGGCAGGCCATCTGTGCCGGGGTCGAGGCTGCCGCGGATCTGGAGCTGGTGGCGCAGGTCGACAAGGGCGACTCGCTGGAGGCGTTCACGGCCGCCGGAACCGAGGTCGTGGTCGACTTCACGCACCCGGATGTGGTGATGCCCAATCTGAAGTGGCTGGTGGAGAACGGGATTCACGCCGTGGTCGGCACTACCGGTTTCGATGCCGAGCGGCTGGAGCAGGTGAAGGGCTGGCTGGCGGCCAAGCCGGAGGTGGGAGTGCTGATCGCGCCGAACTTCGCCATCGGCGCCGTGCTGAGCATGCGGTTCGCCGAGCAGGCCGCACGCTTCTTCGACTCGGTCGAGGTCATCGAGCTGCACCACCCGAACAAGGCGGATGCGCCGTCGGGCACCGCCTTCCGGACCGCCGCGCTCATCGCCGCGGCCCGGGAGAAGGCGGGTGTGGGCCGCAGCCCCGATGCCACCAGTCAGGAGCTGGAGGGGGCGCGCGGTGCGGACGTGGACGGCGTGCGGGTGCACTCGGTGCGGCTGGCCGGACTGGTCGCGCACCAGGAGGTGCTGTTCGGCACGCAGGGGGAGACGCTGACCATCCGTCACGACTCGCTCGACCGCGCCTCCTTCGTGCCCGGTGTGCTGCTGGGCGTGCGCAAGACGCCGCTGCGGCCCGGTCTCACCGTGGGCATCGACCCGCTGCTCGACCTGTGAGCATGCCCGCCGAGAATCCTGCCGACGGCAACGGCCGCGAGGTCTTCAAGCGGGTCGGTTTCATCGCGGCCCTGGTGGTGGTGCTCGGGTTCTACTTCGTGCTGCTGGGCCGGATCGGGATCGACCTGATCGCCACCGGTAAGCCGGCCCCGGTGGGCCTGGGCATCGGCGTGTTCATCCTGCCGGTGCTGGGCGTGTGGATCGTGGCGACCAGTGTTCGCGCGGCCTTCGCCCACCAGCGCCTGGCCCGCCGTATGCACGAGGAGGGCGGCGAGCTGGATGTCTCCGATTTGCCGCGCCGCCCGTCCGGACGCATCGAGAAGGATGCTGCCGACGCGCTTTTCGAGCGGGTGAAGCAGGAGTTCGAGGCGGACCCGCAGAACTGGCGCACCAACTACCGCGCTGCCCGCGCCTACGACTACGCCGGCGACCGCACCCGCGCACGCGAAATGATGAAGCGCGCAGTGGAATTGGAGCGCGAGGACCGGCCCGGGGCGCGGTAGCCGCGATTTCGCAGGTAACCTGCCGGTAGGTTGCGGCCGGGGTAAAGTCCGCCCGGTGAGGTTCAAGGTGGGTTATGCGCTGGCGATAGCCTGCGCGACGATGGGGTCGCCTGCGGTGGGGTCGGCGATGGCACGCGCGGACGACGCGCCGTCCTGTATCGAGTCGGAGAACGACTACAAACTGGAATGGCAGGTCAGCTGGTCGATCTACGAGGCCGAGCAGCAGAACCCGGCCGACGGCCGATCGGTGACCGAGGTGGATCTGCCGGTCACCATCGCCGCGCCGCTGGACAAGGTGTGGGACGTGTACACCGATGTCCGCAACGGTATCGGCCGCCACTCGTTCCTGAAAGACATCATCGTCCACCGCACCTGCGATGACGGTGACACGCAGATCGCGGATTTCACTGCGCTCGAGGACATTCCGATGGGCCCCGTCACCTTCCCCGGGCACACCCAGGCCGAGCAGCGCCTGCACCCGGACGAGCACTACTACACCACCGACAGCTGGGACGTCCCGAATGTGACCACCCATCAGCTGATCACCTTCGCCGACAACGGTGACGGCACGACCACCGTCAATGAGCATCTGACCTTCGTCGCCGACGCCGCCCTGATCGACTTCACCGCCGGCAATGGGGTGGCCGCGCATCAGGCGACGCAGGAGGGTATCAAGCGCGATATCGAAAGCGGTGCGCTCTGAGGCGGTTTCGCCCGACCGCACCGAAAGGCGCTATCACTCGATACGCAAATACGGCCCGGAACCTGTTGGTTCCGGGCCGTATTCGTGGTGCCGCCGATGCGTCCGGCGGTACTCCACACCGGGAGGAAGATCCGGGCACCCGTGACGGGCGGGTCCCCGGTGGAGAGTCGGTGTGCGATTCCGGCCGCACCGGCGTTCCCGGTACCGGGGTGATCGCGCAATCACCCCGGGCCGCAGTGGGTTTCGGCTTCTCCCGGCCGTCAGGACGCGGGATGCACCGTGCGCCAGTGCTCGGCGATGTCGATGCGCCGCGCCAGCCACACCTTCTCGTGTGACTGCACGTAGTCCAGGAAGCGCTCCAGCGCCTTGGCCCGCGCCGGCTTGCCGGTGATGCGGCAGTGCAGGCCGACCGACAGCATCTTCGGCGCACCCGCCGCGCCCTCGGCGTAGAGCACGTCGAAGGCGTCCTTCAGGTAGGTGAAGAACTCCTCGCCGTTGGCGAACCCGGCGGGGGAGGAGAAGCGCATGTCATTGGATTCGAGCGTGTACGGCAGAACGAGGTGATCCTGGCCGGCGACCTTCACCCAGTAGGGCAGATCGTCGGCGTAGGAATCGGAGTCGTACACGAAGCCGCCGTGCTCGACCACCAGCTCGCGGGTCTGCGGTGAATCGCGGCCGGTATACCAGCCCTTGGGCGCCTCACCGAAGAGCTTGGTGGTGATGCGCACCGCCTCCTCCATGTGCGCGCGCTCGGTCTCGGCATCCACCAGCTGGTAGGAGATCCAGCGCAGGCCGTGCGAGCAGATGTCGTAGCCGTTGCGCTTGAACGCCGCGACCGCCTCCGGATTGCGCTCCAGCGCCCGCGCTACCCCGAAGATGGTCAGCGGAATATCGCGGGATTCGAACAGCCGCAGCACCCGCCAGAGTCCGGCGCGGGAGCCGTACTCGTAGATGGTCTCCATCGACATGTGCCGGTTCGGGAACGCCGCTGCCGGAACGATATCCGACAGGAACGTCTCCGAGGCCGCATCACCGTCGAGGACATTGTTCTCGCCGCCCTCCTCGTAGTTGAGGACGAAGTTGACCGCGATGTTCGCCCCACTCGGCCACTGCGGGTGCGGCGGGTTGGGGCCGTAGCCCACCATGTCCCGCGGGTAGTTCAGATCGAAATCGCTCATGGCTGCATATCCTTTCGGCGTGCTCGGGGGCCCTCCGTGGTTACGCGAGCAAGCGCGGGGAGGTGGAGCGGCGCGTCCGGGCCCTGACCGATCACGCCAGGTCATTTTCCAGCTCGGCGCGCAGTCGCGCCCGAGCTTCGTCGGTCAGGGTGCCGAAGAGCCGCAGCCGGGCCAGTCCGCCGTCGGGGAAGGCGTCCAGGCGCACCCGCACGACCGCCGCGTCCGCGTCGATCAGGAAGCGGTGGCGGGTGTCGGGCTGCAGGCGGGTGCGGCCCAGCAGTTCGACCTCGGTGCCGTCGGCGCGAATACCGGTGAGGGCGCCCGCACCCGGGCTGTTGAACAGGAAGTACGAGGTGTCGATTTCGGCGGCGGTGATCACGCCCTCGGCGGCCAGCTGCACCAGCACCCAGTCGTTGGTGTTCTTGTCGCGGCGGCGCGCGGTCTCCCAGCCGTCGCCCATGCTGCGAGCGCGGCCGGGCATCAGCACGTTCTGCGGGTGCGAGAAGAAGCGGTTGGAGCAGTCGGCGACCAGGCCGCCGTTCTCCACCGCGGCCAGGTCGAACGGGCCGGACTCCAGCCAGGCCAGGTCGGGCTTGGCGACGCCGTGCACGCGCAGGCGGGCGACGCCGCCGTCGGGGAACATGCGCAGCCGCACGTGGGTCCAGCGCTTGGAGGAGTCAACGGCGAACGGGTTCTGCGAATCGCCGGACACCTTGGCGCGCTCGACCGTCGTGGTCCAGCCCTCGGCGGCGACCAGCTCGTCGACCGACGGATTGCCTTCCACCGCAATGGCTTCCACTGATACTTCGGGCGGGTAGTTGCCCTTGAACCAGGCGGTGTCCACCACGACGCCCTTGATCACGCCGGGCACGCCCAGGCGGACGATCGCGGTGTCGCAGTCGTCGCCGGCCGGGTGGTCGCCCTCGGCGCTGCGGCGGCGGCGGGTCTCCCAGCCGTCGTACACCTGGCCCTTGTGACCGAAGGTGGCGGGGGAGTAGGTGGCCTGCTCGGGCCGGATCAGGTTCTCCTTCTCGGCGAAGGACTCGTCGTTCGCCCACAGCACGGCGCCACCCAGGGTGCGCACGGCCAGATCGGGAAGCAGCGTGAAATCAACGTCGCTCATAGCGCCGGAATCTTCCTCTCTCGCAATTGATGTAATACCTCGACAGTGGCCTTGGGGGCGATCGCGGTGACCTCGGCGGGTTCGAAGGCGCCGCATGCCAATCCGCGCAGCACCACGGTCGCCAGCGCCTGCGCGGTCGCCGGTTCGTCCATCACCGCGCCGCCCTGGCGATCCAGGTAGCGGCCGATCCGCGGGGCGGCGATGCCCAGGCCCTCGCGGAAGAACGCGAAGGTGGCCAGCCAGCGGGTGACCAGGTGGCCCGCGCCCATGTCCCAGCCCTGGTAGTAGCCGCGCTCGAGCGAGCGGGTGACCAGGCGGAAGTGCCGCGACACCGCCGCACATACCTCCGCGTCGGTACCGATCGGCAGCACCTGGGTGGAGCCGTCGCACACCCACACCCCGGTGGTCGCGGCCGCGGCCTGCATGACCGCCTTGGCGTGGTCGGCGACCGGGTGCTCCAGCGACTGGAACTTCGGAGCGATACCGCAGGCGGCGCTGTAATCGTAAGTGCCGTAGTGCAATCCGGTGCAGCGTCCGGCCGAGCGCTGGATCAGCTGTGCGACCGGGGCGGTGCCGTCGGCGGCGATGATGGCCTGCGGGCTCTCGATCTGCAGCTCGAACCGCAGCGATCCGGCGGCCAGCCCGTGCGCGGACTCGAGGGCCTCGCACAGCTGCACGGTGAGATCGGCCTGCTCGACATGGCGGATCTTGGGCACGGTGAACACGAAGCCCTCGGGCACGCCGCCCGCGCCCTCGAGCACCTGCTCCAGGGTGCGCACGGCGCGCGCCCACTCCGGGGTGGTGAGGCCCTTCATGCGGATGCCGCGCGAGGAGACCTCGGACGGAAGGGCTTTGAGCACCGCGCCGGCGCGCAGGGCATCGCGGTCCTCGGTCTCGTCGCCGCGGGTGCCGTAGCCGTCCTCGAAATCGAATCGCAGGTCCTGGATGGGGCGCTCGCTCAGGGTCCGGAGGACCCGCTCGACGGCATCCTCGCCGGCCAGCTCGACCAGCAGGTCCCGCTGTTCCGCCGCGAGTTCCAGTGCGGCCGCGCCCCATTGGGCGGGCAGGTCGATCGAGGCGTCCGCGCCGGAGGCGTACGCGGTGTGCACGGGCTGCCCCGGGCGATCGCCGGGATAGAGCCGCAGCAGCTCCGAATCCACTGCCTGCAAACGGGATTCGATCCCGTTCCAGGTCTCCGGTGGCAGCGTCACGCCTGGGCCTCCTGTTCCTCGATGCCGAAATCGGCGAGCAATCCCACGTACTTCTTCGGTAGTGGGGCCGCGAATTCCCCGCGGCCGGACTTACGCAACTTCATGGTGACCAGCGACTGCACGGTCAGCGTGGCGGCGGCGACGCCGTCCACCACGGGCACCCCGACCTCCTCGGTCAGGTACTCGCACAGATCCGCCATCCCCGCGCAGCCGAGCACGATGGCGTCCGAGTTGTCGGCCAGCACGGCCTCACGGCAGGCGTCGGCGATGACCTTGCGCGCCTCGGGATCCTCGAGTTCGAGGACCGGTATCTCGCAGGCGTGCACGTTCGCGCAAAAGCGTTCCATGCCATAGCGTTCCGCCAATTCCCAGGCCCGGCCGGCGGTGCGGCCGAGGGTGGTGACGACGCTGAATTTCCGGCCCAGATGGCTCGCCGCCTGCATGGCCGCCTCGGCGATGCCGATCACCGGGCCGCGCGCCAGCTCGCGCGCGGCGTCCAGGCCGGGATCGCCGAAACAGGCGATGATGTAGCCGTCCACGCCCTCGGTCTCGCCGCGCGCGATCTCGGCCAGCAGGCCGGGCACGGCCAGCGCCTCGTCGTAGTGGCTCTCGATGGAGGCCGGGCCCATGTCGGGGTTGACGGCGTCGACCACCGTGCCGGGCGCGGCGACCAGGCGCGCGCTGTCCCCGATGAGTGCCGTCATCGCGGCGGTGGTGTTGGGATTGATGACCCGGATCCGCATGGATCCACGCTATCGAACAGAAATGGCTCCGGCGTTGCTTGAACCGTATATGTTCGAAAGCCCCTGGCTCAGGGGTTATATATCTTCTTCACCTGCGGGTTCGGCGAACAAACCGGTGTCGGTGGGCAGATGCGAGAGGACGCCGTTCAAGCGTGCGTGGTGCCCCTCGGTGACAGTCAGCAACGCTTCAGCATCCCTCGCTAGGAAGGCCTGCAGCTGCTTGCTGTGGTCGGCGTGCAGCACCACGCGATCCATGGTCGTCACATGCACCATGGGCTGCACGGGTTCGGTGATGTTCCAGGCGTATTCGAGCATGTGCACCACGCGCGGCATGCCCGACGGGCGCACCAGAGCGAGGTGGAAGTTGCGGGTCTCCCGGTGATAGGCCACCGCGTTCTCGGTGAGCACCGCCTGCTCGAGGCGGGCGTGGATCTCGCGGGCCAGCTGATGATCGGCCTCGGTCGCATTGTGCACGGCCGCGGCCAGCGCGGCGGACTCCAGGCGCTCGCGCACGATGTACAGCTCACGCAGCTCGTCGGCGGTCAGCATGGTGACCTGGTAGCCGAAGTTGGGCCGGTGCTCGACCAGGCCCTCGCCGATCAGGGTCTGCAGCGACTCGCGCACCGGGATGGCGCTCACGGTGAATTCACGTGCGATCTCACCCAGGGGCAAACCGGTACCGGGCGGCAGGTTTCCCTCCAGGATCAGCCGGCGCAATTCGCCGAGAATCTCCTGCTGGGAGTAGCCGCGGCGGGCATCCAGCGGCGGGTTGAGCTGGGGCAAACGGGGTAGGCGGGGGCGAGAAGGCACGGACCCAACCCTAGCCCTACGCGTAACCGGGTTCACAGCCCTCACTGGTTGTGAGCCATCGCGCGGTGGTTGCCCGGGCGCGTGTGGGTCAGCTCTCGTCGATGTCGTAGCCCAGGGCCTTGAGCGAAAGTCGGTGCAGGGTATCCCTTTCCGCGGGGGTCAGGCGCGCGAGCAGCACATCGGTGGCGGCGGCGATCTTCGCGTCGGTCTCCGCGCGGACCCGATTGCCGGCGGCGGTGATAGCCAGCCGGTATTTCCGGCGGTCGTGCGGATCGCGAGTGCGGGTGACCAGACCGGCCTTCTCGAGGCTGTCGATCAGCCGCACCACTTCGCTGCGGTCGATCTCCAGGACGTTGGCCATCTCCTGCTGGGAGATCTCACTGCTCTCGGCGAGGTAGGTGAGCACCCAGTGCTCGCGCAGGGGTGTCCCGAGGTGGGAGTGCATCGCCTTGTGCAGCTTGCCCAGCGCGTAGGTCGGGTGGCGCAGCAGGCTCGGGGGGTGGACCTCGGCCGGGTCGGAACGTTCTTCGGGCACCCGCTGATTATATCTATTGTTGAGCTACTCAATCATTGATACTCTCTGCAATTGAGTCGCTCATCAACTATCGAAGGAGAGGTCCGATGACGCAAATGCGTTCGGACACCAGGAAATCCGGTGCCGGGGGAGCGCCCGCCAGGGCTCCCGCCCCCGCCCATTCCGACAAGATCCCCGCGCATGTCTGGCGCACCGCCGGCGTGGTGGTGTTCGGCGCGGTCATGGGCATGCTGGACACCTCGCTGGTCAATATCGGGCTGCACACCATCGGCGCGGATCTGGGCGCGTCGCTTGCCACGATCCAGTGGGTGGCGAGCGGATATCTGCTGGCCCTCGGTGTTTCACTCACCGTGTGCGGCTGGCTGGCGCGGCGGGTCGGCGTGACCCGGCTGTGGATGGGGGCGCTGGTCGCCTTCACCGTGACCTCGGCGGCGTGCGCCTTCGCGCCGACCGCGGGGTGGCTGATCGGAATGCGCGTCCTGCAGGGACTTGCGGCGGGACTCATGATCCCGGCCGGGCAGACGATCCTGGGTCAGGCGGCCGGGCCGCAGCGCATGGGCCGGGTCATGGGTGTGGTCGGCATCGCGGTGGTGGGCGCGCCCGCCATCGGGCCGACCATCGGCGGGCTCATGCTGGCGCACTGGAGCTGGGAGTGGTTGTTCCTCATCAACATTCCGTTCGGATTGGCCGGATTGGCGCTGGGGCTGCGGTATCTGCCACGGACCAGCGGGGTGGCGACGCAGCCGCTCGACGTGATCGGCCTGGTGCTCGCGGGCGGCGGCGTGTCCGCGGTGGTGTACGGGTTGTCCGAGGTCGGGACGACGGGGTCGGTGACCTCGCTGTCGGTGTGGCTGCCCATGGTGCTCGGGCTCGCGGGCCTCTCCGGATTCATCACCCGTGCGCTGCGCGGAGGGCGGCAGCTGCTGGACATCCGGATGTTCGGCAACCACGCCTTCCGGACCGCCACCAGCGCCAGCTTCTTCGCGGGCGGGGCCATGTTCGGCGTCATGGTGTTGCTGCCCTTGTACTTCCAGGTGCTGCACGGCACCGGGCTCATCCGCACCGGCGTCGACCTGCTCGGCTACGGCCTGGGCGGCATCATCATGCTGCCGCTGGGCGGGCGGTTGACCGACCGGTTCGGCGGCGGCCGGGTCGCGGTGCTCGGCAACCTCGCCATTGCCTGCGCCGTGCTGCCGCTCGCGTTCCTGCCGGTCGGCGCGAACGGAATCCTCATCCAATTCCTGCTCTTCGCGGCGGGTATGGCCACCGGTGTCGGCGCCATGCCGCTGGTCTCGGCGGCGTATGCGGCCGTCCGGCACGAGCAGCTGCCCGACGCCACGGCCTTCGTGAACATCCTGCAGCGGGTGGGCGGGGCCGTCGCGGTAGCGCTGGTGGCCGTAATCCTCTCCCGGGCAACGTCATCCGGCTGGGCGCCGATGTCCGGCTACCACCTCGCCTTCGGAATCCTCGCCGCTCTCTCGGTGGCGGCCTCCGCGGCTTCCACGATCCTGTACCGACAGCAGCGGCGGGTGAAAGCGGCTGCCGCCGAACCGGTTCCCGCGCGACAATGAACAGGTGAACGAGCCGGAATCCCTCGCATCCCGCAGGAACCGCGTCGAGCGGTTCCTGCGGGATCGCGGCACGGAGACCATCGACCATCCCGGCGGGACACTGCTCGCCCACCTGGGCCGGGTCGCCGACACACTCGCGGCGTGGGGGCATGACGGCGACCTCCAGCTCGCCGGCCTGGCGCACGCCGTATACGGCACCGATGGATTCGGTGTCTCGCTCGTCGAATTATCCGATCGCGCAACGGTTGTCGAGTTGGTCGGTACGCGGGCCGAGGGATGGATCTACCAGTACGCCGCCTGTGATCGCGAAACGGTCTATCCCCGCATCGACGCGGTTCCGGTGCGGTTCCGGGACCGCTTCACAGGCGGTGAATTCGAACCCTCCGAGCCCGATTTCCGGGCCTTTCTGGAGCTGACGATCGCCAACGAGCTGGACGTGCTGGCGCAAAATGCCGAACTGGCAACGAAATACGGCACGGGGCTCTACGAGCTCTTCGCGCGTGTCCGCCCCCGTCTCTCGCGGGCCGCATGGTCCGCCTGCGAAGGTCAGCTGGCGCCCCTGCTCCGGCCCGGGTGGTCGCACCAGCTAGATTCGAGTTAATCGAGGAGGCTGTCATCGAACCCCGATCCGAAGGAGCGGTATGCGAGCAGCGCTTGTCTTCCCGGTACTGGCTGCCCTGTTTCTGACCGCGTGCGGCGCCACCTCCGACACGACCGCGCCGAAGGCGGACTCTCCCGGAAAGCTGGTATCCCAGCGACCGATGGGCAATCTCGATCCCGCCCTGACGGCCGCGATGTCCTCGGCCACCTACATCCGCTACCGATCCACTTCCCCGGCAGGGAAGCCGATCGAGGTATCGGGCGCGATCTTCGTCCCCACCGGCGATGCCCCCGCCGGCGGCTGGCCCGTCATCGCCTTCGCGCACGGCACCTCCGGAGTCGTCAGCGCCTGCGCCCCCACCAATTCGCCCACCCTCTTCGGCTCGGCCTCCACGGTGGCCGGACTCCTGGCCGGGCACCGCGCCGTGGTGATGACCAACTATCAGGGACTCGACGGCCCCGGCAACGCCCCGTACCTGGACTCCCGATCCTCCGGCTACGACGTCCTCGACGCGATCCGCGCCGCCCACTCCACCGGGCTCCCGCTGTCGTCCGACACCGTGCTCCTCGGCGTGTCCCAGGGCGGTCGCGCAGCCGAATCCGCCGCCGAAACCGCGAAATCCTATGCGCCGGACCTGAACCTCCACGGCGTCGTCCTCCTCTCACCCGCCCTGGAACTCCAGCTCGTCGACACCGTCCGCACCGGCACCCTGAACGCCCCCGACCAATACCTGATCATCCCGTATCTCGTTGCCGCAGTACGCGACACCACTCCCGACTACCGCTACGACCAGGTCATCCACGGCGATCTGCTCACCGCCGCACCCCATCTCGAATCCGCCTGCACCGGCACCTTCGCCCCCGCCGACATGGCCCTCGGCCGGGCCGCCACCCCCGCCGAAGCATCCTTCACCGACGACGCCGCAGCCCGCCCCTTCGCCGACTTTCAATCCCGGACGAATCTCCCCCGATCCGCCACCGCACTCTCCACGTACATAGTCCGCGGCGACGCCGACAGACTGGTCGACACCACCTGGTCCACCGCCGCAATCTCGAAGATGTGCACCCTGGGCGCCCCGGTCCACGACCTCACAGTGCCCGGCGGCCACGACGCCCCCGCCACCGTCATACCGCAGTGGTCGTCCTGGATCGACGACCTGTTCGTGAACAAGCCTTTCCAATCCACCTGCCCGCGTTGACCCGGCGGCCTCGTCCCGTACCTCGAGCAACAAGATCGGGAGCTCTCATGCGCCGACTCGGACGAATTACCGCGCTGAGAGCTCCCTGATCTCGATCGGGGCTAGGAACCTGCCCAGGTCAGGAGCTTGTCGAGCGGCCAGGTGTTGATGATGCGGTCGGCGGGGACGCTGTTGTCGAGGGCGCGCTGGGCGCCGTAGCCGAGGAAGTCGAGTTGGCCGGGGGCGTGGGCGTCGGTGTCGATGGAGAAGTGGCAGCCCAGGTCGAGGGCCAGGTTCAGGAGCCGGGTGGGTGGGTCTCGGCGTTCGGGGCGGGAGTTGATCTCGACGGCCACGCCGTGGTCGCGGCAGGCGGAAAAGACCTGTTCGGCATCGAATGTCGATTCCGGGCGGGTGCCGCGGTTGCCTTCGACGAGGCGGCCAGTGCAGTGGCCGAGGACCGTGGCCCGGCCGCCGGATACCGCGCGCACCATGCGGCGGGTCATGGCGGCCGCGTCCATCTTCAGCTTCGAATGGACGCTGGCGACCACGATGTCGAGGCGGTCGAGCAGGTCGGGTTCCTGGTCGAGCGCTCCGTCGTCGAGGATGTCGACCTCGATGCCGGTGAGAATGCGCATGGGCGCGAACCGGTCGCGGAGTTCGTCGATGACATCCAGTTGTTGCCGCAGCCGATCCGGTGAGAGCCCGTTGGCGACGGTCAAGCGGGGGGAGTGGTCGGTGAGCGCACAGTATTCGTGCCCCAGCGCCTGCGCGGTGGCCATCATCTCCGTGATGGACGCCGATCCGTCCGACCAGTTCGAATGCACGTGCAGGTCGCCCTTCAGCGCGGCCCGCAACTCGCCGCCTCCGAGATCCTTTGCGGCGGTCCGCAATTGGATCAGCGTGTCCGGCTCCCGCCCGGCCCACGCCTGCGCGATCACCGCCGCCGTCTTCGGCCCGATCCCCGGCAGCGACTGCCAGTCGCCGGCCCGCCCCAACCGTTCCCGCTCGGCATCGTCGAGACCCTCGACGATGTCGGCGGCATTGCGATAGGCCATCACCCGCCGGGAATCCTCCCGGGCCCGGTCCTTGAAGAACGCGATCATCCGCAACGCGACGACAGGATCCATGCCCTTCAGTGTGCCCGCGGAACCCGGCGAAGCGGTCGCGGTTACGGGCGTGTGGTGCGGCGCAGCAGGACGGCTGAACCCGCCGCGACCACCAGGCCACCGACGATGAGGAATCCGTCCGTCGAATCGCGCAGGGACCATCGCTGGTATCGATCCGGATTCATGCCGCAGCCGACCGCGGTCGCGTTTCGCATCGACCGGACGGGTGTCAGTGGTGACCGGCTGTGGGCAGATAGGAGCGCAGGACTGCTCGTGCGTGCTGTCGGAGTGGTGCATCGAGGCGGGTGCCGGGGGCGGTGAGGATTCCGCGGATCCGGGCGCGGAACTGAGGGGGAGTAAGGCCGAAGGAGGTAAGGATGTCCTCGGCGGGCGGGCCGTGGAATGGCTGCCACACCAGGGCGAAATCGATGAGGGCCTGCTCGTCGGTGGTCATGGGTCACACCGGGACGAGCCCGAGGTCGGCGCAGCCCTGGAGGAGGGCGTCGAATCCGAAGGCTTCGACCGGGCCGACCACCCCTGCGTCACGGAATCGGTTCGTGGCGAGTTGCTTTGCGGCCCAGGCGATCAGCTCACCGGTGAGGGTGTAGATGCTGGGGCCCTCGAGGTGGATCTCGGCCACGAACGTCGCCGCGACCGACCAGGTCGGCGATGCTCGTCGGATCGGTGACGTCGGCGAAGGCGTAGTTCAGGCCGCCGGTGCGTTCGGCGCGGGCCCGGACGGCCGCGCGATTGCGTCCGGCCAGGACCGGTTCGATGCTCCGGCGCAGCAGCGACTCGAGCACGAGGTCGCCGGTGTAGCCGGTGGCCCCGAGCAGCACGGTGCGGCCGGTCATGCCTGCGATTTCCCTTCGGCGCTGAGCGGGACACGGCGGCGCAGGAAGTCGAGCTGATCGGCGACGACGCGATCGAAGGCCGTATCGCGATAGATGTCGAAATGCCCGTCGGCGTAGGTGCGGACCTCGCCGCGCGGCGCCCGGGCCGCATAGCGCAGCGTCGGCTTCGCCGGTGCGACGGAATCGGTTTCGCACACCGAGAACAGGATCGGCACCTCGATGCGGTCGGTCAAGCGGCCCGGCCGATCGGTCAGGATATCGAAGACGACGCGGGCCGCGGCCTCGTTGCGGAAGTCCGCACCGGGCGGAACCAGTGCGAGATAACCGGATTCGGCATCGGGTGCGGTCATCAGCGCGGTGCCGTGCACGGGCCCGGCTGTCGTGATCATATGCGGCGCACGGCCCAGCAGTGCCCCGGCGACGTCACGGACACCGGCGAGGGTGGCCTTGACCGAGTTGACCGGTGGAATGGCCAGGGTGGAGGCGATGCCGTCGGTGAAGGGGCACTGGGCGATGGCCGCGACGAGCCCGGCCGGGCGCTGGGCCGCGGTGTAGATGGCGTGCCCGCCGCCGAAAGAGGTGCCCCGGGCCACGATTCGGTCGCCGTCCACCTGCGGCAGGTGCCGCGCGAAGGCGATCGCGGCCGCCCAGTCGGCGCGCTGTTTGCGGGTCGACAGCAGATACCGCGGCATGCCCTCGCTGTCGCCGAAATGGCGGTAGTCGAAGACCAGGCAGGCGTATCCCGCGGCGGTGAAACGTTCGGCGAAGGCGGACAGGCCCATGGCGCGGATCGCGCCGAGCCCGTGCGCCATGACGATCACCGGCGGCCTGGACCTGGGCCGGTGCTCGGGCAGATAGAGGGTCGCAGCACAGTACGACCCGTCCTCGGACGGGAAGCGCACATCGTGTTCGCTTGCGCCCGTGGTGTTCTCGCTCATCACGCCACCACCTCGGCGTCGCGGGTGCGGCGGGCGGCGACACTCGCGGTCGGGCGATCGACGGGGTGGATCCCGCCCGGCCGTTGCGCGCCGCGGCGGCGCTCCAGCCGCAGATCGCGCATGTAGTCGTCGAAGTCGACCTGAATGGTGTGGCGCTTGGACGCCACGTACCGGCGCTGGATGCCACGCTGGTACGCGGTGATCTCCCGGTCCATCTCGGCCGGTCCTGGCAGGTGGTAGCGGCCCTGCAGGTGGTCGGCGATCAGGTGCGCCTGGCGTTCGGCGATCGGCATGATCGCGCCCAGCGGCTGCACCAGCCCCACGAAGTACAGGCCCGGCACCTCCGGGTGGAAGACGCGGCGGTACAGGCGCATTCGATTGTCGCCCGACGGATCCAGGAACCCGGGGTCGAAGAACGGGAAGCTGATCTTGTACCCGGTGCAGAACACCACCAGATCCGCGGCTACCCGGCGACCGTCGGCGAACACCACCTCGTCACCGTCGAAGCGATCGATGGTCGGCATCGGCGTGATCGCCCCGTGCGCGAGCCGATCCAGGATCCGGCTCGACATGGTCGGATGTGCCTGGGCGAACTTGTGATCCGGCGCGGGCAGCCCGTAGCGGGTCATCGGCCCGGTCGCCGCGGCCATCAGCTTGCGGGCCAACGGCCAGCGCAGGAACGACGGGAACCATTCGGCCGCTCCGATCCGGTCGTACGGGCGGCCCCATACGTACTTCGGAATCACGTGCACCCCGCTGCGCGCCGAAAGATAGGTCTCGGCAGCGTGATACGAGGCGTCGACGGCGATGTCCATCGCGGAGTTGCCCATGCCCAGCACCACGACCCGCTTGCCGGTCAGCTGCGCTTCGTCGGTGTAGGCGTGCGAATGCATGATCTCGCCGCGGAATTCGCTCGCGCCGGGGAACATCGGCTCAGGCAGGCGGGGATCCCAGTGGTGGCCGTTGGCGACCAGGACCGCGTCATAGACGACGGTCTCGCCGGTCGACAGCGTGACGTCGAAGGTGCCGTCGGGCTGCGGCCGCACATGGTCGACCCCGGTGCGGAACCGGATGCGGTCGCCGAACCCGAAATGCCGCACATACGCATCGAAGTAGTCGGCGATCTGATCGTGGCGGGCGAAGTCGGGCAGGTGCGCGGGCATGGGGAAGTCGCTGAACTCCATGCGCTGGCGTGAGGTGTTGATGTGCAGCGACCGGTACGCGGCCGATACTCCGTTGCTGTTACCCCACACCCAGTTGCCGCCGACCCGGTCGGACAGCTCGTAGCAGTGCACGTCGATGCCGCGTTCGGCCAGCACCTTCACCGCGGTGATACCGGCGGAGCCCGCGCCGATGACGCAGACCCTCGGTTGGTTGGAATTGTTGGACATGACTCGGACTCCTTTATGACCAGCGGTCATATGACCGCTGGTCACTGTAGGATGTAATCCGTCGCACAGTCAATAGCCCGCGGGCAGAGGAGATCGGTGATGCCGACAGGAACATGGGACCGGCTCCCCGCGCCGCGCCGGGCCGCCGTGGTGGCCGCCGCCGAGGCCGAATTCGCGGCCCGCGGGTTCAGCGGCGGCAGCCTCAACACCATCTGCCGCGAGGCCGGCGTCTCCAAGGGCAGCCTGTTCCAGTACTTCGCCGACAAGGCCGACATGTACGTCTACCTGGCGGAACTGTCCAGCGAACGGATCCGCTCGGCCATGGAGGCGACCGCGAGAAAACTGGACTGGGGGAGTGACTTCTTCGGTTCCCTCGACGTCCTCCTCGAAGCCTGGATCCGCTACTTCTACGACCACCCGCTCGAGCGTGCGATGACCGCCGCCGCCAACCTCGAACCCGACCCCGTGGCCCGCACCGCCGTCCGGGAATCCGTCAACCGCCATTACGTGGCCGTGCTGCAACCCCTCTTCGATGTGGCGACCGCGCAGGGCGCCCTCCGCCCCGGCGCCGACACCCAGGCCCTGCTCTCGCTGCTGCTCCTCATGCTGCCCCACCTGGCCCTCGCCCCCCACGTCCCCGGCCTGGACCCGCTGCTCGGCCTGGCCGAGGGCGGCGCCGACCACGCCGTCGCCACCGCCCACCGCTTGGTCACCACCGTGTTCGACCCCTACCGCGGCGACAACTGACCCGGCGCCGGAAGGGATCTCGCGCACTCGGCTGCTTCGTGGCGATCGGTAGGATCGGGACATGACCGAGCGCAAACCGCCCGGGCTCTCCTTCGAATCGTGGATCGACAAACAGGTCCGCGAGGCAACGGAGCGTGGCGAATTCGACAACCTGAAGGGTGCGGGCCAACCCATCCCGTCCGGCGCCGCCGACGAAGACTGGTGGCTGCGCAACTATCTGAAGCGTGAGGGGCTGGGCGGCGACGCCCTCCTCCCGGAATCGATCGTCCTGCGCCGGGAACGCGAGCGCATCCAGGAAACCGTCCGGGACATGTTCTCCGAGAGGGATGTTCGCGCTACGGTGGCCTCCCTCAACGACCGCATAGTCCAGTACCTTCGCATGCCAACCGGCCCCCACGTCCCGATCGGCCCCCTGAAGGTCGACGAGGTCGTCGAAGCCTGGCGCGCCGAACGCAAATCCGCCCGCCCACCCCGCACCGCAATCCCGTCCTCGGACGCTCGCATCGAACGGCCTTGGTGGCGAAGACTTTTCAGAGGCTGAGCCTTCCGTGGACGGACGGCTGGTCCTGGTGAGCGGCCTCCCGGGCGCAGGCAGGACCGCCCTGGGTACCGCCCTCGCCTGCCGCGGGAGGCGGCCGGGTGTCGTTGCCGCCGTTGGGATTCCGCTATGGGTGAAGGTGGTGGCGGTTACTGGAGTTCGCGGCCGGAGTCGTGGCCTGCGATGGCGCTGCGGCGGAGGAATCCCGCGATGAGCTGGAGTTGTTCGGTCGTGTAGTCGGCGCAGATCTCGTCCAGTGAGCTGTTCATGCCCGACAGTAGTTGGTAGAGCTCGCCGAGGCGGTCGGGGAGGGTGCGGACCACGACCGAGCGCCGGTCGGCGGCGGCGCGTTCGCGGACGATCCAGCCGCCGCGCTCCAGCCGGTCGAGGATGCCGGTGAGGGTGGCGGGGTGCAGTCCCGCGGCGCGGGCCAGTGCGGTGGGGCTGATGGGGCCCTGGCTGTTGATCACGTCGAGGCAGTCGACGTCGACGTCGCGCAGTTCCAGGCGCACCCCGACTTGACGGTTGAGCATGGCCAGGTTGCTGCGCAGCCCGCGCATCGCGCCCTTGATGTCGCCCGCGGCGCGCCGCCGCAGCCGGGCTTCCTCGCGATCCGCTGCAGCACCCACCACGCCTCCCATCGGCTCGTATGAGATTCGTACTTTACGTCACCCGTACTTGGCCCCGGATGGGCCTCATCTGTGGAAGTGCCTATGCATGAGTGACCCAGCTCACCTTGTAGTATGAAATTCGTAGCATCTACTATTCGAATTATATGACAATCGTACAAAAAAGGAGCTCACGATGATCGTCATCACCGGTGCGACAGGAGTCGTCGGCCGCGAAACCATCCAGCTTCTACTGGAATCCGGGCAGCAGGTGACCGCCGTCAGCCGGAATCCGCAGCGGGCGGCGCTGCCCCCGGATGTGCGCGTGGTCGGCGGGAATCCCTCGGACCCGCGCTCGCTGGGTCCGGTGTGGGACGGCGCGGAAGCGGTGCTGATCAGCCCGCGCGCGGTCGGGGCGGCGGCCGCTGACCTACTGGCCGCGGCCGCCGCGGCGGGCGTGCGCCGCGCGGTGGTCATCTCGGCGCTGACGGTGCAGTACCCGGCGGGAGAAGCCCGCTTCGCCGACGGCTTCCGGGCCGCGGAACAGGCCGCGCGGGACTCCGGCCTGGACTGGACGGCCTTGCGCTGCGCGGACTTCGACGCCAACGCGCTGGCCTGGGCCCCGCAGATCCGCGCCACCGGAACCGTCCGCGGCGCGTACGCCGAGGCGGCCACCTCACCGATCCACCAGCGCGATATCGCCGCCGTCGCGGTTCGCGCGCTCACCGAATCGGGCCACGGCGGACGCGCTTACGTCCTCACCGGCCCGGAGTCACTCGACCAACGCGACAAGGTGCGCATCCTGGGCAAGGCCCTCGGCGTCGACCTGTCATTCGCCGAAGTCGCGCCGGATCAGGTGCGGGCCGCGCTGCTGACCCAGGGCCTGCCCGAGGAGGTTCCGGCCCGGCTGCTCGGCTCGCTCGCCGACTACGCCTGCACCCCCGGCCCCACCACCGGCATCGTCGCGGAATTGCTGGGCCGGTCTGCGCTCACCTTCGCGCAGTGGGCCGACGAGAACGCCTCCGCATTCCAGAACTGAAGGGATCCACCGATGTCCGTCGACTCCCCGTCGAGTTCCGAACTTATCGACTTCACGCCGATGTATGCCACCCACAATGCTTTTCGCCGCGATCTGGGGCGTTTGCGCGAGGCCGCCGACGCCGGTCGGATGGACGCCCCGGGCGTGCGAGCGGGCTGGGCGAACTTCAAACGCCAACTGGACGTGCACCATTCGGTCGAGGACGTGGTGCTGTGGCCCGCACTGCACCGCGCGGTGGCCGGCCGTCCCGTCGAGCTCGCGCTCATCGCCGATATGGAGGCCGAGCACGCGCACTTGGATCCGCTGCTGGCGAGCGTGGACTCGGCCATCGCACACCGAGCCCCGGATCTCGGTGCGCGCGTCCTGGAGCTGGCCGAAGTCCTCGGTAATCACATGCGGCACGAGGAGATTGCCGCCCTGCCACTCATCCAGCAGGAACTGACGGCCGCGGACTGGGCGGCCTTCCGCTCCGCGATGGCCCGGCGTCAGGGCCCCTCCGGCGCGGCCGTCTACATCCCGTGGATCCTCGACGACGTCACCCCTGAGGAGCGCCGTGCGTTCCTGGCCGCCATGCCCGCCCCGGTCGGCATCCTGAATCGTGTGGCGTTCCAACCCCTTTACCGCCGCAGTCGCCTGTGGCGATAGGAGTACTCACAGGGTCGGGACGGCCAGCGGCAGGGCGGGCGGGAAGATCACCGGAACCGCGGCGGGCGCGCGATGGAACGCGCTCGGCCGCCATTCGAGTTGGTCTGCGGGCATGGCCAATTCGATCTCGGGTAGCGCGTCCAGCAGTTGGTCCAGAGCCTCCTGCACGATGACCAGCGTCACGGATTGGGCCGGGCACGACCGTGATCCAGCGCCCCACGCCAGATGCGAGCGGTTGCCGACCCGGTCGCCCGCCACCGCCGGATCGGAATTGCATCCGGTCGAGCTGATGATGACCGGTTGGTCGGCCGGCAGCCACACATTCTCGACCAGCTGCGGTTGCCGGGGATAGCGGGCGCAGGAGTTGGCCAGCGGGGGATTGACGAACAACACCTCGTCGATCGCGTCCCGCACGGGCAACGCACCGGCGAGCAGATCATCGTGGAACTGGCTGTCCGTCAGCATCAACAGCACCGTGTTGACGATCAGATTCCAGGTGGGTTCGCTGCCGCGGGCATAGAGGACCGCGAGCTGCGCCACGATCTCGGCGTCGTCGAGCCCGGCCGGGTGCGAGATGAGCCGCGAGATCACGTCCGTGCCGGGTTCGCGCCGCTTGGCGGAGACCGCCTCCAGCAGGTCTCCGGTCAGACGCTGGTTGTAGCGGTCCGAGGTTTCCTCGTCGGGGGCATCGCGCAGGACGGACATCGCGGTGAACACCCGCTCGCCGACCTCCCGGGACAGGCCGAGCAGATTGTTGACCACCCGCACGGTCAGCGGCACCGCGAACTGGTCGAGCAGGTCGGCCTTTCCCGCACCGCAGAATTCGTTGATCAACGGCACCGCGGCCGCCTCGACCTCGTGCCGCAATGTGAACAGATCGACGGCGCGCAGCGCCTCGAGGTAGGCGAGCCGATAGCGCGTGCGGTGTTCGTCCTCCGCCCCGGAACCGATCGTCCCCCACTCCATGATCGGCAGGACGGGACAGTTCTCGGGGAGACTCGACTCCCAGGCTCTCGGATCGGCGGGAAAACGGTCCGGATCACTCAAAATGCGCAGTGCCGCACGGTATCCGATCACCAGCGTCGCCGAAACTCCCGTCGCCACTTTGACCGGGACGAGGTGGCCGTGCTCGCGCCGCATCCGGTCGTACGCGGTGCGGGGGTCGGCGGTGAACTCGGGCGAATACAGCCTCATGCGGCCTCGAACACGTTAGTTACCAAGGTGTAGCTCCCATGGACGGATGGAATGCGACCAGTTCCACGACCCCCGGTGCAACGATCACACAGGATCGAGAACGGTCGGTATTGCTGCTGGAATGCTGGTGGCGCGTATCCGCTTGCCGAGCAATCGAATACATCGATGCCGTTTTCGGGCCGCCAGCAGCACTCCCGCTTCGAGTCAATGATCAGCGTGCACTTCTCCCGATATGTTCACCCGCGAGATACGTTTCGCTGGAACATGTTTCGGTGATGTGGGAATCGTACCGCAAACCTCGATGAAGTCGCAGCGGACTCTGGGGGTGGAGGGTTGCGTCCGCGATCGCCGCCGGTCACGGCCGCAACCACGGCCAATTGCCGAGGCCCGGAAACATTGAGTCCGACACCGGTTCGGCCGCAACGGCTTAAGCGTTCAGACCGATGTTGCAGCACGTTCACCACTGTGTGAACTACAAACTCTCGCGGCATCGACCGAAGCGCGGATCGGGGCACCCCGCACGGCCGAGGAACCGGGCCGGGCGGCGGCGGAGGGTTAGGCTCGGGACGTGCCGACTCTGTTGATCATTCATCACACGCCGTCACCGTTCATGCAGGAGATGTTCGAGGCGGTGGTGGCGGGCGCCACGGATCCCGAGATCGAAGGGGTCGACGTCGTGCGGCGGGCCGCCCTGGGCGTGACGGCGAGCGATGTGCTCGCGGCGGACGGGTATCTGCTGGGGACGCCCGCGAATCTCGGCTACATGAGCGGAGCGCTCAAGCACGCATTCGACACCTTCTATTACCCGTGCCTGGATTCGACCAGGGGCCGGCCCTACGGGCTGTACATCCACGGGAATCAAGGGACCGAGGGAGCCGAGCGGAGTGTCGAGAGCGCGACGACCGGACTCGGCTGGGAGAAAGCGGCCGCACCGGTGATCGTGCTGGCGAAGCCGGAGAAGGCGGAGATCGAGCGCTGCTGGGAATTGGGGGCCACCATCGCCGCACAACTGATGGGGTGAGCCCCCGATTTCTGGTGGCTGACACATTTGGTGCCGCGCCGGTCATACTCGTGGGGGCGTTCTCAGGGAACGTCACATGGGAGTGAGGGAAGAGGTGACGGCCGCCGTGGAGGCGCAAGAGTCGGGGATACGCCGCATCGGGCTGGTCGAGGACCATGAGTCGGTGGCGATCGGGTTGTCGGCCATGCTGGCCCCCGAAGCCGATCTGGAGTTGGTGATCACGGCGGGGACCGTGGCGGAATTGCTGTCGGCGGGGCCGCAATTGGATTTGGTGGTGCTGGATCTGCGGCTCGCGGACGGGTCCTCGCCCGATGACAATGTGCGAGCGCTGCGGGCGCGGGGGATCGAGGTGCTGGTGTTCACCGGAGCGGACAACCCGTTCCTGGTCCGGTCGGCCGCGCGGGCGGGCGTGCTGGGTGTGGTGCGCAAGTCCGAGGACATGCCGACGGTGGTCGCGGCCGTGCGCCGGGCCGCGCACGGCGAGCAGGTGGTGACCACCGACTGGGCCGCCGCCATCGACGGCGACCCGCAGCTGTCCGATGTCGGGCTGAGCCCGCGCCAGCAGCAGGTGCTGCAGCTGTACGCGTCGGGGGAGAAGGCCTCGCGGGTCGCGCGCATGACCGGCCTGTCCGAGCAGACCGTCAACGACTACCTGGGCCGCATCCGGCAGAAGTACGCCGACGCCGGCCGCCCGGCCCCCACCAAGACCGATCTGTACAAGCGGGCCGTCGAGGACGGGTGGCTGCCCGTTCCCGAGCGGAATCCGCGCGCATGACCGCCTCGGGCGCCCTGGAATCCCCGGCCGCACCCCGGCCGATGCCGTCCCTCGCGGCATACACCCAGCGCCTGCGCGGCCGCCTCAGCATGCGGGAGGACTCGGCCATCGCCGCCTACGACCGCATCATGCGGCGGTTGGGCATCTCCATCGGTATCGCCGGCATCATCGTCGGGGGTGTCGAGCTGCCGGAGGTGGCCGAACAGGGCCGCTACGCGCCGGCCTGGTGGACGGTGACCGCGGTGGTGCTGGCCTTCGGCTGGTATCCGATCATCGCCGTGGTGTCGGCGGTGTCGGGTCCGCGGGCCGTCCGCTTCGTCTGCGGCTGCGCGGCATTGAGTTTCCTGGGCGCCCTGGCCTCCATCCCGTTCGGGCTGAAAATTCACACTGTGGACGCCACCACGGTCTGGCCGTACCGGGTGACCGCGCTGGCGGTAACGGCGGCGGTGCTGGCCTGGTCCAGCCGCGTGACCGTGATCTATCTGCTGGCCGCCGCGACCTCGGCGGCGCTGGCCACCGTGTACACGCTCAGCAGGGTCACCCCGGAGCATGTGACCGAGAACTTCCTGCGCTCAGCGGGTTTGGCGGCCCTGTTCGTCTGGTGCGGCACCGCCGCCACCGGCGCCGCGGCCCGGGTCGACCGCGAATCCGCCATCGCCAGCCGCCGTGCCGCCGCCCAGGCCGCCGCTCAGTCCCGCGACCGGGAGCGCGGCCGCTTCGCCGCCCTCATCCACGACGCCGTGCTCTCCACCCTGCTCGAGGCGTCCCGGACGGGCACCAAATCCGATGTGCTGCAACGCCAGGCCGAACGCACCCTGGAGCAGTTCGACGAATCCCGCGGCGCGCAGCGCGATCCAGACCTGCTCGACGCCCGCTCCGCGGTGCTGTTCCTGCGGGCCGCGGTGCAGGAGATCAATCCGAGCATCCGCTTCACCACCCGCACCTGGCCCGGCTACGACGACCTGCGCATGCCCGTGCACTCGGCCAGCACGATCGCCGCCGCGCTCATCGAGGCGGTGCGAAACAGTCTGCGCCACGCCTCCGTTCCGGGCCGGGAGGTGCGCCGCACCGTCACCGCCACGGTCAGCGCGGGCAGTATTCGCATCGCCTTCAGCGATGACGGCGCGGGTTTCGACCTGGCCGCCGTCTCCGCCGACCGCCTCGGCATCTCCATGAGCATCCTGGGTCGCATGCGCCAGCTGGCCGGCGGCTCGGCGTTCGTGGAATCCCAACCGGGCGAGGGCACCATCGTGACACTGGTGTGGGGTGGCGATGGCTCCCGCTGACAGTTCCCCTATCGACCTGGAACCTCGATTCGGGCTGCGCGACCTGCTCGGGCTGCGCGGCAGCGCCGCCTGGCTGTTCCTGCTCATTCTCGAGGCCGTCATCGCGCTGTACATGCTGGGCAATTTCGGCCAGTCACCGCCGTGGGCCGCCTTCGCCAGCCTGGTGCTCATGCTCAGCGCGGCCGCGCTGGTCACCGCGATTCCGGTGGACCCGCTGCCGATTCCGGTGGCGTTGTACGCGGCCGCCGCACCGCCGGTTGCCACCGCCCTGACGGTCATGACCCCCACCCACGATCTGCCGAACGAGTCGGTGTGGTCGGCCTTCGCCTCGTCCTATGTACTCGCGGTCCTGGTGCTGCGCGGGCGGATTCGCACCGCGTGGGTCGGCGTCATCGCCGTCGCGACGGTGCTGGTGGTCCTCGGTCTGGGCTCGCATCTGCAACCCGGCACCCTGGTCGGCTCGGTGGTACCGGTCGGCACCGTCACCGCCATCTCGGTGTTCGCCGCGATCATGCGACCCATGCAGCGGTCGCTGCGAATCCTGCGCGAGGACGCCATGATGCGTGCCGCGGCCGAGGCCACCATGGCGGCCGCAGACAGCGAGCGCACCCGTCAGCTCGCCCGCCTGGACCGGGTGGCCCGGCCGATCCTGGAACGCATCGCCGACGGCGCGGAGCTGACCGCCGCCGAACGTGAGGAGTGCCGGCTGCTGGAAGCCGAACTCCGCGACGGCCTGCGCGCACCGCAGCTGGTCACCGACGAGCTCAGCGGCGCGGCCCGGGGCGCGCGGGCGCGTGGCGTGGAGGTCGTGCTCCTCGACGACGGCGGTTTCACGGGCGTCCCCGAATGGGTCCGCAAGCGCGTGATCGATGCCGCCACAAGGGAACTCGACGCCATCAATGCCGGCCGCATCACGGTCCGGGTGCTGCCGCTGGGGCGGCACGTACTCGCCACCGTGCTGGCGACGGCCCCCGACGAGGACCGCCGCACCGAAATCGACACCGACGGCAAGGTCACGACCATCACCGATTGAGCGGTCAGGGAGCGTCGCAGCGGCCCGGGCCACCCCGCTTCATCTGGTCGCGCAGCGCGGACTGAACGGTGGTCGACAGCCACGAGTTCAGCGACTGCCCGCTCTGCGCGGCCGCCTCCTCGGCGCGGGCCTTGATCTGCTCCACCAGTCGCAGCGTCACCCGGCTGATGTCGCCGGTGACCTCGTCGAAGGTGGGGTGTTCCTCTTCGCCCGCGGTCTTGCGCACGTCGATGTGGGCGTCGGTCCCGTCGACCGACACGTGCACCGTGCGGTCGGGGAGGGTCGCGCTCACCTCGGCGGCCAGTTCCGAAAGAGCGGCCAGCAACACCAGCCGGGCGGAGTTCTCGGTGGCGGCGGCCAGGGCGGCGGCCGTAGCCTGGGTTTTCTCATCGCCGAGTGCTGCGGCGGCGATGAGGTTCTCGCGCAGCTGGGCGGTGTATTTGTTGAGATCCATGACACCAGTGTGACGTCGTTGCTGATGTCATTCAAGGAAACTTCTGACGCCAGAAGTGGGCGCTTGATGCGAATCACCATCGCGCCGGGCACGGTTCGGGTATAACGATGCAAAACCCGTTCCGGCAAGGCTGTAGCCTTCTGACTATGACGAACGGTGAATCGACGCGAACCGAGCTGCACGCGTCCGGCACAGTAGGTGTCGCGATGGTGACCCCCTTTACGGTCGAAGGCAAGCTCGACGTCGATGCCGGTGTCGCGCTGGCCGCCCGCCTGATCGACGGTGGCGTCGATCTGCTCGCCGTCTCCGGCACCACCGGGGAATCGCCGACCACCACCGAGTCCGAGAAGTTCGATCTGCTGCGCGCCGTCGTGGACGCCGTGGGCGACCGCGCCACCGTCATCGCGGGCGCCGGCACCTACGACACCGCGCACAGCATCGAACTGGCCCGCAACGCGCAGCGGGCGGGCGCGCACGGCCTGCTGGTCGTCACCCCGTACTACTCGCGTCCCAGTCAGGACGGTCTGTTCGCTCACTTCACCGCCGTCGCGGACGCGACCGACCTGCCGGTCACCCTCTACGACATTCCGCCGCGCTCGGTGGTTCCCATTGCCACCGACACCATTCGCCGGCTCGCCGAGCACCCGCGCATCGTCGCGGTCAAGGATGCCAAGGGCGACCTGGGCGCCGGCGCCGAGCTGATCGCGGAGACCGGGCTCTCCTTCTACTCCGGCGACGATGTGCTCAACCTGCCGTGGCTGTCGGTCGGCGCGACCGGATTCATCAGTGTCATCGGCCATCTCGTGCCGGACCGCCTGCGCGCCATGGTCGACGCCTACCGCGCCGGCGATGTGCGGCGGGCACGGGAGCTCAATGTGAGCATGGCCCCGCTGAACCGGGCCATGGCCCGCCTCGGCGGCGTCGCCATGACCAAGGGTTCGCTGCGCCTGCTCGGCGTCGAGACCGGGGAACCACGGCTGCCGCAACTCATGCCGACCCAGGATCAACTCGACGAACTCGCGGTGGACCTGCGCGCGGCCGGGGTGCTCGCATGACCGGCCCCGCTCGTCGCCCCCGCCGTACCGCCAGCCGCGCGGCCGGTGCGCCCGCCCCGGCTCCGGAGACTCCCGTGCAGCCCGCGCCGACTCCGGCCCAGGCCGAACCCGCCGCGCAGAAGAGCACCGCTGCCGTGCCGCAGGAATCGGTGAAAGCCGCCGCCCCGCGCACGGAATCAGCTGCGGCCGAACCGGTTCGGGAGCGTGGCGGCCGTGGCGGCCGCGGCGGCGACCGCAGCCGCCGCGCCGGCAGCCGGTCCCGGCAGGGCGGCCGCGATCGCGAGCCGGCCCCGGCCCCGCGCGATCCGCACGCGATGGGCACCCCGCCCAAGGCGCCCAAGGGCGGCCTGCGGGTGTTCGCGCTCGGCGGTATCGGCGAAATCGGCCGCAACATGACCGTTTTCGAGTACGACGGCAAGCTGCTGATCGTCGACTGCGGTGTGCTGTTCCCTGAGGATCAGCAGCCCGGCGTCGACCTGATCCTGCCCGACTTCGGTCCGATCGAGAACCGCATGGACGATATCGTCGCGGTCATCCTCACCCATGGGCACGAGGATCACATCGGCGCGGTGCCGTTCCTGCTGCGCCTGCGGCGCGACATTCCGGTCATCGGCGCGAAGTTCACCCTTGCCCTGGTGGCGGCCAAGTGCCGCGAACATCGGTTGCAGCCCAACCTCATCGAGGTCACCGAGGGCGAGCGCACCCAGCACGGCGCGTTCGACTGCGAGTACTTCGCGGTCAACCACTCGATCCCGGACGCCATCGCGGTGGCCGTCCGTACGCCCGCGGGCATCGCGCTGCACACCGGTGACATCAAGCTGGATCAGCTGCCGCTCGACGGCCGCCTCACCGACCTGGCCGGGTTCTCCCGCCTCGGCGACGAGGGCGTGGACCTGTTCCTGGTCGACTCCACCAATGCCGAGGTGCCGGGCTTCGTCACGCCCGAGCGCGAGATCGGCCCGGTGCTCGACAACGTGATCGGCAAGGCCAAGGGCCGGGTCATCGTGGCCTCCTTCGCTTCTCACGTGCACCGCATCCAGCAGGTGGTGGACGTGGCGCAGCGCTACGACCGCCGGGTCTGCTTCGTGGGCCGGTCCATGGTCCGCAATATGCAGATCGCGCAGGACCTCGGCTATCTGGACATCCCGGACGGCCTGGTGGTCGATCTGGATCAGGCCGCCAACCTGCCGGTGCACAAGCTGGTGCTGATCTCCACCGGTTCGCAGGGTGAACCGCTGTCGGCGCTGTCGCGCATGGCGCGCGGCGATCACCGCCAGATCAATATCCGCCCGGACGATCTGGTGGTGCTGGCCTCTTCGCTGATCCCCGGCAACGAGAACGCGGTCTTCGCGGTTGTGAACGGCCTGGCCCGCCTGGGCGCCACGGTCGTCACCCAGCAGAACGCGAAAGTCCATGTCTCCGGCCATGCTTCGGCGGGTGAGCTGCTCTACCTCTACAACGCGGTCCGCCCCACCAACGCCATGCCCGTGCACGGCGAGTGGCGGCACATGCGCGCCAACGGCGCGCTCGCGGTGGCCACCGGCGTGCCCGAGGAGCGGGTCATCCTGGCCGAGAACGGCGTGGTGGTCGATCTGGTGGACGGCATCGCCTCCATCTCCGGCCGTGTCCCGGTCGGCCAGGTCTACGTGGACGGCCTCTCGGTCGGCGACGTCGGCGAGTCCACCCTGTCCGACCGCCTGGTCCTGGGCGAGGGCGGTTTCATCTCCATCAATGTCGCCGTCGACTCGGCCACCGGAAAGGCCATCAGCACACCGGAGGTCAGCGGCCGCGGCTTCTCCGACGACCCCGAGGCGCTGTCCGGCGCCCAGGAACTCGTCGAGAACGAACTGCACCGCCTGGCGGTCGAGGGTGTCACCGACACCCACCGCATCGCTCAGTCCGTCCGCCGCGTGGTGGGCCGCTGGGTGGCCGAGACCTACCGCCGCCGCCCCATGATCGTCCCCACGGTCATCGGCGTCTGACCCGGCGCACAACCGAAAACCGAACCGCCCGAGCGCATTCCGCTGCTCGGGCGGTTTCGCTTGTCGCACAGCCGAATCCACGGCGAAGACAGCTCCGCCCCCGACAGTCCGGCTGTCGGGGGCGGGAAAAACTGGGCGAGTCTACCGCCAGGGGTTCCTCCGCCGGAGGTGGCATTCCGCCTGGGGCGGAAACAACACTCCGCCTGGGGCGGGAACTACAAGAGTTTCTACTTGTCCTGGCAGGCGGCCGAATCGAGCTTCGCGGCCTTGACGATACTGCAGGCGTAGTTGTGGTCGATCTTCCAGTCGCTGCCGTCGGCGACGAAGGAGACCGTGGCGTTCTGGACCGGCTTGCCGTCGATGGTGACGTCGGCGTCGGCCTTGAGCTTGCCGTTCGCCGGGTCGCCGACATTGGTGATCTTGATGGTGACGTTGTTGGCCTTGGCGGCGTCGACCAGCTTCTGGGCCAGCTGCGGGTCCAGGGCGGCGTCCTCGATCCAGTCGGTCTTGGTCTTGGAGTCGATGGACGGGTCGAACGCCTTGGTGACCTTGTCGTTCAGGTCCTGCACGCTCGGCTTGGGCAGATCCGCGACCGTGGTGGGGGCGGGGGCCGCGCCGGTGATCTTGCCGTCGCCCTCGGTGCTGCCGTCGAACTTGCCGGCCGGGGCGGCCGCGGTGGTGGTGGACGCGGCCTTGGTGCTGTCATCGGACTTGCTGCAGGCCACCAGGCCGAAGGCCGAGGTGGTCAGCAGCAGCGCGGCGGTCGCGCGAAGGATGTTGTGCTTCAACGAAATTCTCCCCGTTGTTTTGGAATGGCGCCGTCGGATTAAAGCTCGTAGCCGGTGGTGCAGTTCCAGTGAATGATGGTGGCGTCGCCGGAGTTCCGGCCCAGCGCCTGGCCCTTGGCCGCGCTGCGCGAGGAGGCCGCGCCGAAGGTGTAGTAGCCGTCGCGCGACGAGTAGGCGATCGCGCCACAGCCGTTGGCGAAGCGCGCCACGATGTGGCAGTCGGCCTGGGGGCACGAGCTCATGGCGGCGTTCTGCGCCGAGGGGCTGTCGGAATAGTCGTAGGAGTAGCCGATATGACCGGTGGACGGCGACAGCGCGATGGCGCCGTAGTAATAGTCCTGGTAGGCATTGGCCGGAGCCGCGGTTGCGGCCAGCAGGGAGCCGGCGGCCGCGACCATCACGGCTGCGCCGCTGACAATCTTCTTCAAAGTGTTGCCCTTCTTTTGCTTTCGGATCCACGACCCTATGGACCGAGGGATCAAGCTACCGATACGGAAAGGTTGACGCCAACCCGGATCTGTGTTTTGTGCGGCGTCGTCGAGCGGGGCGTCGCGGCCGACCGCACTGGCACAACCGGACGCGGTGATCACGATCAACTCCCGCCCTTATGGAGGACCGGGTGGTTCGCTTAACGCCGCGTGCACCTTCGGACATCCCCGACTAAGGTTCCCCTCATGACTTTGGCTCAACGGGAGCGCCAGGCCCTGGTTCAGGCGATGGCCGAAGCCGGCCCGGACGCGCCCACGCTGTGCGGCGACTGGACGGCCCGAGACCTGGCCGCCCACTTGGTCGTCCGGGAACGCCGCCCCGACGCCGCACCCGGCATCCTGCTGAAGCCCTTCGCCTCCTATCTGGACCGCGTGCAGCGCAAGGTCACTCGGCGCCCGTTCGCCGACCTGCTCGACGAGGTGCGCAGCGGCCCGCCGTTCCTGCTGCGCCCGGTCGACTCGCTGATGAACACCACCGAGATGTTCGTCCACCATGAGGACGTCCGCCGCGCCGCGCCCGGCTGGGAGCCGCGCACCCTGTCCGCCGCCGATGAGAACCAGCTCTGGAAGGTGCTGACGGGCTTGGCGCGCATGGCATATCGCAAATCGCCGGTTACTGTCGCGCTCTCCACGCCCGACGGCCGCCGCACCGTCGCCCGCCAGGCCGGTGACCGCACCGTGGTGCTGGCCGGACCGCCGTCGGAGCTGCTGCTGCATGCCTTCGGCCGCAATGCCGTTCGGCTCGAGGCCACCGGCGCCCCGGACGACGTGGCACTGGTGCACGCCCTCGACCGCAGCGTCTGACATACCCGGCCGCGGGAGCATGCTCCGGCGGGAGTGGCAGCGCGCACACCGGTCATGAAACGATCACGCGTCGAGCGGTAGCTTGCTTCCTCGGCAGCGGCCCGTGTGTGATGAGGTGGTAGGCAATGTCTTGGCAACTGGCGGTTCTCGGACCGGTCGAGTTGACGGCCGATGGCGTGCCGATTCCGCCCATGCCACCCAAACAGCAGGCGGCGCTGGCCATCCTGGCGTGTGCGCACGGGCGCACGGTGTCGGTCGAGGAACTGGTGGACGGCATCTGGGGTGCCGAACGGCCGAGCTCGGCGGTGGGCGCGCTCCGGAATTACGCATGGGCGCTGCGCAAGCATCTGGCCGCGCAGCAGACGGTGCTGCTGTCGTCGGAAGCGCGCGGGTATCGCCTGGACGGGCCGTTGCACCTGGATGTCGACCGGATCGACCGGCTGCGCGGCGAGGCGGCCGAGGCGCGGGCCGCCGGCTGCCTGGAGACCGCCACCGCCGCGCTGCGTGACGCGCTGGGCGCCTGGCGCGGTGATCCGCTGACCGGCGTGCCCGGGCCGTGGGCCGCGGCCGAACGCGCACGGCTGCGGCGGCTGCATCGCGTCCTCACCGAAGACCTCCTCGAGCTCGCCGTGCAGCGCGGCGACTTCTCGCACGCCATGGCCGAATTGGCCGCGCTCATCACCGGTGATCCGCACAGTGAGCGGCTGCGCGGGCTCATGATGACGGCCCTCTACCGGGCGGGCCGCCGCACCGAGGCGCTCGAGGAATATCAGCGCATTCGCAGGCTGCTGGTGGCCGAGCAGGGCATCGAGCCGGGACCGGCGCTGGCGGAGCTGCACCGCCAGATCCTGGCCGACGAGCTGCCCACCGTGGCATCGGAGACCGCGCCGATCACCGTCATTGCGCCCCGGCCGGCCCAATTGCCGCCCGACACCGCCGATTTCACCGGACGTCACGACCTGGTGCGCGATCTGTGCGCCGTGCTCGGCGCGACCCGGCCGATCGTGGCCATCTCCGGCATGGGCGGGGTCGGCAAGACGGCGCTGGCTCTGCATGTGGCACACCGGATCCGGGACCTGTACCCGGACGGCCAGCTGTACGTGGATCTGTTCGGCGCGGGCGCGACGCCGGCCGAACCCGAGCACGTGCTGGGCGCGTTCCTGCGGGCACTGGGCGTGGCGCAGAAGGAGATTCCGGTCGGCGTCGCCGAGCGGGCCGCGCTGTTCCGGTCCGCCAGCAGTGGCCGCCGCCTGCTGATCGTGCTCGACAATGCCTGCGACGCAGCGCAAGTCGCGCCGCTGCTGCCGGGGGAGTCCGGCTGCGCGGTGCTGGTGACGGCGCGCCGCCCGCTCACCGCCCTGCCCGGTGTACGGTCCGCGGCGCTGACGGTGCTCGAACCCGAAGAGGCCGTCACCCTGTTCACCCGCATCGTCGGCGCGGTGCGAGTGGCGGCCGAACCCGACGCGGTGCGCCGCATTGTGGAACTGTGCGGCCTGCTGCCCATGGCGGTGCGCATCGTGGCCGCGCGGGTGGCGGCCCGGCCGCAGTGGACGGTGGTCTCCGAGGCGGACCGGCTCGCGGCCGAACGCCATGACCTGGACCGCTTCCGGGCCGGGGACCTGGCGCTGACGGCCGCCTTCCGCGCGGGCTACGAGCAACTGCCGCCGGACGCGGCGCGGGCCTTCCGGCTGCTCGCGGTCGCCGATCTGCCCGAACTCTCGCTGGCCGCCACCGCCGCGGTCCTCGACACCGTCGAATCGGTGGCCGAGGACCTGTGCGAGGAGCTGGTTGATCGCGGCATGCTGGAATCGGTCGGCCGGGGCCGCTACCACTATCACGACCTGATGCGCCTGTTCGCGCTCGGCCGCCCCGACCGTGAGCGCGAGCTCGATGTCACCGCCCGCCTGCTCGACTACTACCTGGCCACCATGAAAACGGTGCTGCGCGTGCGACATCCGGGTCTGCGGCTGCGCCTCGCACCGACCGGGCACCCCGGCACCCGCCTCGGCGATCTGGACTCGACCCGCGACTTCCTCACCATCGAGCGCCGTAACCTGGCCGCCGTCTATCGGCTGGCGGTCGCGGGGACACCCCGGCATCGGGTGCTGGCTGCGGACCTGGCGCTGACCGTCGCCGAGACGGGGCTGTCCTGTGACGCCACCGTCGACCTGGTCAAGGTCCTCGAAGAGCTGGTGCAGGCCATCACTTCCGACGGTGACATCGTGGCGGCCCGCCGCGTCCGGCTGGCGCTGGTCTTCGCGCTGGCCGCGGAACTGGAGGAGCCGCACGGTGCGGCCGTGCACGTGCGCGGGCTGCTCGCCGACGACGATCCGGATATCGATCCCTGGACCTCCGGCGCGATTCAGGGCTTCGCGGGCATGCTCGCCCTGCACGATGGCGACCCGGCCCGCGCCACAACGCATTTCGCGACCGCCCTCACCTACTACCGTCGCGCCGACAGCTCCGAGTGCGTCCGCGTCGCGTATTCGCTGCTCGCCCGGGCCTATTCGGCGGCCGGCCGCAACCGCGACTCCCTGGCCGCCGCGGCCCGGGCGGTGGTCGGCGACAACGAGTCCGGTGTGCGCCGCAATGTGGTGTGGGGCCTGACCGAGGCCGCCTGGATTCTCAGCAGCGAGGGCGACGCCGATCGCGGCGCCCGCCTTTTCGATGCCGCCCTGGTCACCGCCCGCCGCTTCGGCAACACCCGCTTCGAGTCGGTGATCCACGCCCGTGCCGCCCGGGCCGATCTGGCCGCCGGCCGCTACGACCAGGCCGCCGAGCACGCCGAACGTGCCGAGGCCACCCGGATCTCGGCCGGTGGCGCCGCCCACACGCACAACCTCTTGGTCCGCTACACGGCCCTGCGCCGTTTGGGTCGCACCCTCGACGCCGCCGAGTGCTATCGCACCGCCAGCACCCAGATCCCGGACTTCGACACCGCCCTCACCACCTGGACCGCCGGCCCCGCGCTCCCCGCGACCCGCTGATCCGGGCCCGCTGCAGGACGTGGTGGTTTTCCAGCGCGCGAATGGGCCGGAACAGCCGCGGCCCGCCGTAGTGCGACGGGTGGTTTCGGGTCGCTTCGAGGCGGGTGATCGGGCCGTCGGTGCGGGTTTTTGGTTGTGAGCGCCACAGTTTCCGATTCGGGTGGGCCGGGTGTTGCGGATGGTCCCGGTGGTGCTGTTGCGGCTAGCCTGGGACGCATGGCAGGTAAGGCCCGCACCGGAACGTCACGTTCGCGAGCGGGGGCTACGCGGGGGCAGGCTCCTGCACAGGCCCGCGCGCGCAGCCCCCGCACCCCCGCGAAGGGGCGTGGGGGAGCGGGACGGAAGGCGCCGGCGCGGCGGCCCGCACCGCGGCGCGGATCGAATACCGCACCGCTCGCGGTAGTTCGGCGGGGCGTCACCAACGGCTGGACCGTGATGGCGCGGGGGTTGGGCGCGACGACGCGGGCGGTCAGCCGGGCCGGGGAGATCGAGCACGGGCATCGGCGCGATGGGATCGGGCTGGGGCTGGTGGCTTTCGCCTTCGTGATCGCGGCGGCCGTGTGGATGTCGGCGGGCGGCCCGGTCGGGCACTGGGTGGATGCCGTCGTGCGCGGGGTGGCCGGATCCGCCTCGGCGGCACTGCCATTCGTGGCGGTGGCCATCGCGGTGATTCTGATGCGGACCGAGCCGCAGCCGGAGATCCGGCCCCGGCTGGTGCTGGGTGGTCTGCTGGCCGGGCTGCCGGTGCTGGGTCTGTGGCATCTGGCGGCGGGTTCGCCGTCCGACGCGCACGGTCGCGCGCACGCAGCCGGATTCGTCGGCTACGTGGTGGGCGGTCCGCTGGGTGAGGGGCTGAGCGCCTTCCTGGCGGTGCCGTTGCTCATGCTGGCCATCGGTTTCGGGCTGCTGCTGCTCACCGGCACCCAGGCGCGGGATGTGCCCGCCCGGCTGCGGGAGATCTTCGGCACCGGCGCGGGCGGCGACGAATACGAGAGCTACTCCGAGGAACACGGCCTCTACGACCCCGACAGCTATGACGCCGACGGCTTCCCGATGCACCGTCCCGAGGTGCGCAAGCGCCGCGGCCGTACCCCGTCGGAGAACTATCCGACCGACGAGTTCGCGGGTTCCGACGCAACCACCGAGATCATCGGCGAGCCGCCGCTGCAGGACGCCAAGGACATCGCCGCGCCGGAGGAGAAGCCGAAGCCCAAGCCGCGCAAGGCCGTCGCGAAGGTCGTCGACCAGACCCCGCCGCCACCGGAGCCGCAGCAGCTGGAGTTCGTCACCGACCGCGAGGTGGACGGCGATTACACGCTGCCGGCGCTGTCGCTGCTCACCGACGGCGATCCGCCGAAGAAGCGCAGTGCGGCCAACGAATCCATGATCGAGGCCATCACCGAGGTGCTGGTGCAGTTCAAGATCGACGCCGCGGTCACCGGTTTCGTGCGCGGCCCGACGGTCACCCGCTACGAGGTGGAGCTGGGTCCCGGCGTGAAGGTCGAGAAGATCACCGCCCTGGCCCGCAATATCGCCTACGCGGTGGCGACCGAGAATGTCCGTCTGCTGGCGCCGATTCCGGGCAAGTCGGCCGTCGGCATCGAGGTGCCGAACGCGGACCGCGAACTGGTGCGCCTGGCTGACGTGCTGAAGGCCTCGAGCACCCGCAACGACCACCATCCGCTGGTGATCGGTCTTGGCAAGAACATCGAGGGCGAGTTCGTGGCGGCCAATCTGGCCAAGATGCCGCACCTGCTGGTGGCCGGTTCGACCGGTTCGGGTAAGTCCAGCTTCGTCAACTCCATGCTGGTCTCGCTGCTGTGCCGGGCCACCCCCGATGAGGTGCGCATGATCCTCATCGACCCCAAGATGGTGGAACTGACGCCCTACGAGGGCATTCCGCACCTGATCACCCCCATCATCACCCAGCCCAAGAAGGCCGCGGCGGCGCTGGCCTGGCTGGTGGAGGAGATGGAGCAGCGGTATCAGGACATGCAGGCCAACAAGGTCCGCCATATCGACGACTTCAACCGGAAGGTGAAGTCCGGCCAGATCACCGCGCCGCTGGGCAGCGAAAGGGTGTACCGCCCTTACCCGTACATCCTGGCCATCGTCGACGAGCTCGCCGACCTCATGATGACCGCGCCGCGTGATGTCGAGGACGCCATCGTCCGCATCACCCAGAAGGCCCGTGCCGCAGGCATTCACCTCGTGCTGGCCACCCAGCGGCCCTCGGTGGACGTCGTCACCGGTCTGATCAAGACGAACGTCCCGTCCCGCCTGGCCTTCGCGACCTCGTCGCTGACCGACTCGCGCGTCATCCTGGACCAGCCCGGCGCGGAGAAGCTCATCGGCATGGGTGACGGCCTGTTCCTGCCCATGGGCGCAAGCAAACCGACCCGTCTACAGGGCGCATTCATCTCCGACGAGGAGATCGCCGCCGTCGTCGACTTCGCCAAGACCCAGGCCGAACCCGACTACCAGGAGGGCGTCACCGCCGCCAAGCCCGGCGAGAAGAAGGACGTCGACCCCGACATCGGCGACGACCTCGACCTGCTGCTGCAGGCCATCGAACTGGTCGTCACCTCCCAATTCGGTTCCACCTCCATGCTGCAACGCAAACTCCGCGTCGGCTTCGCCAAGGCCGGCCGCCTCATGGACCTCATGGAAACCAGAGGAGTCGTCGGCCCCTCGGAAGGCTCCAAGGCCCGAGATGTACTCATCAAACCCGACGAACTCGACGGTCTCCTCTGGACCATCCGAGGCGGCGACGGCGCGCCGCCCACCTCGGATGGCGAAGCGCCGCAGGAGTAGTCGGCCGAACCGGTCATCGGTATCGCTTGATCGCACCGGAGAGCGGCGGCCAGGTCGAGGACCTGATCTCGACGGCATGCAGCACAAGTACCGGCACACGGTGCTCTACTTCCCTCGCAACGACCAAACCTGTCACGCATACTGCGCCAACTGCTTTCGCTGGCCGCAGTTCGTCGGCGATCCGGAACCACACATGACCACGTCCGGTCCCGAGGCGCTGGTGCGCTGCCTCGGGCAGCATCCGGAAGTCGGTGATCCGATGGTCATGAGTGCGGCGGTACCGGCCCGCCATCTGGAGCCTGCGCGGTAGGGTGGCGGCGGATTCGATCGCGCCTTGGGGAGGGGCAGTGATGGGTGGAGTGCGTTCGGCACGCTGGTTGCGGACGGCCGCCGTGGCCGCCTGCGGAGTAATGGCCACGGGGATCGCGCCGGTGGCGGCCGCCGAGCCGGGCGGCGAATTGCTGTGGGGGCCTTGCCCGGCCGAGTCGAAGGCGGGCGATGCCGAGTGCGCGAGCCTGTCGGTGCCGATGGATTACGCGGCACCGGACGGCCGGCACATCGACATCACGATCAGCCGGATTCCGGCGAGCGATCCGGCGCACAAGCACGGGGTGCTGTTCGTCGGCCAGGGCGGGCCGGGCGCGGACGCCCTCGGGTTCTGGGCGCCCCGGAACGTGACAGTGCCCGACCTGCATCGGGAGTTCGATGAGATCGCGGTGCAGCCACGCGGGCTGCGGTGGGCGACCCCACTGCAGTGCAAGACGACCACCATGGTCGTCATTCCGGTGACCGACCGATCCGCGTGTGAGAGCGCGGATCCAGGCTATCCGCGCACCATCACCACCGAAACCTTGGCGCGCGACCTGGATTCGGCGCGGCAGGCCCTGGGCGCCGACCGGATCGATTTCTACGGCGGCTCATACGGCACCTTCCTGGGCGCCGCGTATGCCACCCTGTTCGCCCCGCACGTCGATCACCTGGTGCTGGACGGCAATGTGAACCCGCAGTGGGATTGGCGGGAGCAATTCGCGCAGGGCTGGCGGGCCCGGGAGGCGGGCTTCACCGAACTGTTCGATTGGATCGCCGCCAACGACTCCATCTATGGCCTGGGCGCCACCCGCAATGCCGTTGCCGCCGAATGGGTCCGGCAGGTCGACGCGCAGGGCGGCGGCTGGCTGGCCCGCCTCGATCCGGCGCTCGGCGGTGCGGGTGGTGCGCTCACCGCGCCGGGTCGGACGCCCGCTGCGGACGAGGTTTCCGGTCGAATCGCGAATCTGGTGCAGACCGTGCGGCATCCGAGTGGCACGACCAGCCCGACCTATGCCGCCGCCTCGACCGCGGTGTACTCGCGCAACCTGTGGCCGGATCTCGCCGAGGGGATGCGCCGGTACCGCGCCGACCCGCAGCACACCGAATTCCTCACCTACCTGACCGAGCGGAACGCCCTGGATCCGACCGGCCAGTGGATGTACGACGCGATCACCTGCAACGAGGACACCGGAACCCCGGACCCGGCCGCCGTCCCGGCCGCGATCGGCGACTTCGTCTCCGGCGCGAGCATTTTCGCCTTCTTCTCCCGCCTGCAGGTCTCCGGTGCGTTCTGCGGAGCCTGGCCCGCCTCGTCCGATCGCGTCCGTGTCGACGGCACCGGCCTGGCGACCCGTCCGCTGGTGCTGCAGAGCACCCGCGACACCGCCACCCCCGCGGCGGGCGGCCCGGCCATGGCCGCCGCCCTGAACGGCACCCTGGTCTGGGTGGACGGCACCGACCACGGCTCGTTCGGCCGCGGCAACCAACCCGTCGATGCGGCGGTCGTGCGCTACCTCGAATCCGGCGACGTCACTCTCGGTGCGGCTGGGGCCGCGGCCATCACCACACCCAACCCGCCCACCGAGCTGCCCGGCTGATCTCGCCAACGGCCGAAGTAGAACGTGTTCTATATTCGGGGTAACCGTTCCGGCGAGCCCTCGGGAGTTCACTACATGTATCAGTGGTCCGACGAAGACCTGATGTTCCGCGACGCCCTGCGCGGATTCATCGACAAGGAGATCAAACCCAACGTCGAGCAGCTGGAAAGCGGTGCGCTGCCGCCCTTCGACACCATCCGCAAGCTGTACGCGACCTTCGGCCTGGACGAGCTCGCCCGGGAGGGCCTGGAGAAGGCCTTCGCGCGGGAAGAGGGCGGCGTCGAGAACAAGCCGGGCAAGTCCGGCGGCGGGTTCAGCGGATCGGGCAGCATGGGCGTGATCCTCAACAGTGAGCTCGCCGGCATCAGCCTGGGCCTGGTGGCCTCGATGGGCGTGAGCCTCGGCCTCACCGTCGGTACCATTCGCAGCCGCGGCACCCTGGCGCAGAAGAAGCGCTGGCTACCCGAGCTGGTCACCTTCGAGAAGGTCGGCGCCTGGGCCATCACCGAACCCGATTCGGGCTCAGACGCTTTCGGCGGCATGAAGTCCTACGTCCGCCGCGACGGCGAGGACTACATCCTCAACGGCCGGAAGACCTTCATCACCAATGGCCCGTACGCGGATGTCACCGTCGTCTACGCCAAGCTGGACGAGGAGGACGGCACCGACCGCCGCGACCGCAAGGTGCTCACCTTCGTGCTCGACAAGGGCATGCCCGGCTTCACCCAGAGCGCCGCCTTCAAGAAGATGGGCATGAACTCCTCGCCCACCGGCGAACTGTTCTTCGACAATGTCCGCATCACCCCCGACCGGCTGCTCGGCGAAACCGAGAATCCGGCCAAGGGCGACGGAAAGGACAGTGCCAAGGAGTCTTTCGCCGCCGAGCGCATCGGCATCGCCTCGCTGGCCCTGGGCATCATCAACGAATGCCATCGGCTCAGCGTCGATTACGCCAAGTCGCGCAAGCTGTGGGGCAAGGAGATCGCCCAGTTCCAGCTCATCCAGCTCAAGCTGGCCGAGATGGAGATCGCCCGAATCAATGTGCAGAACATGGTGTTCAACGCCATCGAGCGCACCGCCGCGGGCGAGAAGGTCTCCCTCGCCGAGGCCTCGGCCATGAAGCTGTACTCCTCGCGCGCCGCGACCGAGGTCGCCATGGAGGCCGTGCAGCTCTTCGGCGGCAACGGCTACATGGCCGAGTACAAGGTCGAGCAGCTCGCCCGCGACGCCAAGTCGCTCATGATCTACGCGGGCAGCAACGAAATTCAGGTCACCCACATCGCCAAGGGCCTGCTCGGCGGTTAACTCCCGCGCTCAGGACAGCGGGCCCACCACGGATTCGGCGCCGGCCAGCAACTCGCCCGAGGCCGCCAGCTGCACGACCGCTTCGATCTCCGGTGCCAGGTAGCGGTCGGCGCCCGGTCCCTCGACCACCTCGCGAATCCGGTCGCGGACCGCGGCGGTCGCGGGGGACGGTTCCAGCGGAGCCCGCAGATCCAGGGCGCGGGCCGCGGTGAGGGCCTCGATGGCCAGCACCCGGGTCAGGCCGTCGATGGCGCGGCGCAGCTTGCGGGCCGCCGACCAGCCCATCGACACGTGGTCCTCCTGCATCGCCGAGGAGGGGATCGAGTCCACGCTCGCGGGCGCGGCCAGGCGCTTGAGCTCGGAGACGATCGCGGCCTGCGTGTACTGGGCGATCATGTGGCCGCTGTCGACGCCGGGATCATCGGCCAGGAACGGCGGCAGGCCGTGGTTGCGGGCCCGGTCCAGGAAGCGGTCGGTGCGGCGCTCGCTGATGCTGGCCACGTCGGCGACCACGATGGCCAGGAAGTCCAGCACGTAGGCCACCGGCGCACCGTGGAAGTTGCCGTTGGACTCCACCCGGCCGTCGAGGGTGACCACCGGGTTGTCCACGGCGCTGGACAGTTCGTACGACGCGATCCGTTCGGCGTGCGCGAGGGTGTCGCGCGCGCCGCCGGCGACCTGCGGGGCGCAGCGCAGCGAGTAGGCGTCCTGCACCACCGTGCAGTCGGGGGTCGCGTGGCTGGCCACGATGCCCGAACCCTGCAGCAGCCGAACCATATTCGAGGCGGCGAGCGCCTGACCCGGCTGCGGGCGCAGGGCCTGCAGGTCGGCGGCGAACACCTTGTCGGTGCCGAGCAGGCCCTCGACGCTCATCGACGCGGTCACGTCGGCCAGGCGGAGCAGCCGGCGCAGGTCGTGGCAGGCCAGCACGAGCATGCCGAGCATGCCGTCGGTGCCGTTGATCAGCGCCAGGCCCTCCTTCTCGGCGAAGACCACCGGCTCGAGGCCGGCCGCGGCCAGCGCCTGCGCGGCCGGCATGAGCGTGCCGTCCGCATCGCGGACCATGCCCTCACCCATCACCGCGAGGGCGACGTGCGCCAGCGGCGCCAGGTCGCCGGAACAGCCGAGGCTGCCGTACTCGTGCACCACCGGCGTGATCCCCGCCGACAGCAGCGCCGCATACGCCTGGGCGACCTCCACACGCACGCCGGTCCGGCCGGTCGCCAGCGTGGACAGCCGCAGCAGCATCAGCGCGCGAATCACCTCACGCTCGACCTCCGCCCCGGAACCGGCCGCGTGCGAGCGAACCAGGCTGCGCTGCAACTGAGTTCGCAGTTCCAGCGGAATGTGCCGGGTGGCGAGCGCGCCGAAACCGGTCGATACGCCGTAGACCGGCTTCGGGTCGGCCGCCAGCGCCTCGATCCGGGTGCGGCTCGCCGCGATCACGGTGAGCGCGTCCTCCGACAGCCGCACGGTGGCATTGCCACGGGCGACCCGGACCACGTCCTCGGGGGTGAGAGCGCCGACGCCGACTTCGACGTCGCCTGCTGCCAAGGTGTGCTCTTCGGAAAGGCGGAGGGTGTTCGAGCTCATCGTGGTGTTGTCCAATCTGCGGTTGATAGAGGTCTGCGGTCAGAGACGGTCTGCGGTCAGTGAGGGGGTGGTCCCGGGCGCCTGGTCCGCGCGGGCCGCCGGGGCGGGTTCGGTTGCGGGCCGGCACCACAGCCGGTAGGCGGCGGTGAGCAGGACCAGCCACACCGCGCCGACGATGAGCGCCACCCGGGTGTCGGCGTCGAAGGCGAGCAGGACGATCACGAACGCCAGGCCCGCGATCGCGAAGATCGGCAGGTAGGGCCACAGCGGCACCGGGAACTTCAGCTCGGCCGCCTCCGCTGCGCTCATCTGCCTACGCGAGCGGAAGTGGGACACCAGGATCATCAGCCAGACGAAGACGGTGGCGAAGGTGGCGATGGAGGCGATGACCACGAAGACCCGGTCCGGAATCAGGTAGTTGAGTATCACGCCGACCAGCAGGGCCGACACCATGATCACGACGGTCATCCACGGCACGCCGTTGCGGGAGACCCGCCGCATCACGGCCGGGGCCTGCCCGCGCAGGGCCATGCCGTACATCATCCGGCCCGCGCCGAAGATATTGCTGTTGATCGCCGACAGGGCCGCCGTGATCACCACGACGTTCAGCACGGTCGCCGCCGACCCCAGACCCAGGCTCTTGAAGATCTGCACGAACGGGCTGCCCTCGTCGCCGATCTGGTTCCACGGCGTGACGGCCATGATCACGGTCAGGGTCAGGACGTAGAACAGCATGATGCGGGCGGGGACGGTGTTGATGGCCCGCGGAATCGTCTTCTCGGGATTCTCCGCCTCGCCCGCGGTGACGCCGATGATCTCCGAGCCGCCGAACGCGAACATGACGATCGCGAAGCACCCGAGGAAGCCGCCCACGCCGTTGGCGAAGAATCCGCCGCCGGCGTGCAGGTTGGACAGGCCCGTGCTGGTGTCATGGATGCCGAATCCCCAGATCAGCACGGCGGTTCCGCCCGCGATCATGGCGATGATCGCGACGACCTTGATCAGGCTGAACCAGAATTCGAGCTCGCCGAACACCTTGACGTTGAGCAGGTTGATCGCGCCGATGAAGAAGACGATCGCCAGCACCCAGATCCATCGGGGGACATCCGGGAACCAGAACCCCATGTAGACCCCGAACGCGGTGGTGTCGGCCAGCAGCACGATGACCATCTCGAAGATGTAGGTCCAGCCGGTCATGAACCCGGCCAGTGGACCGATGTGCTGGCTGGCGTACTCACCGAACGAACCGGACACCGGGTTGCGGACCGCCATTTCGCCCAGCGCCCGCAGCACGATGAAGATCACGACGCCGCCGATCAGGTAGGCCAGCAGCACCGAAGGGCCGGCCTGTTTGATCGCCTCGGCCGATCCGTAGAAGAGGCCGGTGCCGATGGCCGAACCGAGTGCGATGAATCGGATGTGGCGGGCGGTGAGACCCCGGGTCAGGGTCGAGGAGATGTCTTTCACGGATCGAACTCCCTGGTGTTGTTCATAACGCAGCCCGACAGGGATTGTGAGTGCGTTCACACATGTATAGGGCTGTCTATACAACTGTGTCAAGAGCGGGTAGTTACACAATGGCAACTAATTTAGTTGGCCATCGCGTCGAGTCACGATCCGGTGGATCAGCCGAGCGGCGGTGCGCGCGGTCCGATGGTCGATATCGAGATCCGGATTCAGCTCCGCCACATCCAGCAGTGCCAGTTTGCCGCTGCCCGCGACCAGGTCACACACCCGCTCGATCACTTCGAGCGGCACGCCGTACGCGGCCGGGGCGCTGACGCCCGGCGCGACGGGCGCGGGGAGCACATCCAGGTCAATGGTCAGATACACGACATCGACGGTGGCCAGGAACTCCTCGACGAAACCCCGCACCCCGGGCATATCCGCGGCGGTGCAGTCCTCGTCGAGCCGATAGCGCACTCCCAGAGTTGCGGCGGTCTCGAACAATGCCACGGTGTTGCTCGGCTGCGAGATGCCGAGCACCGCATAGTTCAGCGCCCGCCCGGCCGCTGCCTCGCCCTCGGCCATCTGCCGGAACGGCGTCCCGGAACTGGGCGTTGGGTCGGCGCGCAGATCGAAATGGGCGTCGAGGTTGAGCACGCCCAGGCGTGCCCCGGCGGCGACCGTGGCCCCGGAGGCGATGCCGAGATAGCTGGCGTAGGCCACCTCGTGCCCGCCTCCGAGCACCGTCACGAAATGCCCGCCGTCGAGCAATTCGGTGACCACCGCGCCCAGTCGCCGCTGCCCGGATTCGAGATCCCCGTCCTCGACCGCCACGTCACCGGCGTCCATGACGCTTGCCGGGCCGGGGAGCGCCATGGACGACAGTGCCTGCCGCAGGGCGGCCGGGCCGGTGGCAGCTCCGGTCCGCCCCTTGTTGCGGCGGACCCCCTCATCGCTGCGGAATCCGACCAGAACGCTTGCCCCGGGCGGGGTTTCGGGGGTGAACGGGGATATCGCGTTGTGCCAGCGCAGATGTGCCGGACCCGGGCCGTCGTCGCGACCGGACCAGGGGGCGGGCGGATGATCGACAGCGGTCACAGCCGGTGTCCGTCCTTCCAGATCTCGCGCACCAGCGCCACTCCCGGCCGGTATGCCAGGTACAGGTGCGAGGGTGCGTCCAGTGCGATCAGATCGGCGCGCGCGCCGACCCGGATGCATCCGATGTCGTTGCGCCGCAAGGCCGCCGCGCCGCCCGCAGTCGCCGCCCACACGGCTTCGTCCGGGCTCATGTGCATTTCGCGGACGGCCAGTGCGATGCAGAACGGAATGCTCGTGGTGTAGCAGGTGCCCGGATTGCAGTCGGCGGCCAGGGCGACCGTCACGCCCGCGTCGAGCAGGGCCCGCGCGTCGGGATATTTGTTGCGCGTGGAGAAGTCGGCCCCCGGCAGCAGGGTGGCGACCGTGGTGCTCGCCGCCAGCGCCTCGATGTCCTCGCCGGTGGTGTAGGTGACGTGATCGACCGAGGCCGCGCCCAGCTCGGCCGCCAGCTGGACGCCGGCGCCGTAGCTGAGCTGGTTGCCGTGCACTCGCGGCGTGAGCCCGGCCGCGATACCGGCCTCGAGCACGGCACGCGACTGGTCGGCGTCGAAGGCGCCCTCCTCACAGAAGACGTCGATCCAGGTGGCGTGCGGGGCGCACGCGGGAATCATCTCGTCGATGACCAGCCGCACGTAATCGTCGGTGCGCCCGGCGAATTCCGGCGGTGTGACGTGCGCCGCCAGCAGGGTCGTCTCCGACGTGTGCCGGGCGGCGATCTCGAGGCTCCGCAACTCGTCGGCAACGGTCTGTCCGTAGCCCGACTTCGTTTCGATCGTGGTGGTTCCGGTCCGCAGGGCCTCGGCGACCAGGCGGGCGACATTGGCGCTCAGCGCTGTGTCGGTGGCCGCCCGGGTCGCGGCGATGGTCGTCCGGATGCCGCCCGCACTGTAGGGCGCACCCGTCATGCGAGCCGCGAATTCCTCCGACCGCTCACCACCGAACACCAGATGCGCATGGCTGTCGACGAATCCGGGCAGGGCGGCACGGCCTTCCAGATCCACCCGGGCGCCGGCGCTGCCCTCGGGCAGACGCGCCCGCGGGCCGACCCACTGGATCAGGCCGTCGCCGAGCACCACCGCGGCATCCCGGATCACGCCGAGCGGGCCCGCGCCGATCTCGGGATCATTGGTCACCAGTGCGCCGATATTGTCGACGACCGTCCACTGCCCGGATTCGTTGTGCATGTGAGTTCAGTTCTCCTGCATCGGGATTCGGACACCGCGCGTGGCGGCGACATCGGCCGCGTGCTGGTAGCCGGCGTCGACGTGGCGGATCACGCCCATGGCGGGATCGTTGGACAGCACCCGCTCGAGCTTGCGGGCGGCCAGTTCGGTGCCGTCGGCGATGCACACCTGTCCGGCGTGGATGGAACGGCCCATGCCGACTCCGCCGCCGTGGTGGATCGACACCCATGATGCCCCGGACGCGGTGTTGACCAGGGCATTGAGCAGCGGCCAGTCGGCGATGGCGTCGGAGCCGTCGGCCATGGCCTCGGTCTCGCGGTAGGGGGAGGCCACCGAACCGGAGTCCAGGTGGTCGCGGCCGATGGCGACCGGCGCGGACAGCTCCCCGGAGGCGACCATCTCGTTGAACCTCAATCCCGCCCGGTGGCGTTCGCCGTAGCCGAGCCAGCAGATACGGGCGGGCAGGCCCTCGAAGTGGACCTTCTCCCCGGCCATGGTGATCCAGCGCTCGAGGTGCTCGTTCTCCGGGAACAGCTCGAGGATGGCCTGGTCGGTGGCGGCGATGTCCTTCGGGTCGCCGGACAGGGCGGCCCAGCGGAACGGGCCCAGGCCCTCTTCGAACAGTGGCCGGATGTAGGCGGGCACGAATCCCGGGAATTCGAAGGCCCGCTCGTAGCCGCCCTTGCGGGCCTCGTCGCGGATGGAGTTGCCGTAGTCGAACACCTCGGCGCCAGCGTCCTGGAAGCCGACCATGGCCTCGACGTGGGCGGCCATGGACTTGCGGGCCTCGGTGGTGAACCAGGCGGGATCCTCGGCGGCGCGGCGGTGCCAGTCGGCGACGTCGACGCCGATCGGCAGGTAGGACAGCGGGTCGTGGGCCGAGGTCTGGTCGGTCACGATGTCGATCGGCGCGCCCATGGCGAGCAGGCGCGGGAAGATCTCCGCAGCATTGCCGACCACGCCGATGGACAGCGGTTCTCGCGCGTCGCGCTTCTGGACGGCCAGTTCCAGTGCGGCTTCGAGGCTTTCGGCCTTGGTGTCGAGGTAGCCGTGCGCGATGCGGCGATCGATGCGGGTGACGTCGACGTCGACGCACAGCGCCACGCCGTCGTTCATGGTCACCGCGAGCGGCTGCGCGCCGCCCATGCCGCCGACGCCGGCGGTCAGGGTGATGGTGCCGGCGAGGGTGCCGCCGAAACGCTTGCGCGCCACCGCGCCGAAGGTCTCGTAGGTGCCCTGCAGGATGCCCTGGCTGCCGATGTAGATCCACGAGCCCGCGGTCATCTGGCCGTACATCATGAGGCCCTCGGCCTCGAGCTTGCGGAACTGCTCCCAGTTGGCCCAGTCGCCGACGAGGTTGGAGTTGGCCAGCAGGACGCGCGGCGCCCATTCGCTGGTGCGCATCACGCCGACCGGCTTGCCGGACTGAACCAGCAGCGTCTCATCGTCTTTCAGGGTCGTCAGCGTGCGCACGATGGCGTCGTAGGCCGCCCAGCTGCGGGCGGCGCGGCCGGTGCCGCCGTAGACGACCAGATCGTCGGGTCGCTCGGCCACCTCGGGGTCGAGGTTGTTCATCAGCATGCGCAGGGCGCCCTCCTGCTGCCAGCCGAGGCAGTTCAGTTCGGTGCCGCGCGGTGCACGGACCGGGCGGGGGCCGGACGTGGGGTTGGTGGTCATCGGGACTCCTGTGTATGGGCTGATCGTGACGCCCATAACACCCCGGATTCGACGCCTGGAACAGCGTCGGCGCGAGAGATTCTCGGATCCGAGACACCTGACCGCTGCGGGCCCCCGCCGGGAGCGCCGATACACTTGGGCCCGAACGGGCGGGTGTCCACCGATGGGCAGGATGTGGAGCAGGTGACGAATGTGGCGATGGACGAGGTGGATATCGCGTCGCTGTATCGGGCTCGCGGCCGTGGAGCAGCCCCGGCGTATCAGCGCGTCAAGGATCTGATCACGGAGCAGATCGTCTCGGGGCGCTGGCGGGAGGGCGAGCTGCTGCCGTCGGAGAATCAGCTGGTCGGTGCGCTGGGACTGTCGCGCATGACCATCAATCGCGCGTTGCGGGAGCTGAGCGCCGACGGTCTCGTAGTCCGGCTGACCGGTGTCGGCACGTTCGTGGCCGAGCGGAAGGTCAGTTCGGCGCTGGTCGAGGTGCGCAATATCGCCGACGAGATCGGGGACCGGGGCCACCGGCATCGGGCCGAGGTGGTGTCGCTGGAGCAGCGCCCGGCGGATTCGGTGATCGCGCAGGATCTCGGCGTCGCCGACGGCAGCCCCGTATTCCATTCGAAGCTGGTGCATTTCGAGGACGGACTGCCGATCCAGCTGGAGGATCGCTTCGTGAATCCCGAGTTCGCGCCGCGCTATCTGGAACAGGACTTCACGACCACGACACCCAACACGTATCTGGTGTCGGTGGCTCCGCTCGGTCGTGGCGAGCATGTGGTGGAGGCGGTGCTGCCGACCCCCGACGAGTGTGCCCTGCTCGGGCTCACCGAGTCGGAGCCGTGTCTGCTGATCCGACGTCGTACGTGGTCGGAGGATCGGCTGGTCAGTTCGGCGCGGCTGCTGCATCCCGGTTCCCGCTACCGGCTCGCGGGAACCTTCGACGCGCAGACTTCCTGAGGGGCTATCCCGTTCGGACCAGGCCGCGGATCTGACGCACCGCCACGGACATGGCGGCGACGTCGGCGGCCGGGCTGTCGAGGATTTCGGTGAGGGTGGAGCTGGTCCGGTGGATGCGGGTGGCGTTGCGGGTCGCCCACCGGGCGATGGTGTCGGCGGGCGGCTCGGCGGGGTCGGGCCGGTCCGCCAGGAGCGCCAGGCACAGCAGGCGCAGGGATCCGTACAGGTCATCGCGCAGGGCCAGGCGGGCCATCGAACCCCAGCGGTCCTCGGTGGACAGTCGCGAAACCGATTGCAGCAGGCGCACTGTGCCCAGATGCTGGCTCAGCGCGTAGTACAGCCCGGCCACGTCGGCCACCTCGTGACCGCCCGCGTCGGCGACCTCGATGATGTCGAGCAGCCCGAACTGGTCGAGCAGCAGGTGCACGCGGACGGCCAGCTCGCGCGGTACCCCGGCGTCGATCGAGTCGGCGATGCGGCCGTGCAGGTCCGCCAGTTCACGGTCGCGCAGCCATTCCGGGACCAAGTGGGCGTGTGCCGCCAGCCGCGGGGCGAATCTGCCGGTCTCGGTCGCGATGTCGAGCGGCTGCGGGCGGTTGGCCAGCAGCCAGCGCACCGCGCGGTCGAGCACCCGCTGCGTGGTGCGGACGAGCCCGTTGGTCACCGCCGCCGGCAGTCCACTGGCGGCGATGTCGTCCCAGAGGTGGTGCAGCCCGAAGACGCGGGTGGCGACGAGGTAGGCGCGCACCACGTCCGGCCCGCCGGCCGCGGAGTCCTCGGCCAGCCGGAAGACGACACTGATTCCGCCATGGTCGATCACATCGTTGGCGAGCTGTGTCGCCACGATCTCGCGGTGCAGCGGGTGCTCGGACACGCTGTCGCCGAAACGTTCTCGCAGTGAGGCGGGGAAGTAGTCGAGCAGGTGATCGTGCAGTGCGGGGTCGTCGGGCAGTTCGCCGGCGAGCAGTTCGTCCTTGATCGCGAGTTTGGCGTGCGCCAGCAGGGTCGCCAGTTCCGGGGAGGTCAGACCGCGGCCGCTGTCGGAGCGCCGGGTGAGCTCGTTCTCGTCGGGGAGCGCCTCCAGGGCCCGGACCAGTCCGCGGCGGGCCTCCAGCTGTGCGATCATGCGGGCGTGCACACCGATGCGGGCGGCCGCGTCGGCTCGGCTCACGCCCAGGACCCGGTTCTGGGAATGATTGTCCCGCAAGACGATCCGGCCGACCTCGCCGGTCATGTCGGCCAGCAGCCGGTCGCGTTCGGCCCGGTCCACCCGGCCCGCCGACATCATGCCGTCCAGCAGAATCTTGATGTTCACTTCGTGGTCGGAGCAGTCGACCCCGGCCGAGTTGTCCAGCGCGTCGGTATTGATTCTGCCTCCGCCGCAGGCGTATTCGATGCGGCCGCGCGCGGTGAATCCGAGGTTACCGCCCTCGCCGACCACGGTGGCCCGCACGTCGGCGGCGTTCACCCGCACGCCGTCATTGGCCTTGTCGCCGACGTCGGCGTGTGATTCGGTGGCGGCCTTGACGTAGGTCCCCACGCCGCCGTTCCACAGTAGGTCGACGGGTGCGCGCAGGATCGCGCGGATCACCTCGTTCGGCGCGGCCGCCGTGACCGAGTCCGGAAGCCCCAGTGCCGCACGGGCTTCGGGGCTGAGGGGCACCGATTTCGCCGATCGAGGCCACACCCCGCCGCCGGCGCTGATGAGGGTGGGATCGTAGTCCGCCCAGGACGAGCGGGGCAGTTGGAACAGGCGCTGGCGTTCGGCGTAGGAGGCCGCTGCTCGCGGCTGCGGGTCGAGGAAGATGTGCCGGTGGTCGAACGCGGCGACCAGTCCGATGTGCTCGCTGAGCAGCATGCCGTTGCCGAAGACGTCGCCGCTCATGTCGCCGATCCCGGCCACCGTGAAGTCGGCGGTGCTCGTGTCGCGGCCCATTTCGTGGAAGTGGCGTTCGACGCTCTCCCACGCGCCGCGGGCGGTGATGCCCATCGCCTTGTGGTCGTAGCCGACCGATCCGCCCGAGGCGAACGCGTCGCCGAGCCAGAAGCCGTAGCCCGCCGCGACCTCATTGGCGATATCGGAGAAGGTCGCTGTGCCCTTGTCCGCGGCCACCACCAGGTAGGTGTCGTCGCCGTCATGGCGGACGACGTCGCGGGCCGGGAGCACGGCTCCCGTGGCCGCGTCGATATTGTCGGTGACGTCGAGCAGGCCGGCGATGAACTGCCGGTAGCAGGCGATGCCCTCGGCCAGGTGGGCTGCGCGGTCGGCCGCATCGTCGCCGGTGGGCCGCGGGGGTTGCTTGACGACGAACCCGCCCTTGGCGCCGACCGGCACGATGACGGCGTTCTTCACCGCCTGCGCCTTGACCAGTCCGAGGACCTCCGTGCGCAGGTCTTCCTTGCGATCCGACCAGCGCAGGCCGCCGCGCGCCACGGCGCCGAACCGCAGATGCACGCCCTCGACCCGGGGCGAATAGACGAAGATCTCGAATCGTGGCCTGGGATGGGGGAGTTCGTCGATTCGCTGCGGATCCAGCTTGACCGACAGTGCCGTCGCGTTGCCGTCGTGCACGAAGTAGTTGGTGCGCAGCGTGTTTCGCACCAGCGTGGTGAGGGCGCGCAGAATGCGGTCCGCTTCGAGCCCGACGACCCGGCCGATGGCGTCGTTCAGCCGGTCGGTCACCTCGGCCTCGGCGGATGCGGCGTGCCCGTTCGGTGCGAACCGCGCGTGGAACAGGTCCGTCAGCAGCCGCGCGGATTCGGGGTGTGCGGCAAGGACTTCCGCGATCCGTTCGGGGCTGTACGGGAATCCGCTCTGGCGCAGGTACTTCGCGTACGCCCGCAGTACCGATACCGGACGCCAGGCCAATCCCGCGCCCAGCACCAGGCGGTTGAAGGTGTCGCTCTCGGCGTCGCCCCGCCAGGCGGCGGCGAAGGCTTCGGTGAAGCGGGTGTGCGTGTCGTCGTCGGGCGCCGGTTCGCTGTCGAAGGCCAGGCCGAAGTCGTATATCCAGCATTGGTTTCCGGCCGAATCGTCGACCGGGTAGGTGCGTTCGTCCAGGACTTCCACCCCGAGGGACTGGATGACCGGCAGGATGCGGCTGAGTGAGACGGCCGCGCCGGCGATGTAGAGCGTGAGCCGCAATCGCCCGCGCGCCCGGCCGGTGGGTGGGTGCAGGGCCACGTCGCATGAGTCGGGGTGCAGCTTTTCGACGCGGGCGATGTCGGCGGCCGCCCGGCCGGGGTCGAAATCGTGTTTGTACCACTCGGGCAGGGACCGGGAGTACGCCTTCGCCAGGGTGTGATCTGCCATGCGTGCGTAGAGGTCGTCGTCCCAGTCCTGCGTCATTGTCGGAAATCTCCCCGTTGCGGCGGTTGTATATACAGCAACATACAACCCTTGTGAGGGGACTCACAAGCAGGGCTGCCGAGTCACCGCGTTACCGGTGCCTGACCCGCGATTCGCGAGGTCAGGCGCTCCGCGCCCCACCGCAGGGCCTGACCCACCACCTCCGGCTCGGGGTAGGACAGCGTGCGCCACGTGGTGCTGAGGGCCGCGACCGGCCGGCTGTTGTGGTCGAACACGGCCGTGCCGACCGACCGCAGCCCCGCCGTCACCAGCTCCACCTCCTCGGCCCAGCCGCGGGTGCGGATCTGTTCCAGGTCCCGGCGCAGCTCGGTCAGGGTCCGAGGCCCGCGGCCGGTACGGGTGATGAAGTCGGAACGCTTGGCGTACAACGCTTTTACCTGGGCATCCGGCAGCGAGGCGAGGATCGCCCGCCCGTTCGCGGTCAGATGCGACGGCAGCCGAACCCCGATATCGGTGATCAGCGAGACCTCCGCGGCCGGACCGGAGCCGGGGCGTTCCTTGAGCAGATAGACCGTCTCGTTGCCGTGCAGGATGCCCAGATGCACGGCCTGCCCGAGCTGCCTGGCCAGCTGGTGCAGAATCGGCTGAGCCAGCCGTTCCAGCGGTTCGTGGCGCAGGTAGGCCGAACCGATCTCGAAGGACGTCACGCCGAGCCCGTAGGCCTGTTCGCCCGGCACGTACACCACGAATCCCCGGTCCACCAGCACCGACAGGATGTGGTAGACCGACGAGCGCGGCAGCCCCAGATCGCGGGCGAGCGCCGCCGCCCGGACCGGGCCCGGACCCTGGGCCAAGCGGACGAGGATGTCGAGCGCCCGACCGACCGCCGGCGACGTGGTCGAAACCGAAGACTGCGCCATTCCCCGGATTCTGCCAGTGACGCCGAATCGGCAGTGTCGGCGAAGTGGTTCCGGCAACTCCACGCTGTCCAACACCCAGGCCACCTTCAGCTGGACTCCCACTGCCACCGGTTCCCACACCCTCGAGGCGACCCAGGAGGTGGTCAGCAACAGGACCGCCACCGTGAACGTCGTCGACTGCACCCCGTCGGGTGGCGGCTCCGGCTGGTCGGCGTCCAATCCCCTCACGGGACTCCTCGGCAGCCTCTCGGCCCAGTGAGCCGATAGCGTGATCCAGGCGAAAGTCGCTGCCGGGCAGTGTGTTTCGCCTGGCGATGCGATCTCAGATTCCGTTGAGCCGGGCCAGGATGTCGAACGCGCTTTCCGCGGTCTGGCGCTCCAGCTCGATCTCCGCGGCCGTCGCCGTCGTCAGTGCGGGATTCGCCAGGGCGAGTCCGTTGGCGAAGATCGTCACATTGGCCCCGAGGTCGGCGGCGACCAGCAGCGGCTTCGTGGCGACCCCTTGGCCGAGTACCTGATCGAGTCCTTCGCCGAAGAAGTAGAACCGCCACAGCGGGCCCATGTTCGCGTCGTAGATCCGGTCGGTCCGCTCGGTGATGACGTCGCCGGTCCGGGCGATGCTGGCCACGATCTTGAAGTAGTCGCCGGCGTCGGCCGGTGTCGATCCGGCCTCGGCGACCGCGCGCGGCAGATCGACGATCAGGTGCGCGTTGTAGCCGGCGAGCGCGACCCGGCCGGGTGAGGCCGCGCAGTCCGCGGCGAGCGCGAAGTAGTTGGCCCAGTGCGGTTCCGGCGTCCCGCCGCTGAACTCGGCGTGCACATTGTCGAGGAACCGGCGCAGCAGGTCGAAGCTGACCCGGTGCGCGTACTCCGGGTCGGTGAACGCCTGCGGATCGCGCTGCAGCGGCAGCACCGCCTGCTGCTCGACGACGTCCAGGCCGGTCGCGAAGGCGCCCCGGCGGTCCGCGTGCTGTTCGAGGATCCGGGTGATCAGGTGGTCGTGGGACACGGCGTCCTCGAGCAGCGCGAGCTCGTCGTCGCCGGTGAGCGTGCCGGTATCGGCGAGCCGGGCGATCTCGGCGTTCTCTGCGGGGGACAGGGTGGTCGCACATTCCGGCGTGGACGGTGGTGCGGCGAGCGCGGTGGCGGGCGCGACCACCGCGGTGGCGGAAACGGACAGTGCGGCAACGAAATGCCAAAATGCATCGGGCACGATGGGTTTCTTAGCAGCGACGGCCCGCGAGCGCCCGGCGGACACGCCGAGCAGGCGCCGGAAAGTTGACGGGATACATTTGCGCTGTCCGGATTCCTCTGTGAAAGGGTTACCGCCATGTCGATCGCCGCTGACAAGGTTGTCTCCATCGAATACACGCTGAAGGCCGATGACGGCGAGGTGCTGGACACTTCCGTCGGCGAGGCGCCGCTGGTGTACCTGCACGGCGCGGACAATATCGTGCCGGGCCTGGAGCAGGCTCTCGAAGGCAAGAGCACCGGCGACGAACTGGTAGTCGTGGTGGAGCCCGAGGACGCCTACGGTGAGTACCTGGCCGAACTGGTCAGCGCCGTGCCCCGCGACATGTTCGAGGGCGTGGACGAGCTCGAGCCCGGAATGGAGTTCCACGCCGAGGCGCCGGACGGCGATTCGCAGATCGTCACCGTCCGTCAGGTCGACGGCGACGAGGTGACCATCGACGCCAACCATCCGCTGGCCGGTCAGCGCTTGCACTTCACCGTCAAGGTCGTCGATATCCGCGACGCCAGCGAGGACGAACTCGCCCACGGCCACCCGCACGGCGAGGACGACCACGACCACTGAGTCATCGGCGGTCACGAGTACCGGGCTGCTCAACACTCGGAAGTACTTGGACAGCAAGGGATTCGACGCGACGCGTGTGCTGGGCGACGGTGTTCAGGTGCTGGAGGGCCTGGCGGTAGGAGGTGAGCAGGGAGGTCTCGGCGTAGGGGATGGCGCGTTCGGCGCAGAAGGCTCGGACCAGGGGTTGGGCCGTGCGGAGGGCCGGGCGGGGCATGGAGGGGAACAGGTGGTGTTCGATCTGGTAGTTGAGTCCGCCCAGCGCGAGGTCGGTCAGCGGCCCGCCGCGAACGTTGCGGGCGGTCAGAACCTGGCGGCGGAGAAAGCCGGTGTTGTCGCCCGCGGGAAGAACCGTCATGCCTTTGTGATTGGGCGCGAAGGTGCAGCCCATATAGAAGCCGAACAGGCCCTGCTGCACCGCGATGAAGACCAGCGCCTTGCCCGGTGACAGCGCCAGGAAGACCGCGGCCGAGTAGGCGATCGCGTGCGCGGCGAGGAATGCGCCCTCCCGGATACGATGTGGGATGGGCCAATTCACCACGGCACGCACGCTCGAGTAGTGCAGACTGCCCGCCTCGAGGAGCAGCATCGGGAAGAAGAGCCAGGCCTGATAGCGGAAGACGAAGCGCCGCCAGCCTTTTCCGCGGGCGGCCCGTTCACCGGAGTGCGCCAGGATTCCCGCGACGTCGGGGTCGTCGTCCTCGGTATTGGGGTGCGCGTGATGACGGTTGTGATTGCTGGTCCACCAGCCGATGCTCACCCCGGTGGCGAGATTGCCGACGATGAGCCCGTACCAGTGATTGGCCCGCCGGGTCCGGAAGATCTGCCTGTGCCCGGCATCATGTCCGAGGAACGCGAGCTGCGCGAAGACCGCGGCCAGGTAGGCCGCGGTCCCCAGCTGCCACCACGACTCGCCGACCACCCACAACGCCGCCCACCCCGCCGCGAAAGCCATTGCGGTGAAAGCGGTTTTCCGCCCGTAGTACCGCATCCGCCGTTCGAGCAGACCCGCCTGCCGGACGCGCCGCAACAGGGCCGCGTACTCGCTACCGCGCATCGGCGCGGATTCGGCCATCATCGGTGGCGGGATCTCCTGCGCCGCCGACCGGGATAGCACCGTCTCGATAACCAAAGGTTCTGCACATCCTGCTGTCGTGGTGTCACCGGCCTTCAGCGTGTCGCGCCGCGGCCACCATGAGGTGAACGTACCTGCGAAGCGGCATCACAACTGCATGACGATTGCGCGACCATCGCCCCTGCCGTCCCAGAACGATCTCGCATCCCCACAGCAGCCACGACAGTAGTTGCCGCAGAGTGGCGTTCACCTCGCAGCATATCCGCCGGCGCCGTGAACCGTGACTCGTCATCGACCGGGCCGGACTGGACCGCTGTGGGATGCGGTGAGGCGGCGAGGTGCGGAGATTCCGCGGCCGACCGGGTTGACAGCTTGCCGCAGTCTAATAGAACGTTGTTCTATAGCAAGGACCGTGCTCCCCGAATCCGGGCCCATGAACAACCACGTACCTGATGGGAAACGCCAGTCATGTCCGAACAAGTCCTCGCCGCCCCAACCTCGAGCATCGACAGAGTGAGCAGACTAGGGAGCCTGTTGTATCGAAGGGCCCGTACGGTTCTCGCGATCAGTGTCCTCATTCTCGCCGCTGCCGCCGTCCTCGGGTCTGGAGCGTTCGGCAAGCTGCAGGGGGGCGGTTTCGACGACCCCGCCGCGGCGTCGAGCCGCGCGGCAGCCACCATCGCCGATCACTTCGGCGGCCAGACCAACCTCGTACTCATGGTGCACGCGAACAGCGGCTCGGTGGACACCCCCGACGTCGCGAATGCCGCCCGGCAACTCACCGAGAGGCTGGCCGCGGAACCCGGGGTGAGTCAGGTGTCCTCGTACTGGACAACGGCCGCGCCGAACATGAAGTCTCGGGACGGCGCCAACGGCATCGTCATCGCGCACATCGACGGTGACGCTGGTCAGGTCAGCGAACGCGCCACCGTTCTCGTCAGCCGATACCGCGGCCTCAGCGGGCCGATCACCGTCGCCGCCGGCGGCAGTGCAGCGGTGCAGCATGACGTCAACGATCAGGTCGCCAAAGATCTCGGGCTCGCCGAATCGATCGCGATCCCGGTCACCCTGATCCTGCTGGTACTGGCATTCGGGAGCGTCGTGGCCGCGCTGATCCCGCTGATCCTCGGCGTGGTTGCCATCCTGGGTACCTTCGCGGAACTGGACGTGCTGGGCCGAATCACCGATGTGTCGGTGTATTCGGTCAATCTCACGACCGCACTCGGGTTGGCGCTCGGCGTGGACTATGCGCTCTTACTGGTCGCGCGGTTCCGTGAAGAGCTCTCCGGCGGTGCCGACGTGCGCGACGCGGTCGGATCGATGCTGCGTACTGCTGGGCGCACCATCATGTTCTCCGCGACCACCGTGATCGCGGCGCTGGCCGCGCTCCTGGTGTTCCCCCAGTTCTTCCTCCGGTCGTTCGCCTACGCGGGCATGGGCGTCGTCGCTATCGCCGCGATCAGTGCGCTCACCGTAGTGCCTGCGCTGCTGGCGGTGCTCGGCCACCGGGTCAATGCGTGGTCGCTGCCCTGGTCGAACGCTCATCGCGGCGCGGACGCACCTGTGTGGGGCCGGCTCGCGGCCGCGGTGACGAGCCGTCCGATCGCGGCCGCGCTGCCTGTTGTCGCGATCCTTGCGCTGGTGGCCAGCCCATTGCTCGGAGTCGGCTTCTCCATTCCGGACGAACGGGTGATGCCCGTCAGCGCCGCGAGCCGCCACGTGGCGGACACCTTGCACGACGACTTTGCGGGCTTCGGTCATGCCTCTCTCGACGTCGTCATCGACGGTCCCGCACCAGCATCCGCGATCGCCGACTACGCCGCCGGGGTGTCCAGACTACCCGGCGTCACGGGTGTGACCACCAGCCTTGGCACCTGGGTTCACGGCGAATCCACTGACGCCGGGCCTTCGGTCGCCGCGCTCGCCCAGCCCGGCCTGCAACGACTCACGATCACCAGCAACGTGGACGAGAAGTCCACTGCCGCAGCCGATCTGGTGCGTTCGGTCCGTGCCGTTTCCGCGCCTGCGGGCGCCGTTGCATTGGTCGGCGGCGTCGACGCCCAGCAGATCGACACCGAGGCGTCGATCGGATCCCGGCTCCCCACAGCCGCATTGATGATCGTCCTCACGACGTTCGCGCTGTTGTTCGCATTCACCGGCAGTGTCGTGCAGCCGGTGCGCGCGCTGCTACTCAATGCTCTCGGGCTTTCCGCCGCGCTGGGGGCCATGGTGTGGATATTCCAGGATGGGCATTTGAGCGGGCTGCTCGGGTTCACCGCGCGCCCGACCGACACCGCCATGGCCGTGTTGTTGTTCTGTGTCGCATTCGGGCTGTCCATGGACTACGAGGTGATTCTCACCAGCCGTATCAAAGAACTGCACGACAAGGGCGCGGCTACGACCGATGCCGTCATCCACGGCCTGGCCAAAACCGGGCGGATCGTTTCGACAGCGGCCGGGTTGCTCGCAGTGAGCTTCTTCGCATTCGGCGTGTCCAAGGTCAGCTTCATCCAGATGTTCGGCCTCGGAACCGGTCTGGCGATCTTGATCGACGCCCTGCTGATCCGTGGTGTCCTGGTGCCGGCCGCCATGAGCCTCTTGGGCGGGATCAACTGGTACGCCCCCGCCCCACTACGTCGGCTGCACCGCTATGTCGCCGTCCAGGACCACGCCTGACCCCTGCGACGAATCGGACGCCTCGGCTGGTTCCCGAGGCGTCCCCGGGCAGCATCAACTGTCGAATACGCACGGACCCAGCATGTTTCGAGCCCAAGCGGATCCGGGTTCACGCCCGGCACGGCGTTGAGCCCAGGAGAGCACCGGTATCACGGCCGGACTCAGCGCCGCCGGCGACTCGGTCAGTGGCTGCGCTCATAGGTGCTGTCGGGCTTGGGGATGCGCTGGTAGTCGGAAACGGCGAGGGTGGGGGTTTCATCCGAGTCGCGCTGAGCACTGCCGGGTTGGACTGTGCCGCGGACTTCCAGCCAGGTGTCGTCCGCGATGGCCTCCGGCATGCCCGAGAGGTGAACGAGGACGTACCGGGCGTCCGCGACGCAGCAGGTGATCACGACGCGGGCGAGATCGAACTCGGTCGAGTCGGGGTTGCGTTGTTCGAGATCTTTGGGGCGGATGACGAATCCGCGGATGGTCACCTCGCGGCCGTCCAGCGAATGGCTCGAGTCCAGGAGGGCGCGGTCCACCAGGTCGACGATGGGAATGAGCGGCGCCGGATCGGCGGGTAGCGGTGGGAACGGATACTGCTTGGGTTCGTCGGCGGCCGGGTCGCGTGAAACCGCCTGTACCGGAGAGGTTGTCGAGGCCGCGCCGGCGCCCAGGGCGGGCGGGACGATGAGCAGGAGCGCGGTGACCGGGGCGAGCAGCAGCCATTGGGTGCGGCCGCTGCCGTGATCGTGGTCGTCGTGGTCGTGGTCGTGAACTGCGGTGCCACGCCGGATGTCACGCGCGATCGCGATCAGGCCGAGAAGTATGAATCCGATGCTGCTGATCAGCAGATACGGATGCAGGCTCGGCTTCACGTAGCGCAGGTAGGTGCCATCGAGCGTGATCCACAGCACCGCGACACCGATCAGCAGCAACAGCAGGTTTTGAGTCTCCCGCTTCATCGCGCCCCTCCCAGGCAGGCGAGTCCGGCGATGGTGCCGCAGACCAGCGCCACCGCGAAGGTCAACGGCGCGAAGCGAAGTGCGAACTGCCGTCCGAACGTACCGGCTTGCATGGCGAAGAGTTTCACGTCGACGGCCGGGCCGACCACCAGGAATACCAGACGCGGCAGCAGCGGCAGCGCCGACATGCTCGCCGCGACGAAGGCATCGGCCTCCGAGCACAGCGCCAGTACGATGGCCAGCACCGCCATCACGAGGATGGCCGTCGCGACCTGGCCCGCCAGGTGCTCGTACCAGGATGGCGGCACCAGCACGTGCAGTGCTGCAGCCGCGACGGCGCCGAGTACGAGAAAAGCACTGGCCTGCAACAGGTCGTGCCGCGCGGTCTCGGTGAAGATCTGCCATCGGCTGTGCCCGGTCGCGCAGTGATCGTGGCGCGCCGCCCGCGGCAGGAGCCAGCCCGGACGTCCGATTCTCGACCAGAGCAAGCCCATTGTGAATGCTGTCGCCAAGGAACCGGTGAACCGCGCCACCACCATTCCCGGTTCGCCGGGGAACGCCACTGCCGTCGCGATCAGCACCACCGGATTGATGGCGGGCGCGGACAGCATGAAGGCCAGCACCACCGATCCCGGCGCGCCCTGATCGGTCAGCCGCCGCGCCACCGGGACGACCCCGCATTCACAACCGGGCAATGCCATACCCGCGAGCCCGGCCACGCCGATGGCCGCCGTCTCGTTGCGCGGCAACACCTTTCGCAGCAGCGCGGGGGACACGAACGCCGCGATCGCCCCGCTGACCGTGACCCCCAGCGCGAGGAATGGCACCGCCTGTACGAAGACGCCGGCAAAGATCGTCACCGCGGTCTGCAAACGTGCCGACGAAGCCGCCGCGCGCTCCAGCGGCCCATGGCAGGCCACGCCGAGAACCACCAGCGCGGCAAGGACATAGGTCGAGGACACCCGCATGCGGACGGTGTTCAAAGTGTTCTGCGCGAGCACCCCCACATCCTGGCAGGGGTGTCCGCTGACCTCCAGCGGACACCCCGCGGTACATGGTGCCCGGGTCGTCGATGACCAGCACCGTCACGACGCGATGTGGAAGGCTTCCGCGTGCATGCGGCAGTGCGTCAGCGGTTCCGGTGCTACAAGCTCCGGTTCCGGTGCTACAAGCTCAGTCATTTTCGCGTGTAAGCGATTCCGCCGCTCTGTGCCCCGAGCGTGATCGTCAGTGTTCGTCGTAGTGCCCGTTGTGAGGCGCGTGCCGGTGCCCATCGTGGATGTAGTCGACGTGGTCGCCATGGGGCACGGCGGTGTGGCCGCAGCCCTCGCCGTGGACATGATCGTGGTTTTCGTGCGCGGTGTGCCCGGCCGGCTCGCACTCGTCGTAGTGATCGCCGTGTGCACGGTGCAGATGACCGTCATGCACGTAGTCGGTGTGCCCGTCATGCGGAACAGCTACATGTCCGCAACCTTCGCCGTGATGGTGTTCGTGTCCGGTGTGCGTCGCATGCTCGGGTGTGGTCATGATTTTCGTTCCTTTCCCGTGCCTGTCTTGGTTCGCTTCCTCGTCACTGTCGGGTTCACATCATAATGTGCGCATCCTTTTGCGTATGCGCTGACAGATAGCTAGTTCTCTGGTTGCGTGATGTGCTCGGCGGCTTGCTGATTCGTATGGATGCCCGGTTCGGATTCGGCTTGGAAATGGGTCGAAGGACTGTTACGTTGTTGGTAATGATTTTCGATTTCAAGATCTGATGAGGGTTGCAAGATGGCTGGTCTGGTTTTCAGCAAACGCGCGGTTGCGGCCACCGCGTGCGCGGTGGCGCTGGTGGGGATGGCGACGGCGTGCAGCACGTCGTCGAAGTCGTCGGATTCGTCGAGCGGCAAGCTCGAGGTGGTGGCGACGATCAATGCCTGGGGCAGCATCGCGGCACAGCTCGGCGGCGACAAGGTCCACGAGACGAGCGTCATCACCAACCCCGACACCGACCCGCACGACTACGAGCCGTCGCCCGCCGACGCGCGCACGGTCGCGGGCGCGAAGGTGTTCATCGCCAACGGAATCGGCTACGACGCCTGGGCGGACAAGCTGCTGGCAGCCAACCCGGGCAAGGATCGCACCGAGCTCACCGTCGGCAAGGAACTCGGGGTGGCCGAGGACGGGAACCCCCACCAGTGGTACTCGCCCGCCTCGGTCACCAAGATCGTGGACGCGATCACCGCCGACTACAAGAAGGCCGATCCCGCGGACTCCGCCTACTTCGACGATCAGCGCACCAAGTTCGTCGGCACCGCGCTGGCCAAGTACAACGGCCTGATCGCCGACATCAAGGCCAAGTACGCGGGCACCCCGGTCGGAGCCAGCGAGTCGATCTTCTCGCCGCTCTCGGATGGCCTGGGGCTCGAGCTGATCACGCCCGCCGCGTTCCTGAAGGCGATCAGCGAGGGCACCGATCCCGCGCCTGCCGACAAGGCGGCCATCGATCAGCAGATCGCCACCAAGGCGCTGAAGGTCTACGTCTACAACACCCAGAACAGCACCCCGGACGTCCAGGCCCAGGTGGACGCGGTCAAGAAGCAGGGTATCGAGGTCAGCGCCGTCACCGAGACGCTCGCCCCGGCCGACGCGACGTTCCAGGACTGGCAGTCCGCTCAGCTGCAGGCGCTGGAAGACGCGCTGCACAAGGCGACAGGTAAGTAGATGACCACCGTGAAGGCCGGGTCCGCCACGGATACCGTCGCGGACCCGCCGCCCGCCATCCCGGAAGCCGTGGTCCATATGAGGGGGATCGCGGCGGCTGTCGGCGGTAGGCGGATCTGGTCCGAGGTTTCGCTCAATGTGGAGCCGGGGGATTTCGTTGCGGTGCTCGGCCCGAACGGTGCTGGGAAATCGACACTGCTGAAAGTGATTCTCGGCCTGGCGCCGACCAATACGGGGACACTCGAGGTGCTCGGTGGCAGACCGGGGCGGCACAACGCCGGGATCGGATATCTGCCGCAGCGCCGGGCCTTCGACGCGAGTGTGCGCATCCGCGGGATCGACATCGTCCGGCTCGGCCTCGACGGCGCACGCTGGGGTACGCCCATCCCGTTCCTATCGAAAATCGTCGCCCCGCAACGGTTCCAAGCGACACAACGGCGATTGCGGGAAGTGATCGAGCTGGTCGGCGCGAGCGCGTACGCGCACCGGCCCATCGGGCAGTGCTCCGGCGGCGAGCAGCAGCGACTGCTGATCGCGCAGGCACTGATCCGCCGCCCGCGATTGCTGCTGCTCGATGAGCCACTGGACAGTCTCGATGTGCCGAGTCAGGCCGGGATCAGCGCGCTCATCCGCGACGTCTGCCGGCAGGAGCGAGTAGCGGTCATGATGGTCGCCCACGACGTGAATCCGATTCTGCCGTACCTGGATCGGCTGATCTATCTAGCGCACGGCACCTCCTTGACGGGTACACCCGAGGAAGTGATCACCGGTGAGCGGCTGTCGGCGCTCTACGGTATCCGGATCGAGGTACTGCGCGACAGCACCGGGCGGCTCGTGGTCGTCGGGCAGCCCGATGTCGCGGCCGGGCACATGCTCGCGAATCCCGATGCGGGGCAGTCCCGATGAATCCGGCGGCGTCCTGGAATCTGGTGCAGGATCTGCGCGAGATGCTCTCGTATCCGTTCATGGTGAACGCCGTGCGCGCGGGCACCATCGTGGCGGTGGTCGCGGGTGCTGCCGGCTGGGTGATGGTATTGCGCCGGGAGAGCTTCGCAGGCCATACCCTCGCCCTGGTCGGGTTTCCGGGTGCGGCTGCGGCCACGTGGCTCGGAATCGCCTCCGGCTATGGGTATTTCGGAGCATGTGTCGGCGCGGCAATCGTCATCGCCGCCTTGCCCCGCTCGGTCCGGACCCGTGGTGGCGGTGAGCAGTCGGCCGTGATCGGCATTGTGCAGGCGTTCGCCCTGGCCACCGGAATGCTGTTCGTCAGCCTGTACAAGGGCTTTCTGTCCGGGCTGACGAACCTGCTGTTCGGCGCCATCGCGGGCGTCACCGATGAGCAGGTCGTGCTGTTGCTGGTCGCCGCGGTGCCGTGCCTGCTGCTGTTGGCTGTGCTCGGCAGGCCCCTGCTGTGGGTCTCGATCGACCAGGAATCCGCTGCCGCGCAAGGTGTTCCGTCTCATTTGGTGGCCGCAGCCTTCATGGTGCTGCTGGGTGTCGCTGCGGCGGGCACCAGTCAGGTCACCGGCAGTCTGCTGGTCTTCGCGCTCCTGGTGGCCCCGGCCGCGGCCGCACACCAGCTCACCGGTCATCCGGGCCGGGGGATCGCGGCGTCGGTCGCGATCGCGCTCGTGGTCACCTGGGCGGGAATGGGTTTCGCGTTCTTCTCGCCGTATCCGATCGGATTCTGGGTCAGCAGTTTCGCTTTCGGTCTCTACTTGATCTGCCTGGCCTGGCGGAAATGGCGCGACCGGGCGCCGCGGCAAAGGCCCGCATCGCAAGTCGCCGACCTGGCTCGCGAGGTCGCCGCATGAACGCTCTGACCGCGATGCTGGAGCATCCCTTCATCGCGCACGCGCTCCTCGCGGGGACCGTTGTAGCCGTATTATGCGGCCTGACAGGATATTTCCTCGTACAACGCGGCGAGGTCTTCGCTGGCGATGCGCTCGGGCATGTCGCCTACACCGGAGCCATGGCCGCGTTGGCCGCGGGACTGAACCCGCGCATCGGACTCTTCGCGGCGGCCATCGCGGCCGGTTTCACGCTGGGCCTGGGTGGAATTCGCGGCGGCACGGACGACGTCGCAATCGGGTCGTTCTTCTCCTGGATACTGGGTCTGGGCGTGCTGTTTCTGACCTACTACACCACTCACCGCAGCGGCGGAAACGGCAATGCGAACGTGAACGTGCTGTTCGGCAGCATCTTCGGGATCAATGCCGCGGCGGCCGCGACCGCCATGATCGTCGCCGCGGCTGCGGTAGCGGTGCTGCTGATGGTCGCGCGCCCACTGCTGTTCGCCACCATCGATCCCGCCGTTGCCCGGGCAGCGGGTGTGCCCACGCGCCTGCTGGGCGCTGTTTTCCTGGCTGTCGTCGGCACAACTGTCGCCGAGGCCACCCCGCTGGTCGGTTCCGTTGTCGTACTCGGGCTGCTCGCCGCCCCGGCTGCCGCCGCGACCCGGCTCACCGACCGGCCGTGGACGGCATTCTGGTTGTCCGCGGCTCTCGCCGTCCTGTCCGTCTGGGCGGGTATCACGCTCTCCTACGCAATACCGGCCGCGCCGGCCAGCTTCACCATCATGACCGTCGCGGCCTGCTGCTATCTGGCCGCTTTCCTCCTCGACCGCCTCCGACGCCACCGAACACATGTCACAACGGAACTTTCCATCAGCTGACGTAGATGCGGCCACGCACCGCACCACCGGCCATCACCACAACCTGCTGTGCCGGGTCTGCGGCCGTGCCGAAGACTTCGTTCTCGGCGAGCTGGAACACCACACCGAGCGCATAGCGCACCAGCATCGCTACATCGACCTCGAACACCACATCGACTTGTATGGCACCTGCCCAGATTGTGCGGCCGCGAACCCGCTCGCAGAACCCTGAGCGGGAGTTGGACTCGACGACCTTGCCCGGGGGCGAGAGCAGATGACAGTGGTGCGGGTCAGTGCCTCATCGAACCGACTGCCGTCGATGACAGCTGACCGACGCGTGGGCGAGGGGCGGGCCAGCGCCCGTCGGCTAGCCTGAAAGCTGTGGGCATTCCCACGGGGTGGGCGATCATCGCCGGGGCCGGTACGGGCCATGTCCCGGCATACAGTCACACCGAGGTGTGGGTCGGTTCGGCGATCGTGTTGGTGATCCTGCTGGCGGTGCTGATCGCGCTGCTCCGGGGCCTTGGTGGCAAGGGTGGGCAGACACCACGGAAACGGCCCCATCCGGGACGTGGACGGGGCCGATGATCGGCCGGTCTCAGCCGCGACCGAGCGCTGAATGGCCTTGATCCAGTTCTTCCATCGGATCAATACGCTGCTGCCACTCCGGCGGCCCGTAGACGTACCGGCGGCCTGAGTTGGAACGTGGTTGTGCCGCTGCGGCTTTCGCTTCGGCACGACCACGTCCGGCGCGGTCCTGGTCGGTGCATACAGAAACCGACCGGCCTCGATTTGACTTTCGCTGGAAAACAGCCCAATATTCTCGGGTCAGCACCTCGCTAGGCGAGGCTCCTGCACGAACACAGGCCACTGATCCGACGACGTCGAGAGACGCCCAGGGTTAGGACAGGTTTCCCCGGATTAAGGGGTCACCCGAAGTGGCTTCCCGCAAGGGATCACGTCGTGCAGTGCCGAAGCTCTGACGAGAGGGGTGCCAATCCGAACAGTCTGTTCGGGTTTTCTCCCTTTCGTGTTCTGACATTTCAACGTAGTGACGTGCGCGTCCAGGCAGCAAGGAGGTGAGGGACGACATGAAGTCCGGCGATAGTCCGTATCCGAGTCCGGTTCGAAAACATTCGTTCCCAGCTTGCTGCGACACCGTAACCGCCTGACATCCCGAAATCAGGCATCGGCCACGGCGACACCGGTCGTCCGTGACGTGGTCGATGCGTGCCTTCGGTGTGCCTTGTCGTGCCCGGAATGCATTGCAGCGGCTGGCCTTTCGCAAAGGAAGCCCCCATCATGGCCGTCATCGCCTTCCCCCGTTCGGGTCACGTCTCGCTGACCGCGTCGTTGACCGATTCCGTCCGTCGCTACGTCACGCGGCACCGGCTGTCCGAGCAGGAACGCCACAACCTGCACCTGGCCCGCGGCCGTAGCGCGGTCTACACCGCCTCCCTGGGCGGACACCCCTTCCACGCCTGACATCCCAGCGGTCGACAGCCCCGGCCGCGACCGCCGCGGGCGCGCTCATCCGGTGCGCCCGCGGCACCCCTTTCGACGTACACCAGATCTGCTGTGCAGCAATACAAGTGAAGAAGGGAGAGAACGGCGATGGCCTTCTTCTCCAACGGCGCAACCCGCCGGACCACCACCGTCACCTCACCCGCGGCCGCCACCCCGACCGGCGCGGTCATGGACTCCGCGCACGTCGGCGACATCGTCGGCGCGCTCGGCTCCATCGGCCGGCACGACACCCTCGAGGGCCGCACCCGCCTCCAGCGTTTCCGCATGCTGCTGGCCGTGATCGGCCCCGGCCTGATCGTCATGGTCGGCGACAACGACGCCGGCGGGGTGGCCACCTACGCGCAGGCCGGGCAGAACTACGGCATGGCGCTGGTCTGGACCCTGGTGCTGCTCATCCCGGTGCTCTACGTGAACCAGGAAATGGTGGTCCGCCTCGGCGCGGTCGCCGGAGTCGGGCACGCGCGCTTGATCTTCGACCGCTTCGGGAAGTTCTGGGGCGCGTTCAGCGTCGGCGACCTGTTCATCGTCAACGCGCTCACCATCGTCACCGAATTCATCGGCGTCTCCATGGCGCTCAACTACTTCGGGCTCCCCAAGGCGATCTCGGTGCCGCTGGCGGCGGTACTGCTGTTCGCCATGGTCGCGGGCGGTTCCTTCCGCCGGTGGGAGCGATTCCTGTTCGGGCTCATCGCCATCAATATCGTCATGTTCCCACTCGCGTTCATGGTCCACCCCAGCGCCAAGGACACCGCCCACGGCCTGATCCCGTCGTTCCCGGGCGGCCTGAACTCGACGCTGCTGCTGCTCATCGTCTCCATCGTCGGCACCACCGTCGCGCCCT
>NZ_JBEYYI010000023.1:0-156748 GCF_040645495.1 Nocardia sp. NPDC046763 | reverse complement strand
TTCAATCTCACCGACGACGGACTGGTCGGCCAGCAACTCTTCGCCGGCGAGGCGACCCGCCTGGCCTACATGACCGACGAGGCGGTCGAGGGCCGTGACGCCTTCCTCGAGAAGCGCGAGCCCGACTGGAAGCCCTACCCCTGGTACTTCTGAACTCACCAGGCTCTCAGGGGCTACGCCCCCGAACCCCAGCGAGAATTCGGTAGCGCCGCCCCCCGGCCCCCACGAAGTGCCACGCCGAACCCGGACCACAGCAAACAGCAAGCTGTCATGCTGCACCCATGGAGATACTGAGCAGTCGGGTAATCCTGCGGCCGCGCGACTACGAGCGGACGGTGGAGTTCTATCGCGATGCGCTGGAGCTGGCCATTGCCCGCGAGTATCCGGGTGGGACGGTCTTCTTCGCGGGGCAGTCACTGATCGAGGTGGCCGGGCACGGGCGCGCGGACGGTGCTCCGAGCGGGTTCGCCGGAGCCATCTGGCTGCAGGTGCGCGACTGCGACGACGCCGCCGCGGAGCTCGCGCTGCGCGGGGTGATCATCGACCGCGCGCCCGAGCGCGAACCGTGGGGATTGATCGAGATGTGGATCCGCGATCCCGAGGGGACGCCGCTGGTGCTCGTGGAGGTGCCGGCGAATCACCCGCTCCGGCGCGACATCCGAGGCGACTGAGCACAGCGGAGCGCCCCTTAGCACGGCGGTAACTGTGAAATACGTCCGGGGGCACCGGTTAACGGAGCGTAAAGAGCATGACGCAGACTGGTCGGCGTGTCTGCCGAACTGCTCGTTCTGCTGATCGTTGTTTGCACAGCCTTGGCATTCGACTTCACAAACGGATTTCACGACACCGCGAACGCGATGGCCACCTCCATCGCCACCGGTGCCCTCGCCCCGCGTACCGCCGTACTCCTGTCCGGAGCACTGAATCTGGTCGGTGCGTTCCTCAGCGTCGCCGTCGCCGCGACGGTCGCCGAGGGCATCGTCGACCTGTCGGAGGTGAGCGGCCGCGCTCTGCTGGACATCGTCTTCGCCGGACTGGTCGGCGGCATTCTGTGGAATCTGTTCACCTGGTTGTTGGGTTTGCCGTCGAGTTCCTCGCACGCCCTGTTCGGTGGCCTCATCGGCTCGACCATCGCGGCACTGGGCCTGCACGGGGTGATCTGGACGGCGGGCAGCAAGGGTGTGCTCGCCAAGATCATCATCCCGGCCGTGCTCTCCCCGATGGTGGCGGCGCTGGTGGCCTCCATCGCCTCCTGGGTGGTGTACCGGATCACCCGCGGCAGCAACGAGAAGACCGTGACCCGCGGCTTCCGCTGGGGACAGATCGGCACCGCCTCCCTGGTCTCGCTGGCGCACGGCACCAATGACGCGCAGAAGACCATGGGCATCATCTTCCTGGCACTCATCGCGCACGGCTCGGCCAAGGCCAGCGATCCGCTGCCGCTGTGGGTCATCGTGTCCTGCGCCATCGCCATGGCCGCCGGCACCTGCCTCGGCGGCTGGCGCATCATCCGCACCCTGGGCAAGGGCCTGGTCGACATCGTGCCGCCGCAGGGCTTCGCCGCCGAATCCACCAGTGCGGCGATCATTCTCACCTCGGCCCACTTCGGCCTGCCGCTGTCCACCACCCAGGTGGTCACCGGATCCATCCTCGGTTCCGGCATCGGACGCCCGGGCGCGGAGGTGCGCTGGGGCGTGCTCGGCCGCATGGTGGTGGCCTGGGTGCTGACCCTGCCGCTGGCCGGTGTGGCGGGCGCGATCTGCTGGGCCATCCTGCACGGCCTCGGCGGCGCGGCCGGCGTGCTGGTGGTGCTGGCGCTGCTGATCGCCATGGCCGCGTTCATCTGGTTCCGGTCCAAGCGCGCGGTGGTCAACTCGCACAACGTCACCGAGGAGTGGGGTGGCGCGGCGGACCCGGCCACCGCGAACGGTCGCAGTGCCGTCCCCGCTGCTCCCCGCAATGACGACACCGTCGGCATCGGCTAGGAGACCGCAATGCACACCCTGCTGCACAACCTCTCCGACCTGTGGCGAGTAATGCTGGCCGCCTTGATCTTCGGGGCCGGGCTGCCGACCGTGTTCGCCATCGGCATTCGCTTCCGCTCCCAGGTCGACGACGGTGCGACCGGAGCCACCCGGACCGCCGCGCTGGCCGCGTCCCTGATCTGCTTCGCGGTGGTCATGATCGCGGTGGTCGCCGGTGTGCTCTTCATCGCACGCGGCTTCCTGGCCTCCCGACTCGGAATTCACCTGCTCGGCGCGTGACGCCGCCTCATCGAAAGGCACGCTCGTGAGCACCCCCGAAGGAACGAACCAGGCGGCCACCGACCCTGCCCGCACCCCGCCGCCGCGCCAGAACGTCCTGCGGAAGGTGCTGGACTGGCTGAAAGCCGGATACCCGCAGGGCATTCCGCAGTCCGACTATGTGGCGCTGCTCGCGGTCCTGCACCGGCGGCTCACCGAATACGAAGTGCACCTCGTGGTGGAGGAGCTGATCCGCGAGCGGGTGGCCGCCTCCGATATCGAGCGCGCCGACATCGAGGCGGCGATTGCCCGAGTTGCCAAGGAGCAGCCCGGCGAGGACGATATCGCTCGGGTGGCCTCCAGGCTCGCAGCCGGTGGATGGCCGCTGGCGACACCGACGTCCGACTGACCGCACGAGACCCTGCAGCATCGACATCCGGCCGCTGACCCCAGCGCGCGCCGCCACCCCACGGAATGACACGATCGCGAACGTGAGCAATACCCTCCGAATCCTCCCCATGCCCACCGGCGCAGCGGTGGGCGATGTATTGCCGCATCTGCGAGAAGCCTTGGAGGGCAACGGCCCGGCCTGGCTTCCGGTTCCCACCGCCGACCGCCGCGAGGCCCAGCGCCTGAGCGGCAGCCTGCGCCCCGGCGAGGAGATCGACGACGACGTGGCCCTGGTGGTCACCACCTCCGGCACCACCGGAAACCCCAAGGGCGCCATGCTCACCGCGGCCAATCTGCGGGCCAGCGGCGACGCCACCCACGAGCGCCTGGGCGGGCCCGGACAGTGGCTGCTGGCCCTGCCGACCCACCACATCGCAGGCATCCAGGTGCTGCTGCGCAGCATTCTGGCCGGGACCGAGCCCACCGTGCTGGACGTGTCCGGCGGCTTCCTGCCCGAGGCCCTGGTCGGCGCGATCGCCGGCATGCGCGGGCCGCGCCGCTACACCTCGCTGGTCCCGACCCAGCTGATCAAGGCCCTCGACGAGCCGGCCGCCACCGCGGCGCTGGCCGACCTGGACGGCGTGCTGGTCGGCGGCGCGGCCACCCCCAAGCCGGTGCTGGACCGGGCCCGCGCGGCGGGCATCAAGGTGTTCCGCACCTACGGCATGAGCGAGACCTGCGGCGGCTGCGTGTACGAGGGAGTACCGCTGACGGGCACCCGGGTACGCATCGAGGACGGGCGGGTGCTGCTCGGCGGCGACACCATCGCCAAGGGCTACCGCAATATCCCCGACCACCCTGCCTTCGCCGAACCCGGCTGGTTCCGGACCGAGGACGCCGGTCACCTCGACAATGGGGTGCTGACCATCACCGGCCGCCTCGACGAGGCCATCATGACCGGCGGTCTGCTGGTCATACCCCAGGTCGTCGAGGCCGTCCTCATCACCCACCCGGCCGTCTCCGAGTGCGTAGTGCTGGGCCTGCCCGACGACCGCCTCGGCCAGCGCGTGGCCGCCGCCATCGTTCCGGCCCCGGGCGCCACCGCACCGAGCCTCGACGAACTGCGCGACCACGTGGTCGCCGAACTCGACGCCATCGCGGCCCCACGCGAACTGGCCGTGCTGGACGAACTGCCGCTGCGGGGTCCGGGCAAACCCGACCGTGCCAAACTGCGACAGCTGCTGCTGGCGAATTCGGCGCACTGAGCGGAGCGGGCCGGTCCGGTCCGCTTCCACGGAGGTGATGGCCGCTTGCGCCGCGGTGATCACCTCTTGCGCGGGGCACGCAATAGCCGTGCAAGGGGGGTGCAAGGCCGTCCCCGCAGGGTGTAGCCATGACTTCTTACACACCTGCTGAGACTCTCGCCATCGAGGCGGACGGCTTGGTCAAGGTCTTCGGGGAGCAGCGGGCCGTCGACGGCGTGAGTCTCGCGGTGCCGCGGGGGGCCGTCTACGGCGTGCTGGGACCCAATGGGGCCGGCAAGACCACGACCATCCGCATGCTCGCGACGCTGCTCCGCCCGGACGGCGGCAGTGCCCGCATCTTCGGCCGCGACGTGGTCGCCGAGCCCACGGCGGTGCGGTCGCTGATCGGTGTCACCGGCCAGTACGCGTCCGTCGACGAAAAGCTCACGGCCACCGAGAATCTGGTGATCTTCTCGCGGCTGCTGGGCCTGTCGAAGACCGAATCGCGGCGCAAGTCGGCCGAGCTGCTCGAGGAATTCGGCCTGACCGAGGCCGCCGACAAGGCGCTGGAGAACTTCTCCGGCGGCATGCGGCGCCGCCTGGATCTGGCCGCCAGCCTGATCGCACGGCCGCCGCTGCTGTTCCTGGACGAGCCGACCACCGGCCTGGACCCGCGCACCCGCGCCCAGATGTGGGACACCATCCGGCGGCTGGTGAGCGAGGGCTCGACCGTGCTGCTCACCACGCAGTACCTGGACGAGGCCGACCAGCTGGCCGACCGGATCGCGGTCATCGACCACGGCCGGGTCATCGCCGACGGCACCTCCGACGAGCTCAAGTCCTCGGTCGGGCTGTCCGCGCTGCAGCTGACGCTGACCGACCGCGACCGCATCGAAGAAGCGCGAAACCTGGTGGGCGAGATGCTGTCCCGCGCGGCGGGCCGGACCGTCGAGGCCACCATCACCCCCGAAGCGGGGCGCATCACCGCACCCCTGCCCGATCCCAGCATCACCACCGACGTCCTGATCCGGTTGCGCGAGGCCGACATCCGGGTCGACGAGATCAATGTCGCCAAGCCGAGCCTGGACGAGGTGTTCTTCGCCCTCACCGGCCACGCGGCCGAGACCGACACCGACGAGACCGAACGGAGCGCGGCATGACCACGACTCTCCCCGCCCCCACCGGGCGGCACGCGGCCACGACCGCGCCCATCCCCGAAGTGACCAACCACATTCCGCTCCGGCAGACCGTGGCCAATTCACTGACCATGGCCTACCGCGGCATCCTCAAGATCAAGCACAATCCGGAGCAGCTGTTCGACGTCACGATTCAGCCGATCCTCTTCACCGCATTGTTCGCCTACATCTTCGGTGGGTCGATCGGCGGCAATGTGCACGACTACCTGCCCATCCTGATTCCGGGCATCCTCGTCCAGACCGTCGTGCTGACCTCGGTGGTCACCGGCACCCAGCTGCGCGAGGACATGGACAAGGGCGTCTTCGACCGGTTCAAATCCCTTCCCATCGCCCGCATTTCGGCGCTGGCGGGCGCACTGCTCGCGGACATGGTGCGCTACGGCCTGGCCTGGTCGCTGACGGTGGTGATGGGCCTGATTCTCGGCTACCGCCCGGCGGGCGGGTTCGCGGGCGTGATCGTCGCCGGTCTGCTGGTGGTGTTCTGCTCCTTCGCGATCAGCTGGATCTGGGCGCTGATCGGCATTACCGGCAAGAGCGCGCCCGCGGTGCAGGGCATCTCCATGATGATCATGTTCCCACTGACCTTCATGTCCGGCGCGTTCGCCCCGGTGTCGACCATGCCGGGCTGGCTGCAGGGCCTCAACAAGGCCAACCCCATCTACTACATGGTCGATGCGGCCCGAGAGCTGATGAACAGCAATGTCTACAGCTCCAACCTGGCGTACTCGATCATCGGCTCCATCGTCGTGATCGCGATCTTCGCCCCGCTCGCGGTGAAGGCGTACATGCGCCGCGCCTGACGCGGCCGCTCGCCCCGCGGTTGGGACGCCCGTCCACCGGTCACCGGTGGACGGGCGTTTCGCGTAGGGTGCCGTCGATCGCCCTCAGGTGTCCCATGATCCGGTCGGCGGCCGTGCGACGCCCCAGTCCCGCAACAGAATTCAGCGCGGCGATGATCCGCTCCTCCCCCACCGCGGCGCGGTGCAGATCCAGGTGCCGCTGCCACTGCATCGACGGGTAGTCCTGGCGTCCGAGTACCTTCGCCGTCAGGGCGATCAGGTCCAGACCGGTCTCGACGTGCTGCCCGGTGGCCAGCAGATAGGTGCCGATCGCGCAGCTCATCGAGCCGATCTGGGGTAGATCCCAGTACTGGCCGCCGATCAGGCGGACCGCGACATCGGTGAGTTCCGCGGCGGTCCGGTGCATCTGCTCGACGCGGCCGGACAGCACGTGGGCATCGATGACGGCGGACACGAAGATCAGGGTCGCCGGTCCAGGCATTCCGACATTGTGCGGCCAGTCCATCAGCGCGGGCACCTGCCGGAAGCGACGCAGCCCGGTGTCGATATCCCCTTCGGCGAGTTCGATTTCCGCCAATGCGGCCGCGACGGCGGCGATCCGGTGGTTGGGCTTGGTCACCGGTGCGTCGAGGGGCAGGTCGCCGACCACCCCGAGGGCCGGTTCGAGGGCCTGCCGGGCCGCGGCGGGCTGCCCGGTGCCCGCCAGCGTGATGGCCAGCAGGCCGCGGACCTCCACGGCTTCGTCCCAGGACCGCAGTTCCTCGAGCAGGTCGACGGCCCGCCGGTAATACCCGACCGCCTCGGTGTAGCGCGCCGACTGGCCGTGCATGCTGCCGAGGTGCTGGGTGGTCATGGCGGTGCCCCAGGTGTCCCGGTCGCCGCTGATGCGCATGGCGATCTCGGCGTCCTTGATCGAGCGGTACGCCAAGCCGTTGTTCTCGAACAGGTTCGCGCGCAGCAGCAGGGCCGCGAGCCGGATCTGCTCGTCCGGTGACCGGACACCCGCGCTCAATCTCCGGGCCAGCTGCGTAGTGTTGCGGGACCGGGTGACCAGTTCGCCGAGATACCGTGCGACCGGGCTCATCGGCGCGCCCGACGCCAGAATGCGCCGGAGCGTGATCCGCACCCGCCCCACCCGGCGCTGGTCGGAGGCGCCGAACATCAGGTGCATACCGAGGATCAACTGGCCGTGGACGTAGAGGTCGGTCTCGGCCGCGACGGCCGGAAAGGTAGTGGGCGGCAGGGCGATGACGCGCGGCGACCAGCTGATCAGTTCGGCGTGCGCGCCGCGCAACATCCAGAGTCCGGCCAGAGTCGGGAACACCGTGTGCACGGTCTCGGGATCGCGTTGGTCCAGCGCGTAGCGCAGCACGGCGATCAGGTTGTCCATGTCCGCGCCCAGGGCCAGGACCGCCGACACCTGTTCGGTGGTGTCGTACCGCCGCGCGGTGTCGACCGCGAATTCCCTGGCCCACTTCGACATTCGGTCCATGACCAGGCCGGATTCGCCGGTGAAGGCCAACTGCTCCTCACCGAACTCGCGGACAGTCTCCAGCATCCGATAGCGGGTACCGCCCTCCTCGTCCTCCAGCACCGTCAGCAGCGACTGACTCACCAGACCGTCGACGGCCATGGCGGGATCGTCGATCTCGGGCCCGGCCAGCAGATATTCGGCGGCGCCCAGCGTGAATCCGGCAGGGAATCGGCACAGTCGGCGCAGTGCCACCCGCTGCGGCTCGTCGAGCAGGTTCCAGCTCCACTCGATCACCGCGTGCAACGTGCGATGACGCTGCGGAGAACTGCGATCTCCGCTGCGCAGCAGGGCGAATCGGTGGTCGAGGCGGGATTCGATCTCCTCGACGCCCATGGTGCGCACCCGCGCCGCCGCCAGTTCGATGGCCAGCGGCAGTCCGTCGAGGTTGCGGCAGAGCCTGGCCACCACCTCCGGATCCAACCGCACCGACGGGCGCACCGCACGGGCCCGTGCCTCGAACAGATCGGTGGCGGGTGACCCGGCGGCGTCGATGGTCAACGGCGGCAACGGATACACCGCCTCCGCCGTGATCTCCAGCGGTGCGCGGCTGGTGGTGAGCACGGTCAGCTGATCGCTCACCCCCACCAGATCGGCGACCACCTCGGCCACCGGTTCGATGAGGTGCTCGCAGTTGTCCAGGATCAGCAGTACCGGGCGCGCCCCGAGGGCCTCCCGCAGTTTCTGCCGGATATCGCGGCCACGCACCGGCCGCAGCACGTTCGTCTCCCACACGACATCGGCGACGCCGAGAGTGGTCGCGATGGCGGCCTCGATCTCGATGCGGGTTTCGGCCGCACCGTCGGATTCCGAACGCAGCGAGGCCAATTCCACCAGCATCACCGCGGTCTCGTGCGCCATCCGCACACCCAGTTCGTTGGCGATCCGCGTCTTCCCGGTCCCGCCCGGCCCGAGCACGGTGACCACCCGCGAGGACCGCAGGATCTCCTCCAGCGCTCCCAGGTCGGCCTCCCGGCCCAGCAGCGGATTCGGCGCGGCGCGCAGTCCGATCGCGTTCTCGCCCACCAGTTCTCGCGCCTCTGCCGCCCGGGCGGATCCCGCCCCGCGACCCAGTGCGCGTGCGTGACCCGATGAGCGGCCATCGATCGGCGCCACCTGCCCGAAAGCTGCGGAACCGTCACCGCCGAAGCCGCTCCCCCCGGCCACGCCGGGCACCACGGACAGCCTGTGCGCGGTGGCGCCGGCGGGCCCATCGGGCCGGACACTACTGCCGGCCGTCCCGGATTCGGGCGCTGCCGCCGAATATCCTTGCGCGCCGGCCGTACTGCCGATCGGCGACACCGGCTGCCCGGGCAGGGGTTCACCGCGCAGGATGGCGGTATTCACCGCGACCAGCGCCGGGCCCGGGTCGGCGCCGAGCTGGTCGACCAGCCGGGTGCGCAGGGTGGCGAAGACATCGAGGGCCTCGGTGGTGCGGCCTGCCGCGGCAAGCAGGCGCATGAGGGTGCCGTGGGCGGGCTCGTCCAGCGGGTCGGCGACAACGGCCTGCTGGGCCAGTTCGATGGCGGCGGGCAGGTCACCGACGGCTTCGCGGACGGTCAGCTCCAGCGCGTCCAACGAACGGCGGCGGGTGGCCGCCAGGGTGGCGAGTTCCTCGGCGACGGGACCGGGCGGCAGGTCGGCGGCGGGTTCGCCGCGCCAGAGCGTGCGGGCCGCGGCCACAAAGTCCAGACAGGCGAGGCTGTCGCCGGCGGTATGGGCTTGGCGGGCTTGCCTTTCCAGCTGCTGGGCCAGCGTCAGATCGACCTGCTCGGGTGCCAGGACCAGCCGGTATCCGGCGGGACCGATTTCGAGCGCGCCCTCGGGCAGCGCCGACCGCAGTCGCGAGACCTGGGTGTGCAGCGCGTTCATGGGCGCGCGCGGCGGGTCCTCGCCCCAAACGTCGTCGATGAGCGCCTGCGCGCTGCGACTGCGGCCGGGGTGCACGGCCAGTGCCGCCACCAGCAGCCGAGCCCGCGCGCCGGGTACGGCGGCCAGCCCGCCGTCGCGGCGCAGTGCGATCTCGCCCAGCAGGGCCACCAGGGTCGAGTCGCCCACGTTCGCCACCCGCGCGCTTCCCGTGCTGCTCGAACTGCCGTTGTGCGAATTCATTCCTTGCCAATCGTAGGTGAGCGGGCGGGCGGTCGCCGGATGCGCACGGCCGATGTCAGGCCGGGGCGCCGGACCCGGCTTACCCGACGCGCCCGGCCCGGCTCAACCGGATTTATCGCGGGCAAGGCCCATTCGGGGCCGGCAGCGCCTACGCTCATGCCATGGCCGAATTCGACATTCACCGGGAAACGGTCATCAAGGCCGATCCCGCACAGGTTCAGGCACTCGTCGACGACTTCCACCAGTGGCGCAAGTGGTCGCCGTGGGAGAACACCGACCCCGCCATGGAGCGCGTCTACAGCGGGGCCGATCGCGGCATCGGCGCCCACTACTTCTGGAGTGGCAATCGCAAGGCCGGCCGCGGCGATATGGAGATCACCTCCGCCACCTCCGACGCCATCGGCATCAAGCTGCACTTCGAGAAGCCGTTCAAGGCGACCAACCAGGTCACCTTCGAATTCCGCCCGCAGGGCGACACCACCGCGGTGACCTGGCGCATGACCGGCACGCAGAACGGCCCGATGGCCATCATCGGCAAGCTGTTCCCGATGGATCGCCTGGTGGGCAAGGACTTCGAGAAGGGGCTGGCCCAGCTCAAGGCCGCAGCCGAAAGCTGACCGCGGCCCGTCCCGGCGTCGCCGGACACTCGGGCGGGCGCGACCGCCAACCCTCACACTAGGCTGCGAAGCATGGCTACAGCAGCACAGTGGATCGAGGGCGCTCGGCCGCGCACCCTCCCGAATGCTATCGCCCCGGTTCTGGCAGGCACGGGGGCCGCGGCCTCGATCGACGGGTTCGTGTGGTGGAAAGCGATACTGTGCCTGCTGCTTTCGGTGGCGCTGATCATCGGTGTCAACTACGCCAACGACTACTCCGACGGCATTCGCGGCACCGATGACGAGCGGGTCGGCCCGCTGCGGCTGGTCGGTTCCAAGCTGGCGGCTCCGGCGGCGGTGCGCAATGCCGCCATCGCCTGCCTCACGGTCGGCGCGGCCATCGGCCTGGTGCTGGTGATCACAAGCGCCTGGTGGCTGCTGCTGGTGGGCGCGGCCTGCCTGGCGGGGGCGTGGTACTACACCGGCGGCCGGAACCCGTACGGCTACAGCGGTTTCGGTGAGATCGCGGTGTTTGTGTTCTTCGGCCTGGTGGCGGTGCTGGGCACCGAGTTCGTGCAGGCCGGGCGGGTGGACTGGGCGGGACTGGTGTGCGCGGTGTCCGTCGGCGCGTTCTCCAGCGCGGTACTGGTCACCAACAACCTGCGCGACATTCCCACCGATACCGAATCGGGCAAGCTCACCCTGGCGGTGCGGCTGGGCGACGCGCACACCCGCACCCTGCACATGGTGCTGATCCTGATCCCGTTCCTCGCGCTCGCACTGCTGGTGTGGCGCAGCCCATGGACCCTGGCCGCGCTGGTCGCGCTGCCGCTGGCGGTCCGCGCCCATGAGCCGGTGCGGACCGGCAAGAACGGTCCGGGATTGATTCCCGCCCTTGCCGGTACCGGTCAGGCGATGCTGGTCTGGTCGGCCGTGGTGGCCGTGGCGCTGGCCGTCGGCTGATCGACGGCCGGCCGGTCTCAGTCCTGGTCCGGGACCAGGACGCCGAGCACCCAGTTCACCAGGGAGATGATGACGCCGCCGAGCACGGCGGCCCAGAAGCCGTCCACGCGCAGGCCGTAATCCGTGGTGCCGGTGATCTTCGCGGTCAGCCACAGCATGAGCGCGTTGATCACCAGCAGGAACAGGCCCAGCGAGACCACGATGAAGGGGAACGAGAGCACCTTCACGATCGGTTTCACCAGCGTGTTCACCAGGGCGAACACCACCGTGATGGCCGCGATCACCAGGATCTTGCTCTGCGTGGTGTCCTCGGGCGTCTTGATCTCTATGCCGTTCACCCAGGCGGCGGCCAGCCAGATGGCCACCCCGTTGATCAGCAGACGTATCAGTAGCGTCATGCCCCGATCGTAGGGCGAGATCAACTCGCGGGCCGGACATCCGGAGAGGGCGGTCGGGCCGCGGGCCGAATCAGGCTGCGCGGTCGAGATACCCGGACACCGCATCACGCAGGGCGCGCATCGCCTCGTCGTCGCCGAGCAGGCGGCGGGTGACGCCATTGGGCGCGCGCAGCACGGCCAGCATCATGTGCCCGGCCTCGATGCGGTTGTCCTTGCGCGACACCGCCTCACGCAGGGACAACTCGATGACCTTCTTGGATTCCTTGGTGAAGGGAATGTGGCCGCGCGGGCCGCCTTCCGCGCCCCAGTACTTGCCCCAGCGCGACTGCTCGGCGGGCACGGCCGCATGGTCGAGGGCGTTCTCACCGAAGGTGGCCTCCAGGCTCTCGCGCACGGCGTCGAGATCGATGCCGATGGAACGCAGGGCCGCCGCGTCCTCCGCACCGAGCGGCTCGCCGGTCCGCTTGCGGGCCACCGCGTCTCGCACGCCTTCGGCGGTGAGCCCGTGCGCCGCAAGGACTTCCCGCAGACCCCGGTCGGGGCTGGCGAGCAGACCCAGCAGCACGTGCTCGACCTCGATGGTCGACGAGCACAGGTCCCGGGCCTCCTCCTGGGCCATGACCACCGCGTATCTGGCCGCCTTGTCGAATCGTTCGAACATCAGCGGATACCGCCCTTCCGGTTGTACTTCTGATGGACCGCCTGCCGACTGACCTCGAGCGCGTCCGCGATGGCCTGCCAGGACCAGCCCTGCTTGCGGGCATTGCCGACCTGAATGGCCTCGAGCCGCTCGAGCAATCGACGCAGTGCCAGCACCGCGCGGAGCCCGACCTGGGGGTCGGGGCTGCCGGCGGCGGCCGCCAGAGTCGTTGCCTCACTCATGAATGTCAATTTACGTTGACATTCACCGAGTGTCAACGAAAATTGACACAGTCGGAAAGGTGTTCGCCGTCAGCTGACATCACGTGACAGCCGGGAGCGGGACTCGCTCAGCCCCACGGAATGAACGGCGCGTAGTCGCGCACGCGGCCTTCGGTCCAGCCCCAGAGGGTGTCAGCCCGACGGCGACGCCGTCCTGCAGCCGCCAGCCGCGCGGCTTCTTCCCCCAGCGGTCACCGTCACGGTCCTGATAGAGATCGAAGGCGGGGCCACTCCGTCCCGGCAGGTCATCGAATCCCCCGGCACCGCACCGAAACTGCCGCCGGCCGAATTCGAGTATGCGCCGGCGGAGGGGCCATTGCCGCGTATCGAGGCCGACCACCCCACGCCCGCCGACCAGGAGTACCCGGATCTGCTCGACCCCGCCATCGGCACCGATCTCACCGAGCCGGTACGCAAACCGCGCACGCCGGCCATCACCGAGTTGCGAATCAATGTGTGGCGCACCCAATCGAGCCCGCAATCGTGGCTCCTGGCGCTCGACACCACGGTCGATCGGCCGACCGCGGTGACCCGTCCGGTGGTCCGTCAACGCCCCGAATCGTCAAGGTCTATTAACGCCCCCGGAGGCCCTGTTGCCCCGCCGAGGCTCACGAAAACCGCTGTGCCCGCTAACGATCCGAACCTAGCCAAACCGTTTCGGCAAATAAGTAGCAATCTTTCCGATGGGTGATCAACCGATATCAGCCAACCCGTCGTGCCGTGCGGAAACTATCCCGACCAAGTACCGGTGGCGATGAATTCGGTCAGCACCGCGGTGGGCTCGCTCAAGCTCAGCCCCTGGTCGGCAACCCATTCGTCATTGAAATAGGTTCCGGCATAACGGTCCCCGCCATCACAGAGCAGCGTCACCACACTGCCGGTACGGTCCGCGGCGATCAGGTCGGCAATCAGGGCAAAGGCCCCCCACAGATTGGTGCCCGTGGACCCGCCCACCCGCCGGCCCAGCACCGCACTCGCATGCCTGGCGGTCGCCACCGAGGCCGCGTCGGGCACCTCGATCATGCAGTCCACCACGCTCGGCACGAACGACGGCTCCACTCGCGGCCGCCCGATGCCCTCGATCCGGGACGGCATTCCGGTCTGATAGTCCAGGTCGTCGACCTCGTAGCCCCCGAAGAAGGCCGAGTTCTCCGGATCCACCACGGCCAGCCGGGTCGCGTGCCGCTTGTAGCGCAGGTAGCGGCCGATGGTCGCGCTGGTACCGCCGGTCCCCGCGCCCACCACGACCCACTCCGGCACCGGGTGTGTCTCCAACGTCATCTGCTGGAAGATGGATTCGGCGATGTTGTTGTTACCTCGCCAGTCGGTGGCCCGCTCGGCATTGGTGAACTGGTCCATATAGTGGCCGCCGGTCTCGTCCGCCAGACGCGCCGCCTCCGTATAGATGTCGGGCGCGCGCTCGACCAGGTGACAGCGACCGCCCTGGGCCTCGATGAGCGCCAGCTTCTCCGGCGAGGTCTTGGCCGGGACCACGGCCACGAAGTCCAGGCCCAGCATCCTGGCGAAATACGCCTCGCTGATGGCCGTCGACCCCGAGGAGGCCTCCACCACGGTGGTGCCCTCGGTCACCCAGCCGTTGCAGATGGCATACAGGAACAGCGATCTCGCCAGGCGGTGTTTGAGACTGCCTGTCGGATGGGTGGATTCGTCCTTCAGATAGAGCTGGACGCCCCACTCCGGCGGCAGGGGGTAGCGCAGCAGATGGGTGTCCGCGCTGCGCTGGGTATCGGCATCGATGAGCCGGACCGCATTGTCGACCCAGTCCCTGGGTGCGCTGCGATCGCAGCGTTTCACTGCTCGTCCTTGCCCTGCAGCCTCGACATCAGTTGGTCACGATCCCGGCGGCGCTTGGCGTCCACCGCCGCGATGTCCTTGTTGACCTGGGTACGCAGCTTCTTGAACAGCAGCAGCGACAGCGGCATCGCGATGAGCAGCCCGAACAGCAGGGCCACGATGAGCGGAATGGCCACCTTCACCACGGCGGCCACGCCCATGATGATCGCGGTGATGACGGCGACCAGCCCGAGCCGGGCCACCGTGTAGATAGCCAAACTGCGTGCCAGGCGGCGGCCCGCACCTTCGGGCCGGGTTGCATCACTCACGCAGAACAGCGTAGGTGACGGGAGTTCGGGCGCCGCCGCGGCCCTCGCCCGGCAGAAAATAAATCCGACCAGCCCGTATGTCGCTGGCAGTTCGCTGCATTGGAGCCAAACGTGACCGTAAACACATAACGGATATCCGTTTTGTCTATTACTTCCCCTTTACCAAAGCGAGACCGTTCGAACACCCAGGGGGTGCAGTGCAACGATGTCGCTACTGATGAGGGATCTGTCGAAACGGAAAGGTTTGCGAATGACTGCGTTCACCGCGGCGAGCCGCGCATTGGGTTCCGTCAACGGCCAGGACACTCTGCTGACCCCAGGCCAGGTCGCTGCCCTGTTCCACGTCGATCCGAAGACCGTGACCCGCTGGGCTCACGCAGGTCGGCTCGGCTCCCTGCGGACTCCGGGCGGCCACCGCCGGTTCCGCGAATCAGAAGTTCTGCAACTCCTGCGGTCCCTCACCACCGAGGCCACCCGCGTGTAACACCTATTTCCCGCTTCAGGTGCCGCGGATACGCACTCGGATTACCCTCGTTGTGAGGAGGTGAGCGACGTGACGTACCTGTTGGCACTCATCGCGGTAGTGGCCATCGCGATGCTGTGCTGGAAGGCTTTCGGACCCCAGCGATCGGCCGGCACCGGCCCAGCACCCGCTCGGCGCAACCGCGTAATCGGTCCCGAAGATGATCCGGATTTTCTCGCCAAGCTCTCCCGGGAGCATCGTGACGGCGAATCCACCTGAATTACCGAAGCTCGCCAACCAGATAGCCATATAGACAGATGTGACCGTCCCCCGCGGATCCGCACCAGCGGACCTACGGGGGACGCGTCGTTTCAGGCGAAGCGCACCTCCGGGATGGTGGCCATGAGCTCCTCCCATTCGGGGTACATCTCGACCTTGCGCTGATGCAGCGCCCGGATCTTGTCGGACAGCTCCGGATCCGGATCATCCGAAATGTCCGGGCCGATCACCAGTTTCGCGAAATGCGGTGCGATCTCCGGATCCCCGGCCAGATGTACCGGATCGTGCAGATACCGCTCCAACGCGGCCAGATCCTCGATACCCACACAGTAGGCATGTGTGAGGCCCTCGGCCGGATCCCCCAGGCTCTGCCCGACCGTCGCGAAACTCACCGACTCCACCGACGCGGTGCGGCGCATGGCCGCGAGTACCCCGGCCCGCTGCTGCTCGGTGGACTCGTCGCGGAATCGGAACCGCAAGACGTGAACGATCATGCCAACTCCTTCTTCTGAACTAACTAGTTCAATATTTCGAACCGGTCGATTCAGTAGACAGGATTGAACCCGCGAGTTCAATAGGACGAACACGCCGGTAGCATGGCGAGGTGACCACAGCGAAGGCGAGCCGCGGCCGCATCGACAAGCGGCAGGCCATTCTCACGGCGGCCCTGACAGTTTTCGCGCGACGCGGCTACGCCCAGGCCTGTGTGCAGGAGATCGCCGACGCGGCATCCGTCGCCAAACCGACGGTCTACAACCACCTCACCGACAAGGAGACCCTGTTCCGCGCGGCGATGTCGGCGGCCGCGGACGCCGTCGGGGAGCAGGCCCTGGGCGCGCTCGAACCACTGCGCGAGCCCGGCGGCGATCTCGCCACCGCCTTCGGCGAGACCGCCGCCCTGCTGCTGCAGTCCTGCTCGGACGAGCGCGCGCTCGCTCTGCACCGGCTCACCTACGCCCAGGCGGGCGACTTCCCCGATCTGGCCGAGACCGTCCTGGACCGCACCACGATCCGGCTCCGCGACGCGCTCGCCGACCGGCTGGCCCGGCTCGCGCTGGCCGGACGGCTGCGCCACAGCGACCCGGTGGTCGCCGCCGAGCAGTTCCTGGCGCTGCTGAGCGGTCCGCTGGAAGCGCGCTCGCGCCAGGGCAATCGGGCCGTCGGCGCGGCCGAACTCCAGGCCGTCTCCGACGCGGCCGTGGACACGTTCCTGCGCGCCTACCGCCCCTGAGCGCCCGACGCGAAGCGGTGGCGGACGAGATCGGTTGCGGCACGCGCCATTCGGTCGAAGGGCTCGATCTCGCCCGCTGCGCGGCAGAGCACGTGGGCGCCCTGCAGCAGGGTGAGCAGGGTGGTCGCCAGGTCCGCGGCGGTGGCCGGGTCCGCGCCGGCCGCGGTCAAGCGCTCGGCGAGAGTGGTTGTCCAGGAATCGAATGCGGTGGCGGCCACGGTGCGCAGGTCGCCGCTGTCGGGGTCCACGGTGACGGCGGCGACGGCGCAGCCCGCACCGTCGGCCGAGGCGGCCACTACCGGGCGGACCAGGGCCAGGAAGGACTCGACCAGGATCACCGGGTCGGCGGCCGGTAGCGCGGCCAGGCGCTCGCGCACCTGGTCGCCGTTGCGGGCGGCGGCCGTCGCCACCAGTTCGGCCTTGCCGCCGGGGAAGTGGTGGTAGATCGCGCCGCGCGCGGCGCCGCTGGCGTCCAGGACCGCGGTGAAGGACATGCCCGCGACGCCCTTCTTCTGCAGCGCGTCGATGGCCGCGTCGATCATCCGATCCCGCGTGGTCGCCGCCATTCTTCCTCCCACCGTTGACTAGTACGCCCATCCTAGTACACACTCGACTCGCTAGTACGTACGTACTAGCACTCAGAGAACGGAGAGCCGAATGCCCATCACCGTGACCGCACCGCGCGGCGTCCTCACCGCCCGCGGCGAACGCGAGATCCTGCCCGCCCTCACCGCGGCCCTGGCCGAGGTCAGCGGCGGCGCCGGCAATGACTTCTTCACCGGAATCATCGGCGGCAGCGTGCACCTGCTGCCGCCGGAGGACATCTATGCGGGCGGCGAGAATCAGCCGATCGTCATGGTCGAACTCAAGCTGCCCAATATCGGCCTGCCCGACCCGGACGCCCGCGCGGCCTTCATCACCGCGGCCACCGACATCGTCGCGGGGCTCACCGCCGCAGGCCATCGGCGCGAGGACATCTGGGTCAATATCCTCAATGCCCTCGACGGCGCCTGGGGCATCGGCGGCCGCGCATACACCGGCGAGGCACTGATCGCCGCGGTCACCGCGGCCGCCAACTGACGACGGTCCGGGCGGGTGCGCAGTACCGCGCCCGCCCGGACCGTCCGAAACCCGATCCCCGTCAGTGGCTGACGGCGTCCTCTTCCGCCTTGCGCCTGAGGTTTTCGGCGACCTCCGCCTCCCACGCCTCATTGGCCTTGGTGGTGTCGACCTCGAACTCGAAGCGCTGCACCGACTTCGGGTCGATGTCGGCGACGTCCACGTAGAACTGCTCGTACCACCGGCGTAGCTGGTAGACCGGGCCGTCCTCCTCGGTCAGCAGCGGATTCTCGATCTTGGACTTGTGCTTCCAGATCTCGACGTCCTGCAGGAAGCCCTCGCCGATGCCGACGGTCATCTTCTTCGCGATCCGATCGGCCGCGACATCGTCCACGCCCTGCGGCTTGCGCACGGACATGCCGTACTGCAGCACGAACGCGTCCTGCGAGATCGGGTAGTGGCAGTTGATCAGTACGGTCTCGAGCTCGAACCCGCTGTAGTTGTTGACGAGTGGATTGACCATGTAGGACGGCCCGAAGTAGGAGGCCACCGACTTCAGCGTCGAGTTCCCGCCGTACTGCGTGGCCATGCCCTTGTCCGGGCGCGCCGTGGAGTCCAGGAACTGGGTGGCGACGTGGCCCTCGAAGACGTTCTTGAAGAACGTCGGATATGCGAAGTGGATGTAGAAGAAGTGGGCCATGTCCACGACGTTGTCGATGATCTCGCGGCAGTTGGAGCCCTCGATCACCATGGACTCCCAGGTCCACTCGGTCCAGCCGTCGGAGAGCCCCTCGGTGCCCTTGCCCTCGGCATCGGTGTACGGGCCCTCGATGTAGGGGATCGTCACCTCGTCCGGCGGCGGGTTGCCCTCGTGGTCGTGCCACACGAAGAGCTGGTCGTTGCGCTCCAACGTGATCCACGACCGCGTCCGCGCCAGCGGCGGCACCCGCCGTGCGTACGGAATCCCGGTGCACTTCCCATTGCCGCCCCAGCGCCAGTCGTGGAACGGGCAGGCGATGGAATCACCTTTGATCTCGCCCATGCTCAGGTCGCCGCCCAGGTGCCGGCAGTAGGAGTCGAGCACGTGCAGCTCACCCTTGCTGTCGGCGAAGACCACCAGCTTGGTCCCGAATGCGGAGATCTGATGCGGCTTGCCGTCCCGGAACGACTTGGCGAGCCCGAGGCAATGCCATCCGCGTGCGTACCGCGTGGGCGCCTCGCCCACGTCGATCTCCCGCACCTTCCGAACCCGACCCTGCGGCGCCACAGCCATGACGAGCCCCTTCACTAAAAACTAGAACGTGTTCTAATCACGATCGCTTAATACGGTACATCCCCTGAGCACCGATCGGAAGTTCCCGGGAAAAGAAGAAGGCCCCGGCACTGAAACGTGCCGGGACCTTCCGAAACCCGTTGGGTCGGTTCAGGAAGCCTGTCGGGTCAGTTCAGACCCGCGTACGAGTGCAGACCGCTGACCACGATGTTGATGATGAAGAGGTTGAAGAGCATGGCCACGAACCCGGCGATGTTGATCCAGGCGGCCTTGGTGTCGCGCCAACCGGAGGTGGCGCGGGCGTGCAGGTAGGCGGCGTAGAGCACCCAGGCGATGAAGGAGCAGGTCTCCTTGGGGTCCCAGCCCCAGAAGCGACCCCAGGCGGCCTCGGCCCAGATCGCGCCGAGGATGACGCCGGCGCCGAAGATCGGGAAGCCGATGATGGTGGTGCGGTAGGCGAGCCGGTCCAGCAGCTGGGCGTCGGGGAGGCGGCGGGCCAGCTGGCCGAAGATATTGTCGGACTCCGCGCCCGCGGGCTGCCAGAGGCGGAAGAGGAACAGCAGACTCGCGACACCGGAGACCAGGAAGACGCCCGAGCCGATCGACACCACGGTGACGTGCACCGGCAGCCAGTAGGACTTGAGCGCCGGGACCACGGGGGCCGCGTCCACGTGCAGCTTGGTGCCCGCCAGGAACAGCAGGATCAGCACCGGCACCAGCAGGAACGACCACATGCCGCGATAGCGCTGGTCGCGCAGCAGGATCAGGCCGAGCAGCACGGCCGCGCCGGTGGCCATCGAGATGAACTCGAACATATTGCCCAGCGGGAAGCGGTGGGTCGCGAAGCCGCGCAACACGATCGAGACCAGGTGCACACCGAAGCCCACGAACAGCACCGCGAAGGCCATATTGCCCAGGCGCTCCGAGAAGGGGCGCTCGGCCCCGCGTGGCTGCACCTTGCCGGGAACGTTGGCGGGCGGCTCGTCGACGATGTCGGAACCGCCTCCGGCGGTGACCAACTGGCGGGCGGCGGCCGTCGGCACCGTGCGGGTGAGGGCGAACTGCCAGACCAGCATGATCCAGACCAGCGCGTAGATCACGATGGCCGACTTGAACGCGAGATCGCTGTAGGAGGCGATGTTCTCGTCGATCGGCATTACTTCTCTCCCGTCAGCAGCCGCTCACGCAGGCGGTCGAACTCGCCGCCCCACCCGGCCTGGTCGGTGCGGGCCAATCCGCCCATTTCTACTACGGTACGTCGTACCCCGTCGGTTTCGGTATCCGGGTACACCCGCAACCAGATGCGACGGCGCTTCACCAGCAGCGACACCAGCAGGCCCGCCATCATGGTCAGCGCCGACACCAGCACCCACTGCTGCGCCGGATCATGCGAAACCTGCAGGTTCACAAACTCTTCCGCGCCGTCGAAGGTGACCTTGGTGCCGTCGGACAGGGTCGCGGACTCACCCGGCTTCAGGTTCACCCGCTGTTCCTTCACCAGGCGGCCCTGTTTGATCATCTCCGGGTCCAGCGCGAACAGCGACTGCGCGCGGCCGGTGTCCAGGCCGGTATCGCCCTGGTAGATGTCGATCGCCACCGCGGGATCCTTCATGGCCGGATACATGGAGGTCAGCAGCTGCCCGTGCATGAGGGCGGTCGGCGCGAACAGGCCCTGGATCGCGACCTGATGCTTGCGGCGCTCCTCCTCGTTCGGGTACATGCCGCCCGGCGGATCGATGCGCAGCACACCCGAGGACAGGAAGGTGGTGGCGTCGTCCGGCTTCCACTGGATGGCCTCGGTGCGGGTCTGGCCGTTCGGGAAGGTCACCGTGAACTTGGGCGCGAAACCGTGGCCCTGCAGGTAGACCCGGTCACCGGCGACCCGCAGCGGATGGTTCACCTGGATGGTGGTGTCCCGCCAGGTGTCGGAGTTCAGATCCTTACCGGTCTGGTACTGGATGTTCGAGGTGAACATGGACGCCTGGCCGTTCTGCAGGTAGTCGGCCTGGAAGTCCTTGACCCGCACACACATCGGCGTCAGGCCGGTGCCGTCGTTCACATTGCCTGCACGGAACGAGTCGAACACCGCGGGCGACGTCGTGCAGAAACCCGGGCCGTCATTGGCGAGCACGACCACATTGCCCTCGTAGCCGAACAGCTTGCCGACCGCGATCGCCGCCAGCAGGCCCACCAGCGCCAGGTGGAAGACCAGGTTGCCGAGCTCGCGGGTGTAACCCTTCTCCGCCGAAAGGGTCAGTTCCCCTTCACGATCGCCCGGCTGCACGACCGTGCGCCAGCCACGCATCTGACCGCGAGCCCGCTCGATCACCTGCTCCGGGGTGACCGCGTCGGTCCCCGACCAGTGATGCGGCAGGCGAGAAAGGTTGCGCGGCGCCCTGACCGGCGGCGTGCGCAGCGCGCGGTAGTGATCCACACAGCGCGGCAGGATGCAGCCCACCAGCGAAATGAACAGCAGCACATACACGGCCGTGAACCAGAAGCTGGAGAACACGTCGAACAGCTGCAGCCGGTCCATCCACGGGCCCAGGGTCGGCCGATTGCGGATGTAGTCGTCGACCTTGCCCGCGTTCAGACTGCGCTGCGGCAGCAGCGCGCCCGGGATGGCGGCCAGGGCCAGCAGGAACAACAGCATCAGCGCGGTGCGCATGCTGGTCAGTCCGCGCCAGGTATTGCGCAGGACGCCGAGTACACGCCGCGGCGGTGACTGACGCGGCGGACGGACGGGGGTGCTGGGGGTTTCGATGGTGGCAGTCATGTCAGATCGGCAGGGTCACATTCGAGACGAAGGCGTCGCGGACCCAGGAGACGAACTGGTCCCACGCCCCGGTCACCAAGGCGATGCCGACGGCCACCAACAGCAGACCGCCCAGCACCTGAATGGTGCGGGAATTACGGCGCAACCAGCCGACGCCGCGCAGCGCGGTCGCCGAGCCGAAGGCCAGGATCACGAAGGGCAGGCCCAGGCCCAGGCAGTAGGCCACGATGAGGGCCACACCGCGGACCGCGGTGGTGCCCTCGGTGCCCGCCGACACCGCCATCACGCCCGACAGCGTCGGACCCAGGCACGGTGTCCAGCCGAGCGCGAAGACCGCGCCCAGCAGCGGAGCTCCGATGAGGCCGCTGAGCCGGCGCGGCTGCATGCGGGTGTCGCGCTGCAGCGCCGGGATGAGACCGATGAACGCCAGGCCCATCACGATGGTCACCACGCCGCCGATGCGCTGCAGCAGATCACGATTGACGTTCAGCACCTGGATCGCGCCGAAAACGGTCGCCGAGGCGAGCACGAACACCACGGTGAAGCCCGCCACGAACAGGCCCGCCGCGCCCGCCACCCGCAGGCGCGCGGAATTGCGGCCCGCCACGGCGGTTCTGGTGGTCCTGGCCGATTCCACCGTCACCGGCGGGGCCTCGGCGCCCACCACACCGGCCAGGTACGACAGGTAGCCGGGCACCAGCGGCACCACGCACGGCGAGGCGAACGACACCAGACCGGCCAGCATGCACGCGCCCAGCGCCAGCAGCAGCGGTCCGGTGGCGGCGGTCTGCTGGAACGAATCCCCCACGCTCGCCAGGTAGATCACATGGTTCACGCCTGCTCCTGCACGAGCTTGTCCACCACCGGCCGCAGGTCCTCGGCCAGCAGGGCGCGCAGGAACACCGCCGCCACCCGGTGCTGCTTGTCCAGCACGATGGTGGTGGGAATGACGCTGGTGGGGAACTTGCCGCCGAGCGCGAGCAGGCTGCGCATGGACGGGTCGTAGACGGAGGGGTAACCGACCTTGTTGTCGGTCACGAAGTCCTGGGCCTTGTCCTTCTGGTTGTCGCGGACATTGATGCCCAGGAACGCGACGCCCTTGTCCTTGCTCGCCTCGTAAACCTGTTCCAGCGCAGGCGCTTCCGCGCGGCACGGGCCACACCACTGGCCCCAGATATTGACGACCACGACCTTGCCGGGGAAATCGTCCACCGACGTGGTCTTGCCATCGTGCAGCAGATCCGGGCCGGACAGCTTGCCGATGGTGCCGCGCGAGGACGGCGGATCGTAGAAGATCTCGGTCTTGCCGCCCGGGGAGACGAAGTCGAAGGTGCCGCCCTGGGCCACCGCGTCCTTGCCCGCCGTCGAACACCCGGCGAGCACGGCCACCACACTCACACCGGCCAGCAACGCCGCGACCCGGCGCAGCGGGCGGCGGGCGGGCCGGGACGCGATGGCGCGGCTCATGCTGTGCTCTTTCGGCATGAGCGGGGGCCCTGCGTGGTTACGCAAGCAAGCGCGGAGAGGCGGAGCGACGCCTCCGGGCCTGACCCGCTCATGCCCCGGTCACCTTGGGGTCCGAGGCGCCCGCCGGCTCCGAGTAGACGATGTCGATCAAGGTATCGCCCTGGTAGACAAGCGAAGTCAGCGAGGCGAGCGAGCACTGGCGGTGCCGCGGGTCGTGCCACAGCCGCTGTCCCTGCAGGAAGCGGCGCAGCGTCCAGACCGGCAGCTGATGCGAGACCAGCACGGCCTCTCGGCCGGCGGCCTCCACCCGCGCCTTGTTCACCGCGGCCAGCATGCGGTGCGCGATCTGCAGATACGGCTCACCCCAGGACGGCGTGAACGGATCGCGCAGCTTCCACCAGTGCCGGGGCTTGCGCAGCGCGCCGTCCCCCGCCGAGACCCGCAGCCCCTCGAAGGTATTGCCGGCCTCGATCAGATTGTCGTCGGTCCGGATCATCAGACCGTGGCCCGTCGCAATGGGATCCGCGGTCTCCTGCGCCCGCTGCAGCGGCGACGCCACCACCAGCGCGATGTCATGATCCGCCAGCGACCGCGCCACGGCCTGCGCCTGCGCCCGCCCTGTCACCGACAACTGGAACCCGGGCAACCGGCCGTACAGGATGCCCTTGGGATTGTGGACCTCGCCGTGCCGCATGACATGCACGATCGTCTCGAGATCGCTCGCCACGTCACCCGGCAGGATCAACCCGCCCGTGGTGCCGGAGGCCACGTCGGCCCCGGCGGCAGCCGCCGCATTCGAATCGCCCGCGGCCGCGACAGCGAATTCCGTGCCCGATTCACCGGATTCATCCGAATCGGGATTGATCTCGACCACGATTTCGGACGAGAACGACGCAACCGGCGCAGCGGATTCACCCGCACCGAAGTCATCCGGATCCGTTTCGGGCCCGGCGGCGGGGACGAACTCCTCAGCCGCGGACACCGCGGCCTCGAACACCGGCGTGGCGTCATCGGACGCGCTTTCGGCAGTGCGCTCGCCCTCAGCCGAATCGGGCGTGCCCGATTCAGCCGGTTCAGCAGCGCTGGCGCCGATCTCATCGGCTACCGGGCCGGAATTGTCGGATTCCGTTGGGGCGGAAGCGGGTTCGGCCGGGGAGACGGCGATGTGCTCGCCGGTTTCGGCCAGTTCCTCCTCGGCCTGACGGATGGAGTCCAGGAGGCGGGTGGCCTCGGCGGCGGAGAGGGGAGCCTCGTGCTGGGCAGGTGCGGGTATGCCGGAGTCGGGGTGGGCGGAGCTCACGCGGCGGATCCTTCGGGGGTGGCGGCCGCCGCGGCGCGCGCGGCGGCGGGGAGGGCGGCGGCGATGCGGTCGAACGCGTCCTCGTCGAGGGCGGCCGAGACGAACCAGGCTTCGAAGGCGCTCGGCGGCGCGTACACACCGGCATCCAGCAGCCCGTGGAAGAAGGCTGGGAAACGCCAGGTTTCGCTCGCCTTGGCGGCGGCGTAGTCGGTGACCGGGTTCTCGGCGAAGAACACGCTCACCATATTGCCCGCGAATTGCACCCGGTGCGGGACGCTCTCGGCGGTCAGCGCCTCGGTCATGAGCGCGCCCAGCCGCTCGGCGTTCTTGTTCAGCGTCGCGTACACCTGCTCGTCGGCCGCGCGCAGCGTGGCCAGGCCCGCGGCCACCGCGACGGGATTACCCGAGAGGGTGCCCGCCTGATAGACCGGACCCAGCGGCGCCAGGTGATTCATGATGTCGGCGCGCCCGCCGAACGCCGCGGCCGGCAGGCCACCGCTCATCACCTTGCCGAAGGTGTAGAGGTCACCGGCCACGCCGTCGAGGCCGAACCAGCCCGAGTGGCTCACCCGGAACCCGGTCATGACCTCGTCCATGATGAGCAGCGCGCCGTGCTCGGTGGTGAGCCGGCGCAGCCCCTCGTTGAATCCGGCCACCGGCGCGACCGCGCCCATATTGCCGGCCGCGGCCTCGGTGATGACGCACGCGATCTGGCCCGGGTAGGCGGCGAACGCGGCGGCCACCGCGTCGAGATCGTTGTAGGGCAGCACCAGGGTGTCGGCCGCCTGCGCACCGGTGACGCCCGGCGAGGTCGGCAGGCCCAGCGTGGCCACGCCCGATCCGGCGTCGGCCAGCAGCGCGTCCACGTGCCCGTGGTAGCAGCCGCTGAATTTGATGATCTTGCCGCGCCCGGTGAAACCGCGCGCCAGCCGGACCGCGCTCATGGTGGCCTCGGTGCCGGAGTTGACCAGCCGCACCCGATCCACCGGAGCGACCCGGCCCGCGATCGCCTCGGCGAGCTCGATTTCCGCCTCGGTCGGCGCACCGAAGGACAGCCCGCCCGTGGCCGCCCGCTGCACCGCCTCGACCACCGCCGGGTGCGCGTGCCCGAGAATCATCGGACCCCACGAACACACCAGGTCCACGTAGTCGTGGCCGTCGGCGTCGGTCAGCGTGCAACCGCGCGCGGAGGCGATGAACCGCGGCGTGCCGCCCACGGAGTTGAACGCACGCACGGGCGAATTCACGCCACCCGGGATGACCGCCGCGGCGCGTTCGAAAAGTTGGGCTGAGACCGGGACCGACACCTGGCTCACACGCGGAGAAGAACTCACGGCACCCAGTCTCTCAGCCGCCCCTGCCCCCGTCGACGACAGGGTGTAGTCGAGTGGCCCTTCCCACAGCCAACCCGCCATCCTTGCACCCCGATACGAACACCGCATCCCGAAGGCGGACCGGCCGCCCACCCCGGCTACCGGAGCTCACAATGCCGATACCGCCTCCGCCGAACTCCGCGTGGCATCGGCCGAACCACGGGCGGCCCGACCGCGATGGTGAATGGCCTGGGCGCTGGGACGGCGGGGCAACACGCCGGAGTCCAGTTTCGGACAACGTTATTCGCTACACGATTGCTGGTGCGTAGTGTCTCGTCGCAGGAGACGGCTTGGGAGAGAGGTCGGGACGTATGCGGGTCGTTCGAATCGGGATTGGGATCGTCGCGGTGACGGCCGGGCTCGCCGCCGGGGCAGGAATAGCGGCAGCGGCGGTGCCGGAGGTGCAGATCGATCAGGGGCGGGTGGGGGTGACGCTGTCCCATAGCGAAACCGCCACGCTGTCGGATGGTCCCGTACCCGCAGTGATCAGCATGTTCGTGCCGCTGAACCGGATGGGGGCGGGCCTGCGGCCCGACACCGCCATCTACAAGGACGACAAGGGTGGCGTACACGCCTCGCTCCGGCAGGTGATCGCGGAGGCCGCCGATCACCCCGATGGCAGCGTCGCGATCTTCCTCGATCTGCCGGGCAGCCGGGGCGGACGGGTGCTGGATATTTACCAGAACTGGGGCTGAGGCGTTCACGTAAGCGGCAGCCAGCCCTCGCGTAAGCGGGGCTGACACCTTTTTCCGCAGCGGAGACGGCGGCGCGGTCTTCGGTCGCGCCGCCGCGACCCGTTACGGGAGTGGAATCCCCAGGCAGAACGCCGCCCATCCGGTGGACATCAGGCAATTCAGCTGGGGCGGTAGTAGGTCTTGCCAGGACTCGACCAAGGCGAAGCCGGACTTCGCACCCCTCCGCACAGCGTGTCGCGAAAAGCTCAGCGCGCGAGCCGAACCGCCCGCGCCACCACGTCGATCACCGCCAGCCCCGACATGATGGCCAGCACCGCGCACCCCGCCAGCCAGGGGCCGATGTACCGCGTCGCGGTGAACGCGGGCACCTCACCCTGCGGCTTGAAGACAGTGGTCCGAATCCCGTTGTGCCAGCACCACACCGCCGCCACCACCAGCACCGGCACCAGCACGAATTCGGCGAATACGGTCAGCCATCGCATTACCGCGCTTCCTTCCGCTCGTCGTCCGACCCGCGCTCGTCATCGGTACCAGGCTCGCCATCGGTACCGCGCACCCGCTCCAGCGCGGCCGTCAGCTCGGCGCGCAGCGTGACGTGATCCCGCGCCCACGCCTGCACCAGCCGCCCGTCGGTCAGCTTCAGCCCGATTCCCTTGCGCCGCCGCGGCACTCCGGTCAGCTCGCCCAGCGCCCGCGCCGACTGCCAGTCCTCATACTCCCAGGACTCCTCGTCCTCCTCCGGCAGCACCCCGGCGATGTCGCGCAGCGGCACCACCTCCGTGCCCTCGCGCAGCTGCTCGGGCGTCAGCTCGACACTGATATGCCGCTTGCCCGCCACCACCTGCAACCACACGAATCCGGCCAGCAGCACCGCGCAGAAGACCAGCCCGAACCAGTGGATGGCGCCGCCCCGGATCAGCTCGATGACCAGGATGATCGCGCACAGCGCGGGTCCGTAGGCGATGGCCCGCCAGCGCGCACCGGGCTCGGAGAACAGCACGGCCCCGGGGGTGTTGATGGCCTCACTCATAGGTCGAGCGTAAAGATCGTGGATTCGCTCAGCGGGCCAGGCCCGGAATCAGCAGCACGGCGAGGGTGAGCAGCCCGAACAGAAACAGCAGACTCAGCACCAGCACATCGCGCCGCAGGCTGTGCGGCTGCTGGATCACCACTCGCATCGTTGCCTCCGCCTTCCCGGAGCCGAACGCGCCATATCACAACGTATGGCGACCGGCACCCGGTTCCCGAATTCTCTGTGACTGCCCTCACCATACCCGCTAGTACGCTTGTCACAAACTCGGGCGTACCTACTGCGGCCGGGGACGGAAGAAGGCCTCGGATTCACCTCGGTAGCACAGGAATACGGCCCCGCCCGCCAGCACCGCCGCCACGATTCCGGCCCCGCCGGCGACCAGCGCGGCCGTACCCTCCTTGACCCCGATGCCGAACAGCGTGCCCGCCGCGCCGAGCACCAGGAAGACGCCGAAACCGGTGAGAAGTGCTCGCGCCCAGGCCTTTCCGCGTCCCAGCTGGTACACCACGGCCACTCCGGCGCCGGTGAGCACCAGCCAGAACACGCCGACCAGGACGAACGCGATCGCCATCCAGGCCTGCACCTGTGCCAGCGTCACGGCCGGCTGCTGCTCCTTGACCTGGTCGAACATCTGCTGCGCCAGATCCCGCCGCTGCCCGAACTGCGCCACCAGCGAGGCGATCAACTGCACCAGCCCGACACCGAGTGTGGCGTACCAGAGTTGGCAGGCGGTGCGCACGTCTTCGGGAGCCGGGCGCGAAATACCCGGCGGGACCATCGGATTCACGATCGGAGCTACTCGGTCACGCTCACGACAGCCAGTGCGCGGCCTCGGTGGCCCAGTAGGTCAGCACCATGTCCGCGCCCGCGCGCCGGATGCTGAGCAGCGACTCCAGCACCGCGCCCTTGCGATCGATCCAGCCGCGCTGGGCGGCCGCGGTGATCATGGCGTACTCACCGGAGATCTGATAAGCCGCCACCGGCACCGTGGAGCGGTCGGCGACCTCGCGCAGAATGTCCAGGTACGACATGGCGGGCTTCACCATGACGATGTCCGCGCCCTCGAGCAGATCCAGCTCCAGTTCACGAATTGCCTCGCGGCGGTTGGCCGCATCCTGCTGGTAGGTGCGCCGATCCCCCTGCAGTGAGGAGCCGACCGCCTCCCGGAAGGGACCGTAGAAGGCCGAGGCGTACTTGGCCGCGTAGGCGAGGATGCCGGTGTCGGAGTACCCGGCGGCGTCCAGGCCCGTGCGGATCGCGGCCACCTGGCCATCCATCATGCCGCTGGTGCCGAGCAGGTCCGCGCCGGTTTCGGCCTGCGCCAACGCCATTTCGACGTAGCGGGTCAGCGTGGCGTCGTTGTCGACCGCGCCGCTGTCGTCGAGCACACCGCAGTGGCCGTGGTCGGTGAACTCGTCGAGGCAGGTGTCGGCCATGACCACGGTCGATCCGCCGACCTCGTGCGCCAGCGCGCGCAGGCCGCGGTTCAGGATCCCGTTCGGATCGCTGGCGGCACTCCCCTGCGCGTCCTTGTCCTCGGGCTTGGGCACACCGAACAGCATGAGCCCGCCCACGCCCGCGGCCACCGCCTCCACGGCCGCCTTCCGCAGCGAATCCATCGAGTGCTGGAAAACGCCTGGCATGGAGGAGATCTCGTGTGGTTCGCCGATCCCGTCGGCGACGAACATGGGCAGAATCAGATGCCGCGGCTCCAGGCTGGTCTCGGCGACGAGCCGACGCATGGCGGGAGTGCGGCGCAACCGCCGAGGGCGGTCCATTCCGGTCATGTTCGCATGATATGCCCGCCCCGCGACCCCGATGCGCGCGCCTCCGCAGCCGGGCCGGCCCGCACCGTCGCCGTCGCCGGGCCACATCGCCAAAGCCATTGTGAGCAGCCGATTTTTGTCGGTGGGGGCGAGTAGAATCGAAGATGTGTTCGAAGGAGTCGCACCGCCTATGAGGGGTGCGGATCCGGATCGCGACGGGAGGAATGGTCGTGCTCGCAGCTGTTACCAGCATGTCCGACAAGGTGAACAGGGCCGACGGAGTGCCGAAGAAGGGGGACGTGATCGATCACGCGTGGCGGCCGCTGTCCAAACAGCCGCTGCCCGCAGGGCGGCCGCGGTCGTGGTACATCTCGCACAATCGCAGGTTGAAGGCCATGCGGCTGGCCATCGCGCTACTGGACTCCGGGTCATTCAGCCCGGATCAGGCGACCAATGAAAACATCCGTCACGCAGCGGAAGTCATCGGCGTGCACTGGCCCTCGGATGCCACCTGCCGCATGGTCCGCCGCCTGATGGCGGCTCAACGCTGACAACGGTGGAGGCTCTCCGAGGCCGCGCAAGAGACTTCGGAGAACCTCCGCCGCGCACGGCGGCCGCTAGGAGACCAGGCAACCGGTGCCGGTGGTGCCCGGGGCACCCGAGCCGGTGGTCAGGCACTTCAGCGCGATCAGGCCGACTGCCGTGCGCTTCATGGACGTTCACCTTTCGAAGATCGAATGCTGAACGCAGCGTATGCATTTCGGGTCGAAATGAAACGCCAGCATTTTCATGGGCATCCGCCCAGCTAATGCGAAATGCCGCGGGCCCCGCATCATTGGATGCGGGGCCCGGTTCCGGCTGACGAACACGGCGATACCGCCGGGCCCGGCCGCGAGCGCTAGCGGCTGCGGCGGCTCTTCTTGCGCGGCGGCGGCAGCAGGCCCTCGGCACGCAGGTGGGCGGCGTGCTCGGCGAGCGCCTCGACGAGCGGGCCGACCTGGGCGATCTCGGGCTGCACGTCCACGCGCAGGCCGAATTCGATTGCGGTCTCGGCCGTCTTGGGGCCGATGCAGGCCACGATGGTGCGGGCGTGCGGCTTGCCGGCGATACCGACCAGGTTCCGGACCGTGGAGGACGAGGTGAACAGCACGGCGTCGAAACCGCCGGTCTTGATCATCTCGCGGGTCTCCGCGGGCGGCGGCGATGCACGCACGGTGCGGTAGGCGGTGACGTCGTCGATCTCCCAGCCGCGGTCGCGCAGGCCCTCGGCGAGGGTCTCGGTGGCGATGTCCGCGCGCGGCAGCAGCACCCGGTTCACCGGGTCGAAAACGTCGTCGTAGGGCGGGAAGTCGGCCAGCAGGCCCTCGGAGGACTGCTCACCGCTGGGCACCAGCTCCGGGTTGATGCCGAAGGAGCGCACCTTCTCCGCGGTGGCCTCACCGACGCAGGCGATCTTCACACCGCTGAAAGCGCGGGCGTCCAGGCCGAATTCGCCGAACTTCTCCCACACCGCGCGCACCGCGTTGGTGGAGGTGAACACCACCCACTGGTAGCGACCATCGACCAGACCCTTGACCGCGCGCTCCATCTGCGCGGGGCTGCGCGGCGGCTCGACCGCGATGGTCGGCACCTCCATCGGGATGGCCCCGTGCGTGACGAGCTTCTCGCTCATCTCACCGGCCTGCTCCTTGGTGCGCGGCACCAGCACGGTCCAGCCGTACAGGGCCCGCGACTCCCACCAGGAGGTCTTGGCGCGCTTCTCGACCTCCTTGCCGACCGTGACCACCAGCGGGCCTACCAGTTCGGAGGCGGCATTGTTCAGCGTCGCCAGCGTGGCGTCGATGGTGCGCTGCTGCCGGGTGGTGCCGCGCACGGTCACCGCGACCGGGGTCTGCGGCGCCATGCCGTGCTCCACCAGCGCCGACGCGGTCTCGGCCAGATGTCCGGAGGTGGCGTGCAGCACCAGCGGGCCCGGCGCGGCCGCCACGGCCGCCCAGTCCACCTCGCCGCGCACGTCCACCTCGGTGTGGCTGGAACCGATTTCGATGCCCGCGTAGGCGGGGACGGTGGTACCGGCCGAAAGACCCGGCAGCACCTCGAAGTTCAGGTGCGAGCGGGTGACGGCGTTGATCTCCTGGATGACCGAATCGGTGGTCATCGGGTCGCCGGAGACCAGGCGCACCACGTCGGAACCATTGCGCGCCTCGGCGATCAGCGTCTTGGCCACCTCGGCGGCGTCACCGAGCGCGGGACGCACGTCGACGGGACGGGTCCCGTCGGGGTTCTCCTCGACCGCGGTGCCGATCAGGGCGAGCACGCCCTTGTCGACATCGGGATCGGTGAACGCCAGCGTCGCCCGGCCGAGCACCTCGCGGGCCCGCACGGTGAGCAGCGCCGGGTCGCCAGGCCCGGACCCCACGAAAAGGATCCGACCGGGATTCTTCTTCGTCACTCGGCTCACGGCTGCACCTCGCTAGCGTTCGGCGCAACCGTGCCCGAAGGCGCTGTGCTGATGATTCGCTCGCTGCGCTCGCTCATGGGTTGGTTCTCCATTGGGCTGGGATTGCTGCTGTCGGTGAGCTCAGCGGATTCCTCTGTGACGCTGAGCAGGTCGCGCGCCCCCAGCTCCAAGAGCTCGCGCGCCAGTGCACGACCCAGGTCCGCGGCATCCGCGACCGAGCCGACCACTGAAGCCCGGATCACATCCGAGCCGTCGATCGCCGCCGCGCAGGCGCGCAGCGACAACTCCTCCACCACCCGGCCGTCGTCGTCGAGCGATTCGACGACCTCTGCCAGCGCACCGATCGGTGCGGTACAGCCGGCCTCCAGTTCGGCCAGCAATGCCCGCTCCGCGGTGATCGCGGCACGGGTGCCGGGATCGTCGAGAGCGGACAGGATGGTCACGAGTTCGGTGTCGGCGCTGCGGCATTCGACCGCCAGCGCGCCCTGCGCCGGGGCCGGCAGCATCTGCACCGGTTCGAGCGATTCGGTGACGGCGTCGAGGCGATCGATGCGGGCCAGCCCGGCCCGCGCCACCACGACGGCATCCAATTCACCGGAAGTAACTTTGGAGATGCGGGTGTCGAGATTGCCGCGCAGCGGCACGATCTCGATGCCGAGGCCCAGCGCCTTCAACTGCGCGGACCGGCGCGGCGCGGAGGTGCCAACCTTCGCGCCCGCGGGCAGCTCACCGAGCACCAGACCGTCGCGCGCCACCAGCGCGTCGCGCGGATCCTGGCGGGCCGGGATGGCCGCGATGTCGAAGCGCGGATCCTGCGCGGTCGGCAGGTCCTTGTAGGAGTGCACCGCGATATCGACCGTGCCCGCGGCCAATTCCTCGCGCAGCGCGGCGGTGAAGACGCCCACCCCGATCTTCTGCACCGGATCGGTGGCGTTCTGATCACCGGCGGTCTTCACGATGACCAGCTCGGCCTGCTGGCCGTTGGCGATCAGGGCGTCGCGCACATGCCCGGCCTGGGTGAGGGCCAGCAAACTGCCGCGGGTACCGATGCGCCAGGGCGCCTCGACGGTTCCGCGGCCAACAATCCGCTCCGCGGCGCGGCCAACAATCCGCTCCGCGGTGCGGCCAACAATCCGCTCCGCGGCGCGGCCAACAGTCCGCTCCGCGGAGGGGACGGTTGTTTCGTTCTCGTGCACCATTGCTCCGGTCATGCGGTGTGCCCCTGTTCGTCGCCCGGGTGAGCGGCGGTGAAATCGTCGGCCAGTTCGCCCTGCAGGGCGGATATCTCCATCGGCGCGGCAACCGCTTGTGCCGCACCGGGTTTCAGTTCGAAAAGCTCGCGCAGCGCCTCGGCATAGCTGTCGCCGCCGGGCGTGGACGCCAGCTGTTTGACCCGCACCGTCGGTGCGTGCAGCAGCTTGTCGACCACCCGTCGCACGGTACGGGCCACTTCGTCGCGTTCGGTGGATTCGAGTCCCGGTAGTCGGGAATCCAGCCGGAGCAGTTCGGCCTCGACCACGTCGGCGGCCATCTGGCGCAGCGCGGCCACGGTCGGGGTGACCTCGGCCATGCGCTGTCCGGCGAGGTATTTCGCGAGTTCGTCGGCGACGATGGTGCGCGCGGCGGCGGTGTCGTCGGCGGCCGCGCCGGCCGACGGATCGCGCTGCAGCGTCTCCATGTCGATGACGGTCACACCCGGCAGCCCGGCCACCGCGTGGTCCACATCGCGGGGCAGGCCCAGATCACAGATGACCAGCTCGTCCGAGCCGGTCTTGGCGGCCAGCGCGCGATGCACGTCCGCCAGCGTCACCACGGTGCCGACCGCGCCGGTACAGGTGACCACCACCTCGGCGGCGGCCATCGCCTCGGTCAGCCGGTCCATCTCGATGGCCTCGGCCGGCACGCCGTGCATGGTGGTGGCCGTATTGGCCAGCCGCTGCGCCTTTTCCAGCGTGCGGTTCACCACCAGGATCTTCGCCGCCCCGCCGCGCGCCAGCTGCGCCACCGCGAGCCCGCCCATGGCGCCCGCGCCCAGCACCAGCGCGGTGCGGCCCGCCAGCGGACCCAGCACGAGGCGTGCCCGATCCAGCGCCACCGACACCACCGACGCGCCCGCGCGGTCGATCCCGGTCTCGGAGTGCACCCGCTTGCCCACCCGCAGCGCGTGCTGGGCCAGCTCGTGCAGGGTGCGCCCGGCGGCCTGCTGCGCGTCGGAGGCGGCGTAGGCGGCGCGGATCTGGCTCAGCACCTGCTGCTCGCCGACCACCATGGAGTCCAGGCCCGAGGCCACCGCGAACAGGTGCTCGGCCGCGGCCTCCGCGTAGCGCACGTACGCGTGCTTGGTGAGCTCCGGCAGCGGCAGACCCGAATGCTTGGTGAGCAATTCGCCGATCTCACCCAGCGCCGGGTGGAAGGCGTCGACGACCGCGTAGACCTCGATGCGGTTGCAGGTGGAGACGATCATCGCCTCGGAGACGTGGCTGGAGGCCAGCATCTTGTCGGTCAGCTTGGGCCGGTCGGTCTCGGTGATGGCGATCTTCTCGAGCACCGGCACCGGTGCGCTGCGATGCGAGATCCCGACGAGAAGCACACTCATGGCTGGACCACCGCTCCCTTGCTGGTTGTCATCGGTACCCGGGGCATCAGGCTCCCGGCGGCCGCGCTCATCGCTTCCTCCGCGGCCGATTCCGCGTTGCGGGCCCGCTCGAACGACAGCAACTGCATCTCCACCGCGAGATCGACGCGCCGCACCTCGACGGTGGCGGGGGCCTCGAGCGCCAGGGCGGAGAAGCTCAGGATGCACTGCATGCCGGCCTCGACCAGCCGATCGCAGACGCCCTGCGCGGCCGCGTCCGGCACCGCGATGACGGCGATGGTGGGCTCCAGAGTGTCCACGGCGTCGGCAAATTCGGCGACATCGCGAACGACCAGTCCGCAGACCGTCGTGCCGATCACCGCCGGATCGTTGTCGAACAGCCCGACCATGGCGAACCCGCGGCGGCGGAAACCGCCGTAGCCGACCAGTGCCCGGCCCAGATGACCGGCTCCGACCAGCACCACCCGGTGCCCCTCGGAGAGGCCGAGCACATCCTCGATGCGGTCGCGCAGCTTGATCACGTCATAGCCAACGCCGCGAACGCCATTGGGTCCCAGGAAGGAAAGATCCTTGCGCAACTTCGCCGAACCGACACCCGCCGCGACAGCCAGTTCCTCACTCGATACGATGGCTACACCGTCGTCGGCGAGTACGGCGAGCACGCGGAGATAGGTGGCCAGCCGGGCCACCGTGGCCTGCGGGATCTCCTTCTGCAGAGCCTTGGAGACGCCAGTCGGCGGCGTCTCGTGCTGCTCTGTCACGTCGCTTGCGCTCCTCGTCCGGCCGGGGGTGAGTGTCCGGGTTCTTTTGTCGACCCGACGCCGGGAGACCGTCGCGGTCCTTGCAGGCGAGGTCGAGTCAGGTTCAGGGGGTCGCTTCCGCTGCCCGAGAAGGCGGGTCGCGTGCCACCACCGTAACCGCTTGTGAAGCCCTGCACAAAGTCGGTGAATTCAGTCACTTTGCGGCGGGCTCCGGCCCCGGCTTCATTCAACCCTCATCAGCGCGAACCCGCTACGCAACACACCGGCGGGAACGGGTGAAGGGGGGCCCGCGTCGCGAACCCCCGAAAAGCCGCTATTGCGCCTTATTTCGCGAGGTCGGCGCGCAGTCGCGGCCCGTCCACGTCGAAATAGCTGTGCTCGCGCCCATCCAGCAGCACGACCGGCAGCCGATCGCCGTATTCGGCGCGCAGGCCCGGATCGGTGGCGGCGGCCTTGTCCACGTCAACGGTCGCGACCTCGATGCCGAACTCGGAGCAGATAGGCCGCAATTGTTCCAGTGCCGTGTGGCACAGACCGCAGCCGCTGCGGGTCAACAGAGTCACAGCATGTGTCGAATCGCTCATAGCCACCATCTAACAACTCTCCGATATGTCGTTCGCCGTCTACGTTGCGGCCACCCCCGGGCGTTACTGTGGACTTGTTCGCGCTAACAGGCGGAGGTACTGGTGCCGGAACGTTCGAAAGAGCAGGGGACGGGCTTCATCGCGGGACGCTTCGGCGAATTCCCGGCGCGCTGGGGTCAGGGCCTACAGGACCTGCAGGATCAGTTCACCCGCATCACCCGCAGTCCGTTCGGTCCGAGCGAGGAAGAGGTCCGCGCCAACCTGGCCGGCGAGGCCAGCGCCGACGCGGCCATTGCCCTGCACGACGCCGAACTCGCGCTGCGGGACGACCACATGCCGACCCTCGCGGTCCCCCGCGACCTCACCGCCGCCGCCTTCTTCGACGTCGACAACACCATGGTGCAGGGCGCGTCCATCGTGCACTTCGCCCGCGGGCTGGCCGCGCGCAAGTACTTCAAGACCTCCGACCTGGTCGATATGGCCTGGAAGCAGGTCAAATTCCGGGTCACCGGCAAGGAGAGCCACTCGGATATGGCCTCCGGCAAGGAGAAGGCGCTGTCCTTCATCGCCGGCCGCCCGACCGCCGAACTCGCCGCGCTCGGCGAGGAGATCTACGACGAGATCATCGCCGACAAGATCTGGCCGGGCACCCGGGCGCTGGCCCAGATGCATCTCGACGCGGGCCAGCAGGTGTGGCTGGTCACCGCCACGCCGGTGGAGCTCGCGCAGGTCATCGCCAAGCGGCTGGGCCTGACCGGCGCGCTCGGCACGGTCGCCGAGAGCGAGAACGGCGTGTTCACCGGCCGCCTGGTCGGCGACATCCTGCACGGGCTGGGCAAGGCGCACGCGGTGCGCACGCTGGCCATTCGCGAGGGCCTGAACCTCAAGCGCTGCACCGCCTACAGCGACAGCCACAACGATGTACCCATGCTCTCGCTGGTCGGCACCGCCGTGGCCATCAACCCGGACGCGGACCTGCGCGAGGTCGCCAAGAACCGCGGCTGGGAGATCCGAGACTTCCGCACCGGCCGCAAGGCCGCGAAAGTCGGTGTGCCCACCGCCCTGGCGCTCGGCGCGGCGGGTGGCGCGGCGGCCGCGGTGCTCTCGCGCAAGCGGGAAGCGAAGGCCAGCTGAACCTCCCCGCACTTCAGCGCACGGCCGAGAGCCGTTGGCGTTATGTGCGCGTGCCGACGGTTGGGTGCCGAACCAATTTTGGGCGTCCCCGATGAGTTACCCCGACCGTCGCCAAATCAGTTGTCAATTCGGCATACCGGTCGGGGCAAGCCAACTTCTACACGAATTGTTCAGCCGGTGAACGGATTACGGCGCTTGATCAGATTTTTGTACAGCGTCCCCTGAATGGTTTCGCGGACCTGATCGGTGACTTCGAACATCGTCATCGGATCATCCGCATCAGCCGGCTCGTATCCGGCGGTCGAAATCGGTTCGCCGAATTCGATGTACCACTTCGACGGGAGCGGAATGGCGCCCAGCGGACCCAGATGCGGAAACAGCGGCGTCACCGGGAAATACGGGATACCGAGCAGGCGGGCCAGCGGCTTCAGATCGGCCAGCTTCGGATAGATCTCCTCCGAACCCACAATGGAGCACGGAATGATCGGCACCCCGGTGCGCACCGCCGCCGACACGAAACCGCCACGGCCGAAACGCTGCAGCTTGTACCGGTCCGAGTACGGCTTGCCGATGCCCTTGTAGCCCTCGGGGAACACGCCCGCGACTTCGCCCGCGCGCAACAGCCTTTCGGCATCCGCCGGGCAGGCCAGGGTGTGCCCGGCCTTGCGGGCCAGCCCGCCGATGATCGGCGTCTCGAAGATCAGGTCCGCGGCCAGGATGCGCAGCGCCCGCTGCTTGGGGTGCCGGTCGTGCACGGCCAGCTGCAGCATCAGCCCGTCCAGCGGCACCGTGCCCGCGTGATTGGCCACGATGAGCGCGCCGCCCACCTCCGGAATGTTCTCGATGCCCGACACCTCGACCCGGAACCACAGGTCCGACAGCGGGCGCAGCATCGGGAGGATCACCGATTCGAGAAGGTGCTCGTCCAAACCGAATTCGTCGACCTGGTAGTCGCCGGTGAGGCGACGGCGCGCGAAGTCGGCGGTGTAGCGGACCCCGTCCGCAACGGTCCCCCGAATCAGATCGCCCAGCGATTTGGGCTGGCGCGCTTCGACTTCGGCGAGCCGATCGGTCAGCGAGGTCACCGGGGTGAGCGCCGGCTCCCCCACCGGCCACACCCGGGGCGGACGGCTGTGCCGCGCCTCGAAATCCACGTCGTGAAGTCGAATCACCTTCGCTACATCACTCATTGGTGTGCTCCCGTCCCGGCCCCGAGCAGGCCGAGAAGTTTGTTTTCTGCGGCGTCGATCCACGCGGGATCGATCACGGGCCGCAACGCTGCGCCCCCTATGAAGTCGTCGAACGCCTGGACCGTGGTCCAGCGCGGCTGGAAGCCCAGTTCGGTGCGCATCCGGGTGGTGTCCAGACCACATCCGAAATGGAAGTAGTCGATCTGCTCCGCGGTGAACTCCCGCATGACCGGGCCCATCACGGTCCGCCCGACGGTGCGGAAAACCGCGTACGGGACCGGCAATTCGACCCGCCCGGCCCGGCGGATCGCCTGCGACAGCGCCATCGCGCCGTCACCGGCCACATTGTAGGTCCCGCCCGGGGCCGTCATGGCCCCGTGGACGAGGGCGGCGATGCCGTCCTCCTCGTGCAGCAGCTGCATGCGCGGATCACGCCCGAGGATGGTCGGGGTGATCGGCGAACGGAAGTACTGCACACCGCGTTTGGCCAACTGCGGCCCCACGATCGGCGGAAAGCGCAGAATGGCCGCCGAGATGTCCGGCCGCCGCCGCGCCAGCCCGCGGACGAAGCCCTCCACCTCGATCATGTCCCGCGCGAACCAGCCGCGCGGCGGCGTGCGCGCGCCCATTTCCTCGGTGAATTTCACCGGGTCCTTGGCGCTGCACCCGTAGACGGCGGAGGAGGAACGCACCACCACCCGCCGCACACTGGAAGCCTTGCGGCACACCGCGAACAACTGCATGGCGCCGAGGACGTTCATGTCCTTCATGGCGGCCCGGCCGCCGCCCGAGGGCGGGCGCGACAGTGCCGCGGGATGCACCACCGTGTCCACCTGATTTCCGTCGATAACCTTGCGGATCAACGGATTACGAATATCGGCGCGCACGAATTCGGCGCGGCCCATACGGCGCAGCAGCTCCCGGCTGGGCTGTTTGGCATCCACGGCGATGACGCGTTCGACGGCCGGGTCGGCCGCCAGCCGGGCCACCACATTGCCGCCGAAGAACCGGCTCGCACCGGTCACCATCACCACCTTGGGCGCCTGCCCGTCCCGAGTCCCTGCCACTCCGGATCCCACTCGCAGCCCCCATGTCTTGAAATATCGCCGCTGTGTTATTCCCGCGCTCCCAGGGTAACCGGCCAGTAGGGATCATCCGAAGGGTATTAACCAGGATCTAACGATGACTTCAATCACCGGTGAAAAACGAAAGCCCGTCACCTGAGGTGACGGGCTTCCAGCTACGACGCAGCGGCTTACTTGCCGAGTTTACGACGCTGAACACGCGTGCGGCGAAGCAGCTTGCGGTGCTTCTTCTTCGACATGCGCTTGCGGCGCTTCTTGATCACAGAACCCATAGGGTTGTTCCTCGCGTTCTCTCGGGTCATCCCCGCTTCCGCGGGGTGCACACTGTCTGACCCTGCACAGTCCCTACCCGATACGGGCCGAATGGACCCGGCGGCACCACCGGCACGTACAGGATGCCGGTCCATGCTACCGGGCCACTCTCCGGCGAACGAAACGGGTGTGGCCGATCGGTTATCCGGGCGTACTACCCCGCATCGAAGTAGGACGTCTCCAGATAGTCGTGTACCGCCTTGGCGTGTACCCGGAAGGAACGCCCCACCCGCACCGCGGGCAGCTCTCCCGAATGCACCAACCGGTACACCGTCATTTTGGATACCCGCATCAGATTCGCGACCTCGGCGACAGTGAGGAACTGAGTTCCTCCGCCGATGACGGATCCTGCATTGATTGGGCTGTTTCCGGACCTCGCTTGACTGTTCCCAGACATCATTGCGCCACTGACCTCCGGCACGTCCGCGCCGCCGGCTTCCCCACCGGCGGAACAGACACGCACGTGCTCCTTGAAGCTTAGCGGGACCAGTGGGATTGCTGCGACGGGTGTGAGAAATCAGCCTTTGCTATGGCGAGTCGGCCTTCGGCAGCAAACTAGCAACCGAGCAGTATTGGAATGCGGGGAGCGCACTCACCGCACGATCAACGTTAGTCCGCGATCGCGCCGAGTTCGGCGGAACGGCGTCTTGCGGCGTCCAATGCATCATGGAAAGCCGAGCGCACGGCACCCCGTTCCAGCGCCCGCAGGCCCGCCGCGGTGGTGCCCGCGGGCGAGGTGACGGCCGCACGCAATTCCGCAGCAGACTGCCCCGACTCCTCGAGCAGGGCCGCCGAACCGAGCATCGTCTGCGTCACCAGCTGGGTGGCCACATCACGGCTCAGACCCAGGCCCACCGAGGCGTCGATCATGGCCTCGACGATCAGGAAGAAGTACGCCGGGCCCGAACCCGACACCGCGGTGACGGCATCCATCTGCGACTCGGCGACGGTCACCACCCTGCCCACCGACTCCAGCATCTCGGTGACCAGGGCCAGCTGTTCCTTGCGGGCGTAGCGACCGGGCGCGATGGCACTCATGCCCTGTCCCACCAGCATCGGGGTGTTCGACATGACCCGCACGACCGGGAAGCCGGCGGGCAGCCGCGACTCCATGCGCGCGGTCGGCACACCGGCGGCCAGCGACACCAGCACCTGGTCGTGGTCGTCGCCCAGCTCGGCCTTGCCCAGCTCGACGACCACGCCGTCCACATCGTTCGGCTTCACCGCGATCACGATGAGCTCCGCGGACTTGGCGGCATCGGCAATGTCGTCGGTAGCGCGAATCCCGAACCGGTCGGCCAGCAATTCGGCCCGCGCCGGCACCGGCTCCACGACGACCAGGTCCTTGTTCGCCCGCCCGGACTCGAGCAGACCGGCGATCAACGCCTCCCCGATCCGACCCCCACCGATAACCGCAATCCTCGTCATAGGGATCAGGCTAACCCGCCTCCCCGAGCCTTCAGCGCGCGGCTGAGAGCCGTGGACGTCAGGGACGCGTGCCGGCGGTCGAGAGCCGAAACAATTCTGGTCGTACCCGGCGAGTTGCCCCGCCCGTCACGAAATCGCTTGCCGCCCTGGCACACGAGAACGAAGGTGGTGCGGAACTAGCGGGATTGCGGAATGAGGGCGAGCTGGCGGCTCTGGGCGACGATGGCGCCCGTCGAGTCGATGACGAGTTGATCTTCGTCGAACATGCGGTTGCCGACCTCGCGGCTGTGGGCGATGACGCGGAGCCAGCCGGGGGCGGGACGGCGGCGCAGGTAGGTGGTGAGCTGAACCGTTGGGGCCCAGCCGAAGTGACCCAGGTTCATGGGGACCGGGGGGCTCATGTCGGCGGCCATCAGGGCGAAGAAGGCGGCGACGTCGGGGTCCTGTTCGTCGCCTTCGAAGGGGCGGATCCAGAGGCGCAGGCGCGGTTCGGATTTCTCGCCGGCGAGGAAGCGGGCCCAGGCCGGGTCGATGGCGACCGAGGAGCCCTGGGCGACGTGGACGATCTTGCCCATCGGATTGCGCTCGTCGTAGGCGAGGGCGTCGGCGGGCGGTTCCGCGGGCATGTCGCCGGCGTGGTCGGCGGCGTACTGCGGGACGGCGTCGTCGAGGTGGCCGAAGGTGAACGCGGTGTGCACCAGGGTGCGGCCGTCCTGCATCAGGCTCGCGTCGATCAGGGCGATCTGACGACCCAGCTTGCGGGTGCGGACCTCGTACTCGACCTCGCCGGGGACGGGTGCGCCGAGGAAGTCGGTGCTGGCCGAGATGGGGAACATGGCGGCCTGCGCGGGCGCGGTGCGGCGCAGCCATTCCGTGGCGGCGGCCGCGCTGCCCGCGACCATGGTGCCGCCGTGCAGTTTGTCGCCGATGGTCCAGGTGGGTTCGATCAGGCCCGCGTAGCGGCCGAGCTCGGGAGTCTCCGCCTCGAGCTCGGTCAGCGCGCAGACGCGACTGAACGGCGCGTTCACCAGTTCGCTCGCCGACTCGAGATCGACGGTCAACTCCGTTGTCATCCGCTGTCCTTCCACTGTCGCGGTTTGTACAGCGTAAACGGACGGTGGGATCATTCCGCCCCACCGGTGGGATGAATCACCCAACCCTCGCGGGGGCTCTCAGCCGCGGTGGGCGACGGTCGGTTCGGGGGTGGGGGCGGGGGTGAAGGGGTTGAGGTGGGCGCGGGCGAAGGTCAGCGCCTGGTTGAGCATGGCGGCGCGGTCCATGGTGGTGCGGGCCATCTGCGTGTTCACCTCGATGACGGCCTGGCCGTCGAAACCGTTGTGCACCAGCATGTCGCAGAGTTCGGCCACCGGCTGGGTGCCCTCGCCGGGGATCAGGTGCTCGTCGGTGGCGGCGCCGCGGCCGTCGGCCAGGTGCAGATGGGTGAGGCCGGAACCCATGCGACCGGCCAGGACCCGCGGATCCACGCCCGCGGTGGCGGTGTGCGAGGTGTCGAGGGTGTAGTGCCGGAAGCCGACGTCGGTGGGGTCGAAGGAGGGGCTGAAGGTGGTGATCGAGGGGCCCGGGCCGCCGCGGCGCTGCAGCCGCTCGATCGAGCTGCCGCGGAACAGGGTATCGGCGCGCATCGGGAACATGTTCTCCACGGCCACCGCGACCGGGCTCGAATTCTCCAGCTCGGCAACCTGTTTCGCGAAGCCGTCGGCGTAGCGGCGCTGCCAGCGGAACGGCGGGTGCACCACCACGGTGGCCGCGCCCAGCGCCTCGGCAGTGTGCACGCTGCGGGTGAGTTTGGCGATCGGGTCCGACCCCCAGACCCGTTGCGAAATGAGCAGGCACGGTGCGTGCACGGCCAGCACCGGCATGTCGTATTTGTGCGCGAAATGCTGCACGGTCGAGATGGACTGGCTGGCGGGCTCGGCCCACACCATGAGTTCCACGCCGTCGTATCCGAGCTCGGCCGCGTAGCGGAAGGCGGCCTCGGTATTCTCCGGATACACCGACGCGGTCGAGAGCCCCACCCGGACTTCCTTTCGCCCCGCCCGGTCCTCGGTGCTCGCCCCCTGCGCTTGCACGATGTTCCCCACTGCTGCTCCCTGCTCAGTTCGTACTGAGTAGAAAGGCTAGCGGTCCGAGCGTCACGAAGACGCCTACGACGACGGCAATCACAGTGCTGAAGATGTCATCGGTGCGGCGCAGCACCCGCACCAGGGCGACCAGGCCGAGAATCACGATCATGGCCAGGGCCAGGGCAACCCACGGGAGCATTTCCCACATGCGTTCGAAACCCTTGAACAGCAACATGCCCGCGACCGCGGCGCCCACACTCTGGCCCGCGATCATCAGCCATTGCCGGCGATGTTCCTCGCTGTCGGAGCGGGCCGCGGCGCGCGAGCTGGCCGGCCGGGCCGCGGCGCCACGGGTGCTCCTGCTCTTGCGAGCGAAGGAGCCGGCCTTCTGCGTGAGCGCGGAAAACCGTCCACCCAGCGACGTCTCTGGCTCGTAGTCGTCGTAGTCGTCGTAGTCGTCGAGGGGCTCGTAGAAATCGGTGAGGTGGTCGTCGGGCTCCGGCTCGGGCGCCACCGCGCCGCGCCCGCCGCTACGCTTGCCGGCGCTTCGCGAATTCCGTTCCGCGCGTTGATCGTCACGCTGCTGGGCGCCGCGGAGCAGATCACCGGCAACCGATTCCCCGGAGAGCAGCTGCTGATCGGAGTCGGCCAGCGACGACCACGCGGCGGTCGGCACCGCGGCCTGATCGCGGCGGTCGCGGACCGGATCGAAGTCGGGTCGTCTGGGCGCGGACCAGTCCGGAAGTCCGCTGGCCGCGCCGTGGTCGACGCCACCGCGCCGGTCGGCGGCCGGACCCTGGGGGGCATTCTGGACCTGCGATTCCGCGTGCCGGCGAGCCGAGCGCGACATCGACTGCGCGGCGGGCGCGGCCCGCGGCGGCTCGAAAGGCGGCCGATCCTGCCCGGGAGTGCGCGGAAGCGGTTCGGGTGCCGGCGCGGGCGACCACGCGGGGGCGGCCGGCTGGAACTGGGTACGGGCCGGGTCGCCGAAAGGCGGTTGGTCCTCGTACGGTGGCCGGTCGTCGAAGGGCTGGCGGACCGCGGGGTTGAACTGGGTGCGTGCGGCCCCGTCACCGGCCTGGCCGCCGTCACCGCGGAAGGGACTCACCTCGTCGGTGTACTCGTCCTCCGGGTCGTAGCGGCGGCGACGACCGCCCTCGCGCGGCACGGCGGGCGGGGCGGGAGGTTCGGTGCCCGGCAACCGGCCGAGCGCGACATCGGAATCCAGCGGATCCGGCTTGCGGCGGCGGCCGCCGCTCGGGCGGGCCTCCGGTAGCGGGTTCTCGGTCGGCGGCCAGTCCAGACCGGCGGACCAGTTGTGGGACGGCTCCGGTAGGGACGGCGGCTGCGGGGCGGGGGCCAGCGGGTCGTAATACGAAATCGGCCCGGAGAGCGGCGAATACGCAGGGTCCGGATCGGGTACCGCGTCGTACTGCGAATAGTCCGGCTTGCCCGATGCCGCGGCTACCAGGTCCGAGTAATCCGGAAAGCTCGAATAATCAGGATGATTCGAGAAGTTCGAAGAGTTTGAATAGTCCGGTTCGATCGGAGCGGGCTCGGCCACGTCCTCGTCCGGCGCGGCGTGTGAGGACGATCCCGCGCTCACCACCGGAATATCACCGGTCAGTTCCGCGACGGAAATGCCGCGGCCGCTTCGACGTCTGCGCCCGCCGCCGCCGGCGGGGGCCCCACTCTGCTGCCCGTTCCGCGCCAGCAGCTCGGCGACGGACAGCTGGCTTGAATCCTCGGTCATCGAGACACCGTTTCGATCGGGCCCGACAGGCCGCTGTCGGGGCCGCCGGTAATCGGTTCGCTATCCAGGTCGGTATCCAGTTTGCGCAAGATCAATCCCTCTCGCAGTGCCCAGGGACAGATTTCGAGCGTGTCCAGGGACAGAGCCCGCATACTCGCCTCCGCGACCAGCGCACCGGCCACCAGTTGCTGCGACCGATCAGAACTTACGCCTTCCAATTCTGCCCGGTCGGCGGCCGTCATTCTCGATATGAACGCAATCAGCTGCCGCAGGCCGGAACTGGTGAGAGTACGCCGCACCCGGGGTCCCGCAACAGAGGGGGCGGCTCCGGTCAGCCGGGCCAGCGAGCGGAAGGTCTTGGAGGTGCCCACCGCCAGATCCGGGCGGCCCACCTCGAGCAGCTGCTTGGTGGGCAGCACAAGCTCGGCGTCGAGCCAGTCGCGCAGCACCGCGACCCGGCGCTTGCCCGGCGGATCGTGGCGCAGCCAGTCGCGGGTCAGCCGGCCCGCGCCCAGCTGCAGCGACAACGCCACATCCGGCACCTCGTCCGCACCGTTGCTCATCTCGAGCGAGCCGCCGCCGATGTCCAGATTCAGCATCCGCCCCGCGCTCCAGCCGTACCAGCGCCGCACCGCGAGGAAGGTGTGTCGAGCCTCATCGACACCGGAGAGCACCTTCAGATTGACTCCGGTCTCGCGCCGTACCCGGGCCAGCAGCTCGTCGGAGTTGGTGGCCTCGCGGACCGCGGAGGTGGCGAATGCCATCAGCTCCACACAGCCGGAAGTCTTTGCGATACTCGCGAATTCGGCTACCGTCGCGGTCAGCCGCCCCGCGCCCGTCGACGTGATCCGGCCCTGATCGTCCATGTTCTCGGACAGCCGCAGCGCCGACTTCGTCGAACTCATAGGCATCGGGTGTCCACCACGATGCGCGTCCACCACGAGCAGGTGGACGGTATTGCTTCCCACATCGAGTACACCGAGCCGCACAAGAACACGGTACTGGGTGGGTCAGGACTTCTGGCCAGGCGACTGAGCTGTTAGCGTTCCGCATTGTGACGGCAGGTGCATCGGCGAGCGGACCGACCGGGCTGCGACCAGCGGCGAAGATCGACCCGGCGCCCGAAGTTGAACTCGACTTCCCGCGGGAGTGGATCGAATTCGTCGATCCAGCAAATGATGAGCATTTGATCGCGGCCGATCTGACCTGGCTGCTCTCACGCTGGACCTGCGTTTTCGGCACTCCGGCGTGTCAGGGCATCATCGACGGCCGGGAGAACGACGGCTGCTGCTCGCACGGCGCGTTCCTCTCCGACGAGGAGGACGGCAAGAAGCTGCACCAGGCCGTGAAAATGCTCACACCCGAAGACTGGCAGCTCATGGACCAGGCCGTCGACGACAAGGGCCGGGTCCGCAAGAAGCTGTACCTGGAAGAGGACGACCTCGACGACGAGCCCGCCCTGCGCACCCGGCGGGTGGACGGCGCTTGCATCTTCCTCAACCGGCCCGGCTTCGCCGAGGGGATCGGCTGCGCGCTGCACACCATGGCGCTGCGCAAGGGCCTGGAGCCGCTCACCGTGAAGCCGGAAGTGTGCTGGCAGCTGCCCATTCGCCGCACCCAGGAATGGGTGGACCGGCCGGACGGGGTGGAGATCCTGCGCACCGTGATCACCGAGTACGACCGCCGCGGCTGGGGTCCCGGCGGCCTGGATCTGAACTGGTACTGCACCGGTTCGCCGGATGCGCACGTCGGCACCCGCCCGGTGTGGGAGGCTTACGCACCCGAGCTGATCGAGCTGATCGGCCAGCCCGCCTACGACGAGCTGGCGCAGCACTGCAAGCGTCGCCAGGGCCTGGGCATCGTGGCGGTGCATCCGGCCACGGCCATCGCGGAGGAGAAGGCCGCCGAGGCCGCGAAGAAACAGACCGCGTCCGCGAAGCGGGCTGCCCGGAAGGCGAAGCCGGCGCAGCAATAGCGGAAAACTAGCCAGTAATTTTCTGAAATCACCCAATTTCACATTGTTGCTCCCTTACTGTGCGACGGACCCCTACCCACACGGGTCGCAGCACAGGAGTACGCATAGTGAGCAAAATCCCCTTGGGCGGCCGCCATCTCGGCATCGGTCTCGCCGGGCTGGCCATCGCGACGGGCGCAGTCACCGTTCTGGCCACACACGAAGCCCCCGCCGCCCACGCCACGGTCGACTCGGTCTCCATCTCGGGATCGAACTGGACCGTCGGCACCAGCTACACCCTCAGCGCCAACCTCTCCGGCGCGTCGATCGGCCTGCTCGTCTACTGGAGCGACAACGGCAGCAGCCTGACCCCGGTCGGCAAGGTCCCCTGGCCCCCCGGGCACGCCAGCCTCGACTGGACCCCCAAGACCCCCGGGCAGCACGTCATCACCTGCTCGCAGGGCAGCACGACCCAGACCCTGATCGTGAACGTCGGCGACGGCACCACCACCACGACCGTGCCGCCGACCACCACCACGACGGTCCCGCCCACCACGACCACCACGGTCCCGCCGACCACCACCACCGAACCGCCGACAACCACGACGGTGCCGCCGACCACCACCACTGAACCGCCCACCACCACAACGGTTCCCCCGACCACTACGACGGTGCCGCCGACCACCACGACCGAACCGCCCACCACCACAACGGTTCCCCCGACGACGACCACGGTGCCGCCGACCACCACGACCGAACCGCCCACCACCACAACGGTTCCCCCGACCACCACCACGGTCCCGCCCACCACGACGACCCCGAGCGGCGGTGGCAGCGGTGGCACCGGCAGCGCCAACGGGCTGCCCTTCGGTCTCTGATCGAGACCAATTCCCCTGAAATCCAGGAGTTTTCATGAGAATCACCCCCATGGGGCGCGGCCTCGGCGCGGGTCTGGCTGGGCTGGCCATCGCGACCGGTGCGGTCACCGTCCTGACCACCCACGAGGCCCCGGCCGCGCACGCCAGCGTCGACTCGGTCTCCATCTCGGGATCGAACTGGACCGTCGGCACCAGCTACACCCTCAGCGCCAACCTCTCTGGTGCGTCGATCGGCCTGCTCGTCTACTGGAGCGACAACGGCAGCAGCCTCACCCCGGTCGGCAAGGTTCCGTGGCCGCCCGGCCACGCCAGCCTGGACTGGACCCCGAGCACCCCGGGCCAGCACATCATCACGTGCTCGCAGGGCAGCACGACCCAGACCCTGATCGTGAACGTCGGCGACGGCACCACGACGACGACCGTGCCGCCGACCACCACGACCACGGTCCCGCCGACCACCACCACGACGGTGCCGCCCACCACCACGACCACGGTGCCGCCGACCACGACCACCACGGTCCCGCGCACGACCACCACCACGGTCCCGCCGACCACCACGACGTCGCCGGGCAACAGCGGCGGGGGCACCGGCAGCGCCAATGGCCTGCCCTTCGGCCTCTGATCCGATTTCCACCCCAATTCCTTTGGGGCACACCATGAGAAGCACAGGAGTACGCATGCGCAGCAAACCTTCGGGCCGCGTGATCGGGGCCGGGCTGGCCGGCGTCACGGTCGCGGCTGCCGCCGCGGTCGCGGTGGCCATGTCACCGACCGCGAGCGCCACCGTCGACGTGATCACCATTTCCAGCGCCACGCCGACCGTCGGCGGCGACTACACCCTGCACGCGTCCCTGTCGGGCGCGTCGGTCGGCCTGCTCATCTACTGGAGCGACAACGGCGCCAGCCTGACTCCGGTCGGCAAGGTCCCGTGGCCGCCGGGTGAGGCCAGCCTGGATTGGTCGCCGTCCACCCCGGGCCAGCACATCATCACGGCCTCGCAGGGCAGCAGCACCCAGACCCTGGTCGTGAATGTCGGCACCGGTTCCGGCGGGACGACGACGACCACGCCGCCGACCACCACTCCCCCGACCACCACTCCGCCCACCACCACGCCGTCGACCACCACCCCGGGTGGCAGCGGCAGCGGCAGCTCCAGCGGTTCCGCGAAGGGCCTGCTGGGCGGACTGCTCGGCAGCAGCTAGCAACCACCCGATTCGGGTACGGCGTGACGGGTTTTCCGGTGGGACCCGTCACGCCCACCAGTACCAAGCGGACGCTTGCTTGATTATTTTTTCGAAATGGCCACGCTTCACACATCTGGTCCCTTAGGGTGCGGAAGCCCGCACATCTCCCCGTGGGGCAGCACAGGAGAGCAACACATGCGCAACACACCACCGAGGATCAGCGCGCGCCGAGCCGGCGTGGGGATCACCGGCTTCGCCGCCCTCGCCGCCGCGGCCGTGGTCGCGGCCCCCGCGTCCCTGGCCGCGGTCGACACGGTCAGCATCGACGAGACGAACCCGGTGGTCGACAAGGCGTACACGATCTCGGCCACCCTCAGCGGCGCCTCGATCGGCCTGCTCGTGTACTTCAGCGACAACGGCAACGAGATCGGCCCGCCCAAGATCCCGTCCCCGCCCGGACACGCCTCCATCAGCTGGCGGCCCACCACCAGCGGACAGCACATCATCACCGCGTCCCAGGGCCCCAACAGCCAGTCGATCGTCGTGCAGGTCGCCGACGCGCCGCTCGGCTCGGGCTCCAGCAGCACCGGCAGCGGCTTCGGACCCGCGGGCCCGCTCGGCAGCGGCAGCAGCGGCACCACGCCGAACTAGCAAGCGAGACAGGACTTTCCGCATGAGCAGCATTCGTGCATCGAGATCGGTCCGTCGGATCGGCGCGGGCGTCGCAGGGCTCGCGACCACCGCCGCCGTCGCCGTGCTGGCCGCGCCGCAGGCCGCCGCCACGGTCGACTCGGTCGCCATCTCCGGCAGCGCCCCGTACACCATCAACACCGGCTACACCCTCACCGCGAACCTCAGCGGCGCGGGCATCGGTCTGCTCGTCTACTGGTCGGACAACGGCACCAGCCTCACCCCGGCCGGCAAGGTGCCGTGGCCGATCGGCTACTCCAGCATCGACTGGAAGCCCACCACCGCGGGCCAGCACATGATCACCGCCTCGCAGGGCGGCAACACCAAGACCATCATCGTGAACGTGACCGATCCGTCCCAGCCGGGCGGTGGCGGTGGCACCGGTGGCAGCACCGGCGGTGGCGGCGGGACCGGCAGCGCGGGTTCGGCGCTGGGCGGCCTGCTCGGCGGGCTGACCGGCAGCGCGGGCTCGTAGTCCGCACCGGCCTTCGTGCCCGCCGTCACATCGCGGCGGGCGCGGACATCCCGAGCGGGACCCGCGTCGTTATGTGACGCGATCGCGGGTGTCCCGGAGGTGAACAAACGGTGCCACCGAGCGACAAACGAATCAGGCTGCGCAGAAGTATATTTCGCATCCCCTCCGATCCGATGACCTCGGGATGTGAATAGCCGGAAGTATGCGCGACATCGTTCCGCTATTGCGAATTCACCGGAACGTGTTAGACATCCTGGCCATGATCAAGAAAACCCTCGCCATCACTGCGCTGACCGCCGGTGCCGTTCTCTCCATTGCGCCGCAGGCGTTCGCCGATAACACCGACCCCAATGCCTTCTCCGATCGCACCGCCGACTTCGTCGCGTACAACGACCCGGCCGTGCTGGGCGCCAAGGATGCCGGCAAGCAGATCATCGTCAGCCCGTACGGCACCAGCCACACCATCGCGTGCAAGGGCAATGGCGCGGACGTGCCGTGGTACGGCTGCATGCAGCAGGACAACCCGGGCCTGGGCTGGATCATTCTGGACAAGCAGGACCTGCCGGGCCTCGGCCCCGCGTGGGTCGACAGCATGAACAACGACCCCAACGCCTGAGCGCCGAAAACTGCCGGGGGGCGCACGAAAGACTTGGTGGGAGTAAGCCGAACCCGCCCGCTTCTCGAATTCGAAGCGGGCGGGTTCTCTTCGTCCGGGTGGGCTACGCCTCGAGCTTGTAGCCCAGGCCGCGCACGGTGACCAGGTGTTCCGGCTTGGCCGGGTCGGCCTCGATCTTCGAGCGCAGGCGCTTGACGTGCACGTCGAGGGTCTTGGTGTCGCCGACGTAGTCGGCGCCCCAGACGCGGTCGATGAGCTGCCCGCGGGTGAGCACGCGACCCGAATTGCGCAGCAGGTATTCGAGCAGGTCGAACTCCTTGAGCGGCAGGGTCACCGCCTTGCCGTTCACCTGGACGGTGTGGCGGTCCACGTCCATGCGCACCGGGCCGGCCTCCAGCACGCTGGTCTCGCTGCCGTTGTCGGGTTCCTCGCCGGCGCCGCGGCGCAGCACGGCCCGGATGCGGGCGATCAGCTCGCGCGAGGAGTAGGGCTTGGTGACGTAGTCGTCGGCGCCCAGTTCCAGGCCGACCACCTTGTCGATCTCGCTGTCACGCGCGGTCACCATGATCACCGGGACACTGCCGCGAACGCGCAGTTGCTTGCACACGTCGGTGCCGCTCATGCCGGGGAGCATGAGATCGAGCAGGACGATGTCCGCGCCGGAACGGTCGAACTCGGCCAGGGCGGCCGGGCCGTCACCCACCACGGTGACCTCGAACCCCTCCTTGCGCAGCAGGAACGCGAGCGGATCGGCCAGCGACTCCTCGTCCTCGACGATCAGCACACTCGTCATCGGGTTGCCTCCACACCGTTGGTTCTGGCCCGCCCGAGGGGGCGCGAGCCGTTTTCCTTCTTGGCCACCGGAACACCGGTGGCAAGTCTCTTGTCGACCTGCCCGTTGGAATCGGCAGGGTGGGCCGGGATACGCAGGGTGAACGTCGATCCGGTGCCCAGTTTGCTCCACAGCGTGATCTCACCGTTGTGGTTGGCGGCCACATGCTTGACGATAGCCAGCCCGAGGCCGGTACCGCCGGTGGCACGCGAGCGCGCCTTGTCGGCCCGGAAGAAACGCTCGAAGACGCGCTCCTGGTCCTCCTTGGAGATGCCGATGCCGCGATCGGTGACCGCGATATTGACATAGCCGCCGCGCAGCGCCCGGCTCACCGACACGTGCGAGCCGCGCGGCGAGTAGGCGATGGCGTTCTCGACCAGGTTGGACAGGGCGGTCACCAGCAGGGTCTGGTCGCCGAGTACCTCGAGGCCGCTGGTGGCGTCGGTGGAGACGGTGATGCCCGCGGCCTCGGCGGCGGTGCGGGAGCGCTCTATGGCCTGGGTGACGACGGTGTCGACGTCGACGGCTTCCAGATCCGGCAGCCGCTCCGCGCCCTGCAGGCGGGACAGTGCGATGAGCTCGGTCACCATCTTGCCCATGCGACGGGCCTCGCCGTGCAGGCGTTCGCCGAAGTGCCGCACCGAGTCCGGATCGTCGGCGGATTCCAGCAACGCCTCGGCCAACAGGCTCATGGCGCCGACCGGGGTCTTGAGCTCATGGCTCACATTGGCGACGAAGTCGCGGCGGGTGGCCTCCATGCGGGCCTGCTCGGAGTCGTCGTCCGCGAACAAGACCACGAAGTTCGTGTTCTCCTGCGAGAGCGGCCGAGCAACCCCTCGGACAGCGAGGCGGGCGCGGCCCGGCATGGGGATCTTGGCGGTGAGTTCGAAATCGACGTCCTGGCCGCCGGCCAGCACCTGTTCCACCGCGGCCCAGGCGCGCTCGTCGAGCAGGCGGTCGTGGACGACGCCCAGCTCCTCGGCGCGCGGGTTCACCAGCACCACGTCCCGATACTGGTCCACCACGGCGATGCCGGACTCGGAGGCGAGCACGATCAAGTCCAGCACCTGGGACATGGTCAGCCCGGTGTCGGTGGCGGCGCGCAGGCGCTCCTGGCGAGCGTTCACATACGGAATGAGCAGTCCTCCGACGGCCAGTCCGACTACGGCCGCCAGGACTGCCAAAAGCACGGCCTGTGGAACGCTCACACTTTGAATCGTACGGTCGCCGACGCGGGGTCAAACCCCGGGTGCTGGAAGTTTCACGCAGGTCATGGGCACTTCCACCCTCGTTAGCCCGGCGTTTACGCAATGTTCGGACAGCGTGTCGCGACCGCTGAGCGCCCGTGCGGCAACCACTTTCGCGATCCCGGATCAGTCCGCTACGTCGCCGTAGAGGGCGGTGCGGACGGTGTCCCCGTGGCGGTCCGCCCACTCCCCCAGCGCGAAGATCGGGATGAGCAGATCCGTGCCCGCGGGAGTCAACGAATACTCCACGCGCGGTGGCGCTTCCGCGTATCGGCGACGTTCCAGCAATCCCATCCGCTCCATGCGCCGCAATGTCTGGGTGAGCATCTTCTGGCTGATGCCGCCGATCGCCCGCCGCAACTCCACCGGCCGCATCGGGCCCTCGCGAAGTGTGTAGATGATCACAGTCAGCCACGAATTGCCGAATACGTCCACGGCCAGCCGCGCGGGGCAATCGGATTCGAGCCCGCCGTACTCCGCGAATTCCACCGGTTCGATGATCTCGGCCGTCATGAATCCAGCCTGCCATCGCCATTGGGCACCCGGGAGTGCGCATCGGAATTCCTAGCGTCGACTACGTAAGCCAGACCAAGGAGTTCACATGCGAATCGGAATCATCGGAGCCGGACAGATGGCCCGCGCCCTCGGCGGCGGCTGGGCCGCCGCCGGACACGAAATCGCGCTCGGCGCACGCACTTCGGCGCGCGCCGACGAGGCAGTCGCCGCCATCGGCCACCGTGCACGAGCCACCAGCATCACCGATGCCGCTCGCTTCGGCGACATCACGCTGCTCGCCGTCCCGGCCGACGCCCTCGCCGAGGTGCTCGCCGCGGCGAACTCGGAGGATGCGACGGGGGCGGATGCGGCGCACGGAACCGGCGGACGGCATGCCCTGGCGGGCCGCACGCTGATCGACTGCACGAACGCCTTCGCACCCGACAGCGGCGGGTTCACCCTCTCCGAACCCGCTGTCGCCGAACGGATCGCGGCAACCGTGCCCGGAGCCCATGTGGTGAAGGCGTTCAATCTGCTTGCGGCAGAAGTCTGGGCGGGCCCGCACCGTGAGTTCGAGAGCCGCCCCCTGACCGTTCCGCTGTGCGGCGACGACCCGAACGCCGTGGCGACGGTGGCAGCCCTGGCCACGGACCTGAAGCTGCATCCCGTCCACGCGGGCGGCCTCCGCCGGGCCCGATACCTCGAAGCCACTTCGGCTTTCGTCGTCGGCCTGTGGTTCGCGGGCCATGACCCCCGAGCCATGTTCCCGCCCTTGGAGTCTGCCTTCGCCGTTCCCGACAACTAGAAGGGGTTGCCGAACAGCGGAGAGTGAGTGTACGGTCACTCACATGAGCAGACGCGGGATCGCACTCTCGACTTCGGATGTCCGACGCGAAGCAGTACTGGACGCGGCCATCACCGAATTCGCCAAGACCGGATTCCACGGGACCCCGATCAATACCGTCGCCGCGACGGCCGGAATCTCGCCCGCGTACGTGTTCAAGCTGTTCCCGAGCAAGGTGGAGTTGTTCGTCGCCGCACTGGACCGGTGTTTCGAGCGGGTCGAGGGCGCACTGGCCACCGGCGCCGCCCGGACACCGGGCGGCGATCCGGAGCAGGTGCTGCATGAGATGGGCGGGGCCTATGCCGAATTGATCGCGGACAAGAGCCTGCTCATGCTGCAGGTGCATGCCTTGTCCGCGGCCGATACGCCCGATATCGCCACGGCCATGCGCCGCGGGCTCCAGCGCATCACCGAGTTCGCCGAAACCCGTTCCGGCGCAACGGGTGAGCAGGTGCAGCACTTCATGGCCTACGGCCAGCTGTGCCACCTGATCACCACCCTCGGCCTGGATGCCGGCGAGGGCGCCTGGGCAGCCACCCTGACCGCCGGCATCCGCCACTTCGACTGACATTCATGCGCCCTCCGACGAGGGCGCCTTCTTTCAACCACCGAGTGATTGATCAATCACACACCCAGAAGGGGCCGACCCATGTCGAACATCATCGCCACCGAAGTAGTGCTGCCGGGACGCGTCGAGCCGGAGGGCCTGACCGTCGCCGACCGCGAGCTGCCGCCGCCGGGCCCCGGCGAGGCGCTGGTCCGTATGGAGGCGACGGGGGTGTCCTTCGCCGAACAGCAGATGCGACGCGGGAAGTACTACGACCAGCCCGCGTTCCCGTTCGTGCCCGGCTACGACATCGTCGGTGAAGTGCTGGTGGTGGGCGCGGGGGTCGATCCGGCACTGGTCGGCCGCCGGGTCGCGGCGCTGACCAAGATCGGCGGCTGGAGCAGTCATCTCACGGTGTCCGCGGGCGATCTGGTGCCGGTGCCGGACGGACTGACGGCGGAGGCGGCGGAGACCTTCGTCGTCAATGGCGTCACCGCCTGGCAGATGCTGCACCGGAAGGCGAAAGTCCGGGCGGGACAGACCATTCTGGTACACGGCGCGAACGGGGGCGTCGGTTCGACACTGGTTCAGCTGGCGAACGCGGCCGGGATCCGGGTGACCGGGACGGCGTCGGCGCGCAACGCGGACGCGGTGGCCGCGCTCGGCGCGGAGCCGGTGGACTATCGCGGCGACGTCCCGGCGCAGGTGCGGGCCCTCTCGCCGGGCGGGGTGGACGCCGTATTCGATCATGTCGGCGGTCCGGGCATCGTGGACTCGTTCACGCTGCTGGCGCCCGGCGGCACCCTCGTCTCCTACGGCACCGCGGCCACCAAGAACGAGGAAGGCGATTCCCGGCTGCCGGTCCTGAAACTGTTCATCCGCCTGTTGTGGTGGAATGCGCTGCCCAACAAGCGGAATGCGTCCTTCTACAACATCTGGGCCGGACGCCGTCGGCGCAACCGTTTCCGGGCTCGCGTCGCCGAGGACCTCGGCGCGGTGTTCGACCTCGCCGAGCGCGGCGCCCTGCACCCACAGATCGCGGCCCGAATCCCGTTGCGGGAGACCGCTCGCGCGCTCGCCCTCGCCGAATCCGGCACCGTCACCGGCAAGGTCGTCATCGTCGGCGACGCGGAAGCCTGACACCGCGACACCGGTGATGCAGGCGGAAAGCAAAACCCCGGGTGTGCACGCCGTTGTGCACACCCGGGGCTGTAATCCCGGAGGGACGGATTCACCAGCCGGTGTTACCGCGGACCGGGATGTTCACGAAGCTCGGGCGATCCGGATCGAGCTGCAGATGCTCGGGCTTCAGGCCGGTGTCGATCAGCATCGGCAGGATGGGCAGGCCCTTGGGGAAATTGCCGGCGAAGACGTCGACGCGCAGGCGGTGGCCCGGCTGCAGGACGGCCTGGGTGCCGCCGAGCGCGATGTCGAGGGTGGTGGCCTCGCCGGGGACGGTCTCCTCACGCTTGTCCAGGGAGGTGAAGGCGCGCGGGTCGGTGTAGTCGCCGTTGGCGGAGCGGGTGCTGTCGGCCTCGTCGACCTGGCGCAGCGAGGCCATCAGCTCGCCGGAGGTCAGCACGGTCGACTGTCCGTCGGGGGCGACGTCATTGACGGTGACGGTCCAGTAGCCGTCGGCGGCGTCCTGAACGGTGTTGAGGTGCACCGCGATCGGGCCCGAGACGGTGGTGGCCTCGGCCACCGGCGCGCTGGTGAAGGTGAGCGCGTTGGTCTCGGCGATGCGGGAGTCCTTGGCGCAGGCGTCGATCAGGTTCAGGATGCCCGCGGTGGCCTGGGCCGCGTCATTAGAGCAGACGGTGGACAGGCCGGGCGCGACGGTGAGCCGGTCGGTGTCGCCATTGGCGTCCGCGGTGAGCGATCCATCGTAGAGACTGTTCGCGGTGCCGGAGCGCTGCGACGAGAGGTACATGCGGCGGTAGTCGGCGGCCTCGGAAACCGGTGCGGTGGGCCCGAATCCGCCCTGGGTGGTCCAGCCGCCGCCCTGCTGCTTGAGGGTCACCGGGCCGTACTGATCGATGCCGTTGTCGATGCCCTTGAGCCACTTGTCGAACCACGCGCGCTGCAGCACGTCCAGGCGCGGCGGCGCCCCGACCCGGTTGACATCCGCGCCGGAGGTGACGTGGTAGGTGTTGCCCATGAGCAGCTGCTTCTGGCCGGGCGGCAGCGGAATCTGGTTGTAGATCTTGGATTCCGAGTAGGTGAACAGGTCGTGCCAGCCGCCGGTCACGAAGGTCGGCACCTGGATCTTGGCCGGGTCGCCCAGCCACTCCTGGCGTTCCTGGCTGAGGCCGTTGAGCATGTCCTTGACGCGCGGGTCGATGCTGTTCATGTCCGTGCTGGTGTAGGCCGACATGAGCACGTCGAGGTAGCCGAAGGGATCGTCGACGCGATCCTGCAGCCATTTGAAGTCGAAGGTGCCGTTGGCGATCGAGGCCACGTCCGGCACCCACTTGAGGCCGTTGATGGCGCTCAGCCACAGCGGAATGAAGTTGAAGCCGAAGCCGCCGCCGGGCGCGAGCACATCGTCGATGAGGTCGCTGCCCGGCACGATGGGGAAGATGGCCTTCAGCGCGGGCGGCTGCTTCTCGGCGGCCTGCACCTGGTTGATGGCCGAGTAGGACAGGCCGTTCATGCCGATGCGGCCATTGCTGAAGCCCTGCTTGGACGCCCAGTCGATGACCTCGACGGTGTCCTGCTGTTCGCGGCCGCGCAGCATGTCCCACTCGCCCTGCGAGAATCCGGTGCCGCGCACGTCCACGACGACCTGCGTGTACCCGGACTTGATGAGCTGGCGGTCGACGGAGAAGTTGCGGAGTTCGCCGTTGCCCGCCGCGTTCAGCAGTTCACCGAAGCCGGTGATCGGAGTGCCGTCGAGGTGGATGTCGCGGAAGACATCGAGGAGCGCGTCGGACAGTCCGGGAATGGAGAAGGCGCTGTCGGCGACGTTCGACACCAGCTTGGTATAGGGCGTCATATTGACGACGGTCGGCGTCGGGGTGTCGATGGGATGGCCCGCGGCGTCGGCCGGGTGGTAGACATTGGCCTTCAGAACGGTGCCGTCACTCATGGTGATCGGGACGTCCCAGTCGATGAAGACGTTGGGGTACTGCTGCTGCCCGTCTTCGGTGGTGGTCCATTCGGCGCCTGCGGCACCACCGTCGGGTCCGGTCGGGATGGTGGCATCGGCGGTGATACCGATAACAGGCAGGAGCAGAGCGGCCGCGGCGGCAGAGACCGTGGCCCGTAGCGCATGCTTCATCGAACGTGATCTACCTCTCGCAGATGGTCGAACGCCCAGCAGCATATCTACTGCGAAGTAAGTTGCAAACCCCGGTTACAGACACCGAATTAAATTCGCAACGCTTCGGCAAATTCTTTTGCGAGACAGGGAAATACCCTACGGTCACGTAGTGAGACGCATATCACAGTAGCGGATAAAGCATTCCGATCGAGGCTTCGACATGAAAACTTCGCCGGAAATGAAAAACGCGCCGTGACCGCATAATTCGGTCACAGCGCGAGTTCGTTACGAATTACTTGCCGCCCTGGCTTGCCACGGCGGCGGCGCCCGCCGCGGCGGCCTCGGGGTCGAGGTATTCGCCCTTGCCGATCGGCCGCAGGTTCTCGTCCAGCTCGTACTTGAGCGGGATACCGGTGGGGATGTTCAGCTCGGAGATCTCCTCGTCCGAGATGTTCTCCAGGTGCTTCACCAGGGCGCGCAGCGAATTACCGTGCGCGGCAACGAGAACCGTCTTGCCCGAGCGCACATCGGCCGCGATGGTGTCCTCCCAGTAGGGAACCATGCGGGCCACGACGTCCTTGAGGCACTCGGTGCGCGGCACCTCGATGCCGGCGTAGCGCGGGTCGCCGTCCTGGCTGTACTCGCTGTCCACCTCGATCGGCGGCGGCGGGGTGTCGTAGCTGCGGCGCCACAGCATGAACTGGTCGTTGCCGTACTGCTCCTTGATCTCCGCCTTGTTCTTGCCCTGCAGCGCGCCGTAGTGGCGCTCGTTCAGGCGCCAGTCGCGGACCACCGGAATCCAGTGCCGGTCGCAGGCGTCGAGGGCATTGTTGGCGGTGCTGATGGCACGGCGCAGCAGCGATGTGTAGACGATATCCGGCAGAATCCCGTGCTCGGCGAGCAATTCACCGGCACGCTTGCCTTCCGCGACACCCTTGTCGGTGAGACGAACATCCACCCAACCGGTGAACAGGTTCAGGGCATTCCATTCGCTCTCGCCGTGGCGCAGCAACACGAGGGTGTACGTCATGGGGTCATCCTCCCACGCGGGGTTTTGCCTGCATTCGCGGCCCCGAGCGCGAGAATCGCGGCACCCTGCAGGGTGGCCTGATCGGTCAATTCGGACGGCACCACGCGCAGCCCGCGCAGGAACTTCAGCCGCGCGTGCGCCGCGGCGGCGGTCCGCAGCGGACCCCACAGCGGTTCGCCGGATTGCGCGAAGCCGCCACCGATGACCACGAGATCGGTGTCGAGCAAGGCGGCGGCCGAGGCGACAGCCGTCCCGATCGCGGTGCCCGCCCGCTCGAGAGCAGCCATGGCGATCGGCTCCCCCGCGTGCGCCGCGGCCGCGAGCTCCACCCCGGTCGTTCCGGCCCACCCCTGCCGCCGCGCCCAGCGCACCGAGGATTTGCCACTCGCCACGGCCTCGACACAGCCGAATCCGCCGCAGGCGCAGGGCTCGTCCTGACCGGGCACGACAATATGGCCGACATGCCCGCCATTTCCGGTGCGCCCCATGACAACCCGGTCATCGGAGATGATGCCCCCACCGATTCCCGACGAAACGGTCATGGCGAGCACATTCGGCACCCCGCGCGCAGCCCCGAAACGCTGTTCGGCCAGCACCAGGCACACACCGTCGATGGCGAACCGAATCTCGGCCTCCGGAAACAGTTTCCGCACCGCGTCCACGATCGCAAACCCGTCGCTCCACTCCGGAATATTGAGCGGCCCGCAAACTCCCGCAGCCACATCCACCGGCCCGGCCGATCCGATGCCCACCGCACTGATCCGGGCATCCTCGACAACGTCGGTCAGCAATGCCCGGCAGGCATCCCACACCCCGGATTCCGGCACCGCGATCCGCCGCGGTTTCCCCACGGCTCCATCCGGATTCACGGTCGCCGCCGCGAATTTGGTCGCTCCGATATCCAGCGCTAGTACCGTCATCGCCGACCGCCTCCTGTGCGCTTCCGTGTCCCGATGGCCCGGCCGATTGTCGCGCACGGAGCTCGTTCTCCGTATGCCACGGTGACAACTGATTTCGTAACGGTCGGGGTAACGGGGACGTCCGAAATCGGTTCGGCTCCCAGCCTCCGGCACGCGTTCCCGATGCCGACGGCTCTCAGCCGTGCGCTGAAGTCTCGGGGAGGCGGGTCAGTCCACGAGGTGTTCGAAGGCCCGGAGGTTCTTCAGCGATTCGCCGCGGGCGACCCGCCATTTCCATTCTTTGCGAATGGATTCGGCGAAGCCGAGTTCGAGGAGGGTGTTGAAGTCGGCGTCGACGGCTTCGAGGATCTGGCCGAGCCAGCGGTCGAGTTCGTCGGGGGTGACGCGGTCGTTGGACATGCGGCCGACGAGGTAGATGTCGCCGACGCGGTCGATGGTGTAGGCCACGCCGTAGAGGCGGCGGTTGCGGCGGAGCAGGAATTTGTAGACGCCCTCGAAGTTCTCGTCGGGCTTGCGGCAGACGAAGGACTCCATGCGGACGCCGTGCTTGCCGACACTGACCCCGATGACGGTCTTGAGCTTGCGTTCACCGGGGAGCACCACCACGAACAGGTCGGGGGCGTCGCGGGTGTACTCGATCTCGCGTTCGCGCAGTGTCTCGTCGATGAGTTGCGCGGTGGCGCGGGCGGTTTCGTCGTTCAGGCCGCCGGTGCTGGCATGCGGGCGGGGCGTCCACTCCTCGGTGCGATCGGCCTCGCTCATCTGCGTACTGCTCCCATCCGACGCCGCCATAGCGCCAGCGATCTGGCGTGATTGCTGTCGGTGTGCAGGTTACCGCCGTGCGGCCGGACGATCGGCGACCGGGCGAGCGCGGCGGCATAGCTGTCGAGCAACGCCTCGGCCGTGTGCGCCCAGGAGAAGTTGGCGGCGTGCCCGACCGCGGCCCGGCCCATGTCCTCCAACCGGCCCGGATCGTCGAGCAGCGAATGCAGGGCGGCGGCCCAGTCGCCGGTCTGGTGACCGGGGACCAGCAGGCCGGAGACGCCGTCGTGGACGGCGGTGCTCAGCCCGCCCACATCGGCGGCGAGCACGGGGGTGCCGCTGGCCTGCGCCTCGATGGCGACCAGGCCGAAGGACTCGTTGTAGCTGGGCACGGCCACCAGGTCGGCGGCCCGGTAGACCTGCACCAGCCGGTGCGCGGGCTGGGGCGGCAGGAAGGTGACCCGGTCCGAAATGCCCAGGGCCGCAGCCAGTTCGATCAGGGCCTCGGGCCTCTTCAGGCCGCTGCCGGACGGGCCGCCCACGATCACCACACGCAGCGGGCGTTGCGGCGGGGTCGGCAGGGCGGCCTCCTCGGCCAGCACCTGGGCGGCCGCGCGCACCAGCACGTCGGGGGCCTTGAGCGGCTGGATGCGCCCGATGAAGGCGACGATGCGCTCGTGCGCGGGCAGGCCGAGTTGGCGGCGGGCGGCGAACTTGTCGCCGGGCTGGTAGCGGGTCAGGTCGGCGCCGGGCAGGGCCACATCGATGTGGTCGGGGTCCGCGCCGTACAGCTCGATCAGCTGGCGGGCCTCATCGGCGGTATTGGCGACCAGCCGGTCGGCCTCGGCGACGATCTGCTTCTCGCCGATCTCCCGGACCGCGGGCTCGGGGCAGTCACCCTCGGCGAGGTAGGCGTTCTTGACCGCGGCCAGGGTGTGAGCGGTGTGCACCATGGGCACCCGCCAGCGGTCGCGGGCCAGCCAGCCGACCTGGCCGGAGAGCCAGTAGTGCGAGTGGATGAGGTCGTAGTGGCCGGGCAGATTGCGGGCCTCGGTGCGCAGCACCTCGGCGGCGAAGGGGCACAGCTGGGTGGGCAGATCGTGCTTGTCGAGCCCCTCGAAGGGCCCGGCGGCCACGGTGCGGACCAGCACGCCCGGCGCTGCCTCGACCACCGGCTCGTCATTGGAGGAGGTGGCCCGGGTGAAGATCTCGACCTCGGTGCCGCGACGGGCCAGTTCGATGGCGGTCTGCAGCACGTAGACGTTCATGCCGCCCGCGTCGCCGGTCCCGGGCTGGGCGAGTGGTGAGGTATGCACCGATAACACGGCAATCCGATTGGGCCGTAGGTCCGGGCGCTGACTCACCACTCCAGTGTGCACGGGGGTAGTAACACCCCATGCACGGGTTACCTTCCCAAGTGAGGTCGGTCACAACTCGCGTGAGCCGCTCGAGGGCTTCGCCCCCGAACTCCCGCGACGCGCGATTACCCCAGCGCCTCAACGAAATTGGTGACCTCCGTCACGAACCGGCTGGGATCCTCGATGAACAGGCCGTGCTGCGCGCCCTCCCAGTAGGAGGTCCGCACATCCGGCGCGGTGTCGGCGATGTAGCGGCCGTTCTCGATCGGCACGACCGGGTCGGCGGTGCCGTGCAGGACCAGCACCGGCACGTCCAGGCCGCGCAGGGTCTCGGTGTTGTCGACGGTGCGATAGAACAGGGCCTTGCGCACCCGGGGCAGGGTGGCGATGCTGCCGCCGAACAGGCGCTGGGCGTCCACGCCCTTGTCGCGGCCCGGCCCGGTATTGGCATTGCCAAAGGCGGCGAATCCGCGTGTGGCCTTGCCCGCGCTCTCGTCGAAGACGTCGGGTATGGCCTTGGCCATCCCCGGACCGGTCTCCGCGCCTTCGACGCCGCGCCCGATATTGGCCTGTGAACCGGTGTAGACGACGCCCGCGATCGCGCCGGTCCCGTAGGCGGTCAGGTAGTCGGACAGCACGATGCCGCCATAGGACCAGCCCAGCAGGATCGCGCCGGAGGAGATGCCCTCGGCGGCGAGCACCGCGGCGATATCGGCTGCCCAGTTCTTCGGGTCGTCGTATCCGGCCTCGGGGGCGTCGGAGTAGCCGTGACCGCGCAGGTCGACCGCGATCACCCGGAAGTGCTCGGCGAGCAGGTCGGCAGATCGACCCCAGCAGCGCAGGTTGCCGGACCAGCCGTGCAGGAGAACGAGCGGCCGGGCCCCCTCCGGACCGGTCACCTGGTAAACGATGGTCGTGCCGTCCGCGCTTGCTACTTCCCGAATCGCCATAGGAGTGAGGCTAACCACCCGCGACGCACCGGCGACACGCCCTGCCTAAGCTCAGGGACATGAGCACTCGTACCGCTGTGGTGACCGGAGCCAGTTCGGGTATCGGCGAGGCAACCGCCCGCGAACTCGCCAAACAGGGGTACCACGTGTACGTCGGCGCCCGGCGGGTCGATCGGCTGGAGCAGCTGGCCGCGGAGATCGGCGGGACCGCGCTGCCGCTGGATGTGACCGACGAGGAGTCGGTGCGCGCCTTCACCGAGGCCGTCGAGCGCTGCGATGTGCTGGTCAACAATGCCGGCGGCGCGAAGGGCCTGGCCCCGGTGCTCGAGGCGGATCTGGACGACTGGCGCTGGATGTGGGAGACCAATGTGCTGGGCACGCTGCGGCTCACGAAGTCGTTGCTGCCCAAGCTGATCGCCTCCGGTGACGGCCTGATCGTCACCATCACCTCGGTGGCCGCGTTCTCCACCTACGACAACGGTTCCGGCTACACCTCGGCGAAGCACGCGCAGGCGGTACTGCACCGGACGCTGCGGGGCGAGCTGCTGGGTCAGCCGGTGCGGCTGACCGAGATCGCGCCGGGCGCGGTGGAGACCGAATTCTCGCTGGTGCGTTTCGGTGGCGACGCCGAGCGCGCGGCGAGCGTGTACCGGGGCATCGATCCGCTTGTCGCGCAGGACATCGCGGAGATCGTGGGCTTCGTGGCCTCACGTCCGCCGCACGTCAATCTGGACACCATTGTCGTCAAGCCGCGCGATCAGGCCGAGTCGGGACGTTTCGCCCGCCGCTCGTGAAGTCACCCCTTCAGGCGTAGGTCAAATGGTGTTGTGCCGCAATGTAGTTCACCTCACATGATCTGAATCATAGATTTTTCAAAACCGAAATATCGGCACTGCTAGCGTCGCCCGCAACCGAGGGCTGCTTGGAGTGAACATGGTGAGATCACGAATCGAGGCGGTCGGGTCCTATCTGCCCGACACCGAGATATCGACCGCGGAGTTGCTGGCCCAGCTGGCCATCGACTCCCCCATCGACCTGGAGCGCATCAGCGGCGTGCGGCACCGCCGCCGCTGCGCCGAGAACGAGGATTCCCTGAGCGTCGCCCTGGCGGCGGCGCGGACCGCACTGGACAATTCGTCCTATGACGCTGCCGATCTGGATGTCGTCATCTCCTGCTCCATCACCCGCATTCGCGACGGCGAATTCTGTGTGGAGCCGTCCTTCGCACTCATGATCCGCAATGAACTCGGCGCGACCGGGGCCATCCATTTCGACGTCTCCAATGCCTGCGCGGGCATGATGAGCGGAGTTCTCGTGCTGGATCGCATGATTCGTGCGGGCATGGTGAAACGCGGGCTGGTGGTTTCCGGGGAGTACATCACGCCCATCTCCGACACCGCCGTGCGTGAGATGTCCGAAAAATACGATCCGCAGTTCGCCTCGCTGACCGTCGGAGACGGTGCGGCCGCGGTCATTCTGGACGGCGAGGGCAGCACCGACGAGGGCATCGACTACATCGAACTCAATACCAGCGCCGGCTTCGCGCAGTTGTGCCTGGGCATGCCCAGCGACCGCAGTTCCGGTATCGCGCTGTACACCGACAACCGGGCCATGCACAACGAGGCCCGCTATCTGCTGTGGACCACCCGGCAGCGGGATTTCCTGCGCGAGAACAACAGCAGTTTCGCGGCGGAGGGCTACGACCACGTGATTCATCATCAATTCAGCGCGCCCGCGGTGGAATTGGTGTCCAAGATCGCCGAACGCGAATTCGACGCTCCGGTGCCGCCCGCGCTCATGGTCCTGGACCGCTACGGCAACACCGCATCCACCTCGCATTTCGTGGTATTACACGATGCGCTCAAACAACAGCGGATAGCGTCCGGGGCGAAAGTACTGATGGTGCCCGCGGCTTCCGGCGTCGTGGCCGGGTTCCTGTCGGTGACGCTCGGCGACCTTCGGGTGTGATGCAGCATGGGAATCGTCATTTCTTCCGTAACCACCGAAATCGGCGGCGGCAGCTCCATCGAGCAGGCGGCGGCCGCGGCGCGCAGGGCCATCGCGGAGGCCGGCGCCACGCCGGAGCAGATCGACGCGCTGATCAATACCGGCGTCTATCGCGACTCGAACATGGTGGAACCGGCCATGTCCGCACTGATTCAGCAGCAGGCCGGCATCGGGTTGGAGTATCGCAGCGGCGATGTGCCGTGCCTGTCCTTCGATCTGATGAACGGCGCCTGCGGCATGCTCAATGCCATCCAGGTCAGCCAGGCGCTGCTGGAGGCCCCGACCGTGCACCGGGTGCTGCTGGTCTCCGGTGACGCGCACCCGTCGAAATCCCCCGAACCGCAGCCGGGCTTCCCGATCAAGCCGGTGGGCGCGGCCATGCTGCTGGAAAAGCGGCCGGGCACAGCCGGATTCGGGGCGCTGCACATCAGCGCCACCGACGGACGGCCCGCGGCGGAGGGCTTCGTGCGGCTGGCGGACATGGGCGCGACCGGCCGGTCCTCGATCACCGTGAACCGCACCGGCGATGTCGAAGAGCTGCTGCGCCACGCGGTTTCGGCGGCGACCGAGGCCCTCGACGTGGCCGACGCTCCCCGCGCGCGGACGGTGCTCATCTGCGGGCGGCCCACCGCAGGATTCCCCGCACTGTTGGCCGAGCGCCTGGGCATCGCGCCGGAGGCGATCAGCGCCGACGACACCGAGAGCTCCGCCTCCCCGCGCTTCGACGCGCACACCTCGGCACTGCCGGTCGCGTATCTGGCGGCCCGCGACAGCGGCAAGCTCGATCGGGCCGACGTGGCCTTGTTCGTGGCCGCCGGGGCCGGGCCGTCGGCCGCGGCCATCGCCTACCGCCTGCCGAAACCGTGAGCCGGGCCAGGAATCCGCCGGGAGAGGCCATGAACGAACTGTGGGTGATCGTGCCCGCCTACAACGAGGAGCACGGCATCGCCGGCACGCTGTCCGCCCTGGCCGGGCAGCGGGACCGGGACTTCACGCTGCTGGTGGTGGACAACAACTCGACCGACGCCACCGTCAAGGTGGTGCGCGATTTCGCGGACACCCATCCGGGCCTGCGCGTCGAGGTGATCACCGAGCCGCGCAAGGGCACCGGTGCGGCCGCCGACACCGGCATGCGGCACGCCATCGCGGCCGGTGCGACCCGGCTGGCCCGCACCGACGCCGACTGCCTGCCCGCCCCCGACTGGACCGCGCGCATCCGGGCCGCCTTCGACTCGGGGCTGCGGCTGATCAGCGGACAGCTGATCCCGCGCACCGACGAGGGCGTGCGGCTGCGCGACCGCACCGTCATCCTGGTCGCGCTGGAGGTGGCCGCTCTGTTCGGGAAATTCCGGCCCGGCAACCGCGATCCGCGCTACCTGGGTCCGTATGTCATGACGCCCGGGTGCAATATGGCCATCACCGCCGAACTGTACGAGGCCGCAGGCGGATTCCCGCGCACCGCCATCGAGGAGCTGCACGAGGATCGGGCGCTGGTGAACGCCGTGCGCACGCTCACCACCGACTACGGGCTGCGCCGGGACGTGCGGGTGTACGGCTCCAACCGGCGCGTGCGAGCCTGGGGTGTGCGCAAGACTCTCGCCTGGTACGCCGACCACCGCTACAAACCGGAGCTGGTGGATATCCGGTGAACGCTGGATACCCCTCGGCGGGTGAGGATTTCACCGCGCTGCTCCGCGAGCAGGTGCTGCGCACCCCCGACGCGCCCGCGCTGGGCATGATCGGCGAACCGCCGCTCAGCTTCGCCGAACTCGACGCCCGCGTCCGGCTGGTCGTGAAACGCCTGCACGGCAACGGCTTCCGGCCCGGCGACCGCATGCTGTTCTCCATCCGGCCCTGCGTGGACGCCGTGGTCATGGTGTTCGGGACCATCGCGGCGGGTGGCACCATCGTGTTCGTGGACCCGGGCGTCGGGCCCGAATTGTTCGCACGCCGCCTGGAATTGGTGGAGCCGAGCTGGGCGGCCACGGAATCGCTGCTGTACCTGCTGAGCGGGCCCCTGCGCGGATTCGGACGCCGGCTCGGGCTATCGCTGCCCGAGTTCGGCCGGCTGCCGGTGCGGCACATCCGATGCGGGCCGCGGCTACCGGGCACGCCGCGCGGGGCCCTCGCGCTGCGGCAGCTGGCGGGTTCCGAGCCCGGTTGGCGAGGTCCCGCGACCACATCGACCTTCGACGCGCCCGTCGAGGACCCCGACGCCGAGGCGCTCATCGTCTTCACCTCCGGCACCACCGCCGACCCGAAAGCCGTTGTGCACACCCGCGGTTCGCTGGGTGCGGGACTGGCGGCCATGGCGGGCTGCACCACCCTCATGCCCGGCTCGCACCTGCACACCGAACAGCTGATGATGGGTCTGCCCGCGGTGCTGGAGGGCGCGCGCTGGTCCATGCCGCGGTACCCGCGTTTCGGCACCCACATCGACCCGATCGGCTTCGCGCGCACCCTCGGCACGGCGACGCATGCCTTCTTCACCCCCGCCGACCTGGCGGTGGTGCTGGACGCCATCGAGGCCGGGCGGCTGGTCGCGCCGATACACCTGGAGGAGATCACGCTGGGCGGCGCCCCGGTCACCACCGCGCTGCTGCGCCGTGCTCGCGCCGCCCTCCCGGACACCGAATTCCTGGCCGTCTACGGCATGACCGAGATCCTGCCGGTGGCCATCACCTCCGGCGCGGACAAGCTGGCCTTCGAGGGAACCGGGGATCCACTCGGCCCACCGGTCGAGGGCGTGGACGCGCGCCTGGCCGACGACGGCGAGCTCATCCTCTCCGGCCCCAACCTGTGCCACGGCTACCTCGGGGAACCGCCGCTGAAGGAGATCGCCACCGGCGACCTGGCCCGCTTCGAGGGCCACACCCTGGTGCTCATGGGCCGCAAGAAGGACATGATGATCCGCGGCAAGACCAATATCTATCCGGGCCTGTACGAACCGGCCATCGCGGGCGTCGAGGGCGTGCGGCAGGCCATCATGGTCGGCATTCCCGACGAGATCGGCGACGAGCGCATCGTGCTGGCCGTGGTGCCGGACCCGGACGCCTTCGATATCGCGGACCGGCTACGCCGCGAATTACCGTCCCTGATCGATGTTTCCGCACTGCCGGACGACATCGTGCTGGTCGCGGAGATCCCGGTCGGCGGGCGCACCAGCAAGCCCGACCGGGCCGAGCTACGCGCCCGGCTGACCCAGCGGCTCGGCTGAGGGATCCGGGCGCTCACGCAGCGCGGTCAGCATCGCGTCCGCGAAATCCGCGGCCCGCCGGGCGGACAGGACCGGTTCCGCGTAGCAGAACCCGAGGCGCATTTCCCCGTGCGCCGTCGCGACCGACACGGTCAGGACGCTCACACAGGAATTCGACGCGGCCAGCGTCAGTCCCGAAAGTCGCCACGCCCCGGCCGTTTCCGGGAATTCGACCCGCCCCAGGTTGGTGAGCGACACATTCCACGGCGCCCGCCGATCCACCAGGTCCGCCAGGCGCCGGCCGGATGCGAGTGCCCGCGGCGTCCCGAATCGCATGCCCGCCACCGTCGCCAGATGCCGCCGCTGCCGCACCCCGCGCTCGAGTTGCCGCTTCACCGACCGGGCCGCGGTCCACAGCGGAACTCCGAACGGCACGAATCCGACCAGCACCGGCGCATAGATCCCCAGCTCATCGTCGGCCGGACGCGGGGAGAGCAATCCCCGGAAATCCACGGGCGACCCGATCCCGGCGGTTCCGCTTCCCCCGGAATTCGAGGCGCCGATCGCGGACGCCGCCGCCGCGGCCAGCGCCCCGTGCACGGTGACTCCGGCGCGCCGGCAGTCGGTCACCAACGCCGCCAGCGCTTCCCGATCGAGCACCCGGTGCACGACCCTGGTTCGCCGCTCCGGCAGCGCCGCCTGCGCACCGGCCACGCGCTGCGGCCGCTGCCAGAGCGCGGCCACCTGATCGAACAGCGTCGTGTACGCCCATCGCCACATCCCCCGCGCCCCGACGGGAATCAGATCATCCGCGGCCGGAACTCCCGCACGTTCCACCAGCCCGGCACTCGCCCCCGCCGCATGCTCGATCAGCTTCCGCAGCAACGCCATCAGCGACCGGCCGTCCACGATGATGTGCGAGATCGTGAGCACGATGTCATGGAACTCGTCCGCGGTCCCCGCCCCGACCGCGATATCGACAATGCGCGCCAACCCCTTCGCGGTGTCGAAGGGATCAGCCATCTCTACATCGATCTCCCGCATCCACGCTTCGGAATCGTGCGACTCCATGCGCCGCACCGGAATCCCCGGCTCGGCCGACTCCCGGAACCACGGATCCCGGCCCGCCCCGTCCACCACCCCGACCCGCAACAGCGGATACTCCGCCACCAGAGCCGCGGCCGCCTCTTCCAGCCGCCGCGCCGAAACTCGCCCGTGAACCCGCACCCGCCCACAGCAATTCGACGGCGACAGTCGGTCGATGATCCAGAACCACCGCTCCGAGGGACTCAGGGCGCGCACATCGGCCGAGGTCGAGTTCCCGGACATGCCCCGACACTATCCGGGATCACCGACACCGCCAACCCACGGCAGTACGGGGATTGCGACTGTCGCGGAAGGGTTTTCAGCGGCCGCCGACGGGCTGGGGCGCGAGTGGGGTGGCCGAGATCTGGTTCTTCGGCTCGCCCTGCAGCGCCGAGAGACCCTTCCAGGTCTCCCAGTCGATGGTCCAGTCGTAGACGTCGCCGTCCGCCGCGGAGAGCTGGATGCGGGTGCCGGTGACCTCGACCGGATCGCCGTAGAGGGCGGTCGGGAAGTAGGCCTGGGCGTCGGTCGGGCTGAGGTTGATGCAGCCATTGGTGACGTTCGAATTGCCCTGGGCGGACACCGATTCCGGATTGGCGTGAATGAACTCGCCATTGTTGGAGATGCGCACGGCCCAGCGTTCCCGCACGTTCGTGTAGAACGGCGGGTTGGACATCATGAAATCCTCGTACTTCTCGGTCACCACATGGATGCCGGAGCGGGTGACATTGCGGTCCTGGTTGCCTTCGCCGTAGCTGCAGGCGAAGTCGAAGACGGTCTGCCCGTCGCGCACCACCTGAACGCGGTGGGTGGGGGCGGCGGCCTTCACGATCTGGGCGCGGCCGATGCGGAAGTCGGAGGTGAGGTCGGAGTCGCCGAACAGCCCGCTGCCCATGTCCAGGCCGTACAGCTTGGCGCCGACGTGCACGGTGGTGCCCGGCTGCCAGTACTCGCGGGGCCGCCAGTGCACCCGGGAGCCGCCGTTGTCGTCCTGCAGCCACGCCCACGAGCCCTCGGTGGCCGGGGTGGCGGTGACGACGAGCGCCTTCTCGACCGCGGCCTTGTTCTCGACGTGCCCCTTGAACTGGAGCATGATCGGCGCCGCGATGCCGACCTCCTGGCCGTCACCGATATTGATGGTGGCGGGCGCGGTGTTCTTGGGGCTGATGGTGGTGAACTTGCCGTCGATGGCCACCGGCTTGCTGTCGGTGCCGATGGCGGTGCCGGACCAGGTGTAGGTGGCGCCGTAGCCGAGCGGTTCGTTCACCGTGAATTTGCTGTGAGTGGCATCGAAGGTGCCGGTTACCTGCTTGCCATTGGAATTGGTCAGCGCCAGCTGATCGATGCGGCCATTGCTGACCGTGGCCGACACGGCAATGGTCGGATTGACATTGTCGGTGCCGTTACCCGGCTCCAGCTTGACGGACGCGACCGGAGCGGCAGGCTGCGCGGGGCCGCCACCACCCTTGTTCGACGACGAACACGCCGCCGCGATCACTGCCGTCGACGCCACCAGAGCGGCCCGCATGGCCGCTCGGCGGGACAGTCCTCGATTACTCACTTGCTCGACCCTACCCCCGCAAACCGTGTATTCCGGACGCTGAATTGATGGCGAAAGCCACTCGCTACAGGCTGACTCCCACGGTCACAGGTTCCGGATCCAAGTGAATGCCGAAGCGCTCAGCAACCCCCTCGCGAACCGTGCGAGCGAGGGTCACCAGATCGGTCGCGGTAGCCGCGCCCCGATTGGTCAGCGCCAGCGTGTGTTTGGTCGACAAACGCGCTGGAGACCCGTCGCCCGGAAAGCCCTTGGCGAAGCCGGCGCGCTCGATGAGCCAGCCCGCCGAGAACTTTACCCCGCCGTCCGCGGGATAGGTGGGCACGGCCACGTCCGCCCCCAGATGTGACGCGATCGCCGCGCGCACCGCCGCCACCCGCGCGTCCGGAATGACGGGATTGGTGAAAAACGAACCCGCACTCCAGGTGTCGTGATCCGCCGGATCCAGCACCATGCCCTTACCCGCCCGCAAACGCAGCACCGCGTCTCGCACCTCGGCCGCGGGACGGGACTCGCCCTCGGCCGCACCGAGCGCATGCGCCAGCTCGCGATAGCCGAGCGGCGCACTGGAACCGTCCGCACGCAGCGCGAATTCGACGGCCAGCACCACCGCGGCAGCGCTGTGCTTGAGAACCGAAGTGCGATAACCGAATCCGAGCTCGGCCGGCTCGGCCCAGCGAATCTCACCGGTGGCGCGGTCCAGCAACCGCACCCGGCGCAGCAAACCCGCCACCTCGACGCCGTACGCGCCGACGTTCTGGACCGGTGTGGCACCGGCCGAACCGGGAATTCCGGACAGGCATTCCAGCCCGCCGAATCCGGCCGCCACCGTGGCGGCCACCACCGCGTCCCAGTTCGCACCCGCCTCGGCGATCGCGGTGTCACCGCTGATCTGCACGCCCTCGGTCGCGATCCGCACCACGACCCCGTCGAAGCCGTCGTCACCGATCAGCAGATTGGAGCCACCCGCGATGAGCAGCACCGGAATGCCGGCCGCGTCCAGTTCGCGCACGGTCGCCACCAGGGCGTCGGTGGTCGCGCAGTCGGCGACCGTGGCCGGGCCGCCGACCCGCAGGGTCGTCAGCTCCGCCAACGGCACCGCGGCACGCAGCCGCGCACCGGTTGCCGTCAGCCGGTCCCGCAGGTCGTCGAACGACACCACCCGAGAAGTACGCACAGGCACAGACGGTAGCCTGTCCGACCATGGCGACACCTCTGGCCTTCACTGCGCACTCCACACATCCCATGGCCGCGGTGCGCGCGGCGTTCGCCGACGAGCAGTACTGGAAGGACCGCATCGAAGCGGTCGGCGGTCCCAATGCCCGTATCGAGACCCTTGTCATCAGCGGTGACCAGGTGCGCGTCGACATGGTGCAGACGATTCCGGCCGAGGAGCTGCCCGCGCAGATCACCGCGATCAAGCCCGAGGGCCTGACCATTCCGCGCACCGAGACCTGGCACGGCAGCGGCGGCACCGTCGAGGCCCACGTCGAGGGCGCGCCCGCCACCGTGAACGGCACCCTGACCGTCACCGACGACGGCTCCGGCTCCACCTTCGTGGTGGACGGCTCCATCGACGTGAAGATCCCATTGTTCGGCAAGAAGATCGAGGCCGCCATCCAGCAGCACCTCACCGAACTGCTGGAGCGCGAGGCCGTGTTCACCGACACGTGGCTGAGTTCGCATTGAGCGGCCGGGTTCACAGCCGGCGACCCGCCCTGAGATCGCACTGACCGGGGTCGCCCGGCAGTAACCTGAGCGATCGTGTCACGCCGACTCGACTACTCCGCGCGGTATCCGCTGCACACCACGCAAGAGGTGTACGCCGCGATGATGAACCGCGAACACTGGGATGCCCGCATCGAGGAACTGCGCAAGCACTCCCCGAACGACATCGTCAGGCTCGACTCCGGGGACCAGGGCATCACCATCGAACTGCGGCACGTGCTCCCCCGCGACACCCTGCCCGAGATGGCGCAGATGGTGGTGCACAGGGACATGGTGATCACCCGCCGGGAAACCTACGGCCCCTACGGACCCGAGGTGTCCGGCGAGTACACCGCCGAAATCCCCAACAGCCCAGGCACTCTCGGAGGCACCATGCGATTGTTCCCCACCGAGACCGGTTGCACGCTGCGCACCTCCTCGCGGGCCCAGGTCCACCTTCCGTTCTTCGGGCGCAGGCTCGAACAGCTCATGCTGGTCAACCTGGTGGACCTGTTCCGCGCCGAAGCCGAGGTGACGAAGGTTTGGCTGGATCAGCAGCACCCCGTCGGGTAGCCAAGCCGATCGGCACCATCACCCGCGGCACCACCGGCATCAACAGGCTGCGCCGCGGCGATCGCTGGATGGCACACGACCCCCTCGTCGCCGGACGATTGCTGGATGCCGGGGATCCGCTCGTGGTGGATCTCGGATACGGCGCCAGCCCCGTCACCACCCTGGAGATGGCGGCCCGGCTGCGGACCGTGCGGCCAGACCTGCGGGTGGTCGGCCTGGAGATCGATCCGGACCGCGTGGTTCCCGGCCGGGACGGGGTGGTGTTCGCGCGCGGCGGTTTCGAACTCGCGGGCCTGCGCCCGACCCTGGTACGCGCCTTCAATGTGCTGCGCCAATACCCGGAATCCGCCGTCCCCGCAGCCTGGTCGACCATCCAGTCCGGTCTGGCTCCGGACGGCCTCCTCCTCGACGGCACCTGCGACGAACTGGGCCGCCGCTGCGCCTGGATCCTCCTCGACCGCACCGCACCGCGCTCCCTGACCCTCGCCTGGGACCCCTTCACCGTCGAAACCCCCTCCGACATCGCCGAACGCCTCCCCAAGGCCCTCATCCACCGCAATATCCCCGGCGAACCCGTCCACACCCTGCTCACCGCCGCCGACCGCGCCTGGGCCGTCGCCGCGCCCCTGGCCCCCTACGGCCCCCGGATCCGCTGGCGGCACGCCGCGAACCTCCTGCGCGAGCAGGGTTTTCCGCTCCACCCCCACCGCCGCCGCCTGCGCGACAACATGCTCACCGTCCCCTGGTCCGCCGTCGCGCCCTTGCCCTGAGCGGGGTGGCGACCGCGCCCGGATCATTGGAGCTTGTTGAGCAGCTCCTGGATCGTGCCGGAGATCGCGGCCGGGGCCATCAACGAGCGTGGGGCGAAGGGCTGGCGCCAGAGGCCGCCGTGGGCCGCGCCGACGGCGAAGAGGGCCTCCGGGTTGGCATTTCGGGGTTCGTCGTCCGCGAACAGATCCGCCACCAGTTTGGCGGCGAGCAGGGTGCGGGCGGTGGCGGGGTCGAAGACCTCGATGCCGAAACGGGAGGCGGCACGGTATGCCGCAGTGCGCCAGGGGTATTCGCGGGCGACGCTGCGGGTCCAGGCGGGCGGGGCGACCGTGACGGACACGGTGTGCCCGGCCGCGCGGGCCAGGACGGCCCGCCAGCGCGGAAGCCGTTGGGCCAGGGCGTAATCCGGTCCCGCCAGGGCGGGCAGATTGTCGAACAGACCCCAGGCGCCGCCCTCCGAATCGAAGATCGGGCGCGTGTAGTTGAGGCGGTAGAGCGAGTGCGGGGCCACGCGATGCAGAAGATCCTGGGCACGGCCACGGATACCGCGCTCCGCCAAGCGATCCCGGGCCGCCGCCACCACGGAGGCGGGCACGGCGTAGGTGTCGGTCGGCGAGCCGAGCAGCGCGAGGGCCGCATCGGAATGCTGCCGCAGCAGGGTTTCGGCGAGCACGTCGGACGCGGCGGCGAGCCGGACACCGGCCGGCCCGGGCAGCCCGGCGTACAACCCGAGCACCGGGCGGGCGTCACTGTGCGCGGTGATCCACCGGGCCAAGGCCGGAAAACTCCGGGCGATGTCCACGCCGGGTTCGCCGTCCGCGACCGGGAACCGCATGACCCCCGCCCCGGCCTTCGCGACCGCCCGCAACCGCTCCCATCGCACCCGGCCCGGCCGATCCACCGCCAGCACATCCGCGCCCCACCCCAGCAGCGGCCGCAGCGGCCCGAGCTCGGCCTCCGCACCGGTCACGGTCACCCGGAAACCTGGCAGCCGCAACCACTCCGGATGATCGATGACCCGCTCGATCGCCGCCACGAAGTCGGCTTCCAAAACCCCGCGGGTCTGCCATTCGGCCAGCCGAAGCCGCAGCGTGTCCTCGGCCAGCAGCAGCCCGCGCCACGGCACCTCGAGGCCTTTCACCGCGGGGGCCTCGCCCGAGACCTCGGCGGTCTCCAGGACCGTCCCGCCGGCCTCGGCGTCGACATCGACGGTGTCCAGCGCCGCCACCGTGCGCCCGACCGTGAACCGCAGCATATGGCGCACCGCGCCCAGCCCCGCCCGGGCCATGCCGGTCGAGACCTCCGGCGCGCCGATGGCCAGCGCCGTCATGCCCCGGAAAACCCGGTGGTAGCCGCGCCGCCAGTCCCGGCAGGTCTCCACCGACTGCGCCAGATCGGCGTCGTAGGGCCGGATCGCGTCGGCGACCACGGCCGCCGAGAACATGTCCGCGATCCGCTCGGGCGGCCCCGGCGGAAACACCAGATCCCACACGTCAGCACCGACCGTCCCCATGAACAGTCACCCTGCCACGAAACGAGCCGCCGCAAAACTCGAGGACCACACCTCGAAAACCCCGCAGGCCCCTAACGCGGGTCCTCCTGGGCGCGGGTCAGGGCCCGGTGCAGCCGGGCCGCCGTGGCCGGATCCAGAGCGGCACTGGCGGAACGAATTTCGGCGCGAGCGCAGCGGTGGATGGCGACGGCGTCGGCCACCACCTCGTCCAGCGCGGCCTGCCCGATCCCGGCCTCGGCCAGATCCAGCACGGTCCGCAGCGGCGTGGTCACCAGGAAGGCTCCCGCAGACTCCACATCATTGCGGGCGAAGCTGCGCCGCAGCACCACCAGCCGCGGCGACAGCGGAAACCGCCCGACCCGCGCCGACAGGTGCACGAACCGCGGCCGCAACCGTCCCAGCCCGTGTAATTCGGCGGCGCTGTGGTGCGAGACCGCCGCGGCCCCGTCGAACCAGGCCGACCACATGGCGTATTCGTCGAGCGGCCCGTCCGGCCAGTCGGCCATCCGCAGCAACCCCACCCCTGAACGCAGAATGCTGCCGTCCCGCAGCCCGTCGCGAATCCGGACCTCGCACCCGGTGCGCAGCACCTGACGGGTGGTGAAATACCCCGCGTGCCGCGCGGCCAGCTCCCGCAACGCGCGCCATCCGTACTCCGGATCGGGCTCCGGTGCCGCGTTCCCAACCATGACGTTCAGGATAAGCGGCACCCCTGTGCGTTATGTCACATTCCACGCCTGCGAGCCGACACCTCACGGGATGCACAGAGCTCACACAGAAAGCTCGGGAAGAATCACGTCCATGAATTCGGAACCCACCTCGGACGACGCGATCAAGCGCGACGCCACCGTCGCGCAGCCGGACAATCCTGCCGCGCAGCCGGTCGAATTCGGCAAGCCGGACAGCACGCCCACCGAAGTCCTAGGTGGGGCACACGACTCGCCCACCGAGGTGTTCAACGGCCAGGGCGCCACCAACGACTGGTGGAACGACCCCACCGCCCGGCACGGCGACCAGGCCACCCAGGCCCTCCACCCGGGCGAGGCGGCCTACGCACCCGGCGCCCCCGGCGCCACCGCCGGCACCGCCGCCACCGCCGGCACCGCCGCCACCGCCGGCACCGGCCACTCGACCGGTTCGGCGCCGACCACGGTGCTGCCGGTCGGCACCGGCACCTCCGGTTCGATTCCGCAGCCCGGCGGCGCGCAGCTGCCGCCCGGCACACCACCGCCCCCGATGAATGTCGGTGGCGGGCAGGGCGGCTCGTCCGGCAAGCCCCGAAATCGCAAGAAGACCCTGCTCGTCGTGGGCCTGGTGGCGACGCTGCTGGTGGCCGGCGGCCTGGGGGGCGGGGAGGCCTACGCCCGCAACAAGGTCGAGAAGTGCATCAGCTCGCAGTTCCAGGCGCAGATGGGCTCCAAGATCGATGTGTCGTTCGGCTGGAAACCGCTGCTGCTCACCATGTTCGACCACAAGGTCAGCTCGGTGACGGTGAACAGCGACGACTCCAAGTTCGGCCCGGCGCAGGGCATGGTCGTACACGCCACCTTCGATGACGTCGAAATGTCGGACGGCGGCAAGCAGGCCACCGTCGGCAGCTCCACCGCCGACGTCACCTGGAGCACCGACGGCATCACGAAGACGCTGGGCGGCATGGTCTCCGGCACCACCGCCGATCCCGGCTCCGGCACGCTGAGCTTCGCGGTGCTGGGCGGCCTGGCCCAATTGCAGGTCAAGCCAAAGATTGTCGGCGACAAGATCGAGGTCGACACCTTGCAGGCCTCACTGCTCGGCTTCGGCCTGCCCACCGATCTGGTCTCGGGCATCGTGGATCTCATGACGCGGAGCCTGCAGAGCTACCCGATGGGCCTGCAGCCCACCAAGGTCGAGGTCACCAAGGACGGCCTGCACGTCGCGCTGCAGGGCGGGCACGCCGAGCTGACGGCGGATCCGAATCAGCAGCAGCAACCGGTCAACTGCTAGTCCGGAAACCCTTCCAGCACTTCACGAGACCGCGACAGTCCCAGCCGCGTGGCGCCGGCGGCGATCAGTTCCGCCGCCTGCGCCGCGCTCCGGATACCGCCGCTGGCCTTCACCCCGAGCCGCCCGCCGACGGTCTCCGCCATCAGCCGCACGGCGTGCGCGCTCGCACCGCCGGCGGGGTGGAATCCGGTGGAGGTCTTCACGAAATCCGCGCCCGCCCGCTCGGCGGCCCGGCACACCTCGGCAATGGCTTCATCGGTGAGCGCGGCGGATTCGATGATGACCTTGAGCAGCGCCCGATCCCCGATCGCCTCGCGCACCGTGACGATGTCGGCCAGCACCGCGTTGTACTCACCGGCCCGCGCCGCGCCGACGTCGATAACCATGTCCACCTCGGCCGCGCCCTGGTCCACCGCCAGCCGCGCCTCGGCCCCCTTGACCAGCGAATGATGTTTGCCGGAGGGGAATCCCGCGACCGTGGCCACCACCAGACCCGGCGCACGCACCGGCAACATGGACGGCGACACGCAGATCGCGAACACGCCCAGTTCGCGCGCCTCGTCCACGAGCGCGGCCACCCCGGCGGGCGTGGCATCGGGTGACAGCAGGGTGTGATCGATCATCGCCGCCACATCACGACGGGAAATCTGTGCCATGAGCACCGAGTTTGGCACACGCCCGGCGAATTTCGTTGCGGGCGGCCACCGTTGTCACGCAGACTTGTAGGCGTGCTGATCCGTCGTGAACGTACCGGCGATGCCGCCGCGATCGACGCGGTGCACCGCAGCGCCTTCGATCGCTCCGCGGATGCCGACGGTGATACCCCCTCTTCCGAGCCGATCGGCGACCCCGTCGAAGTCGGTCTGGTCCATCTCCTCCGCGACGACGGTTCCGTGTGGATCCCGACCCTGTCCCTGGTGGCGGAGTTCCACGATCAGATCGTCGGGCACGTCTGCCTCACCCGGGCGACCATCGGCCCCTTCCCGGTGCTGGCCCTGGGCCCGATCGGCGTCCGCGCCGATCACCAGCGCAAAGGCATCGGCTCGGCCCTTATGCACGCCGCCCTCGGCGCCGCGGACGCCCTCGACGAACCCCTGGTCGGTCTGCTCGGCAGCCTCGAGTACTACCCGCGTTTCGGCTTCGTCCCCGGCACCCGCCTCGGCATCATCCCCGACAAACCTGACTGGACGCCCCACTTCCAGGTCCGCCCCCTGACCGCCTACGAGCTGGAGATCAAGGGCGAATTCCGCTACGCCGATGCCTTTTACGAGTTGTAGGTCTTTCGATTGCCGGGGTGACGGCTGATTTCGTCCCGCGCGGGGTAACTCGTCGGGTACGCCCGGGATCGGTTCGGTGCCCAACCGCCGGCACGCGTGCACAACCGGCGATGGCACCCGTCCGTGCGCTGACGGCTCGGGGAGGCGGATAGGCTGGTCGGATGAGTTCCACCCCGGACGACCGTCGCTACGTGCTCACCCTGGGCTGCCCGGATCGTCCCGGCATCATCGCCCGCATCACCTCGTTCATCGCCGAATTCGGCGGGTCGATCGTGGAGGCGGGCTATCACTCCGACCTGGAGACCGGGTGGTTCTTCACCCGGCAGGCGCTCGAGGCCACCACCGTGCCGTTCGATCTGGACGAGCTGCGCAGCCGCTTCACCGCCGTCGCCGCCGACCTCGGCCCGGAGACCGACTGGCAGGTGCACGACTCCGGTGAACGCCGCCGCGCGGTGCTGCTGGTCTCCAAGGATGGCCACTGCCTGCACGACCTGCTCGGCCGGGCCACCAGCGGCGAGCTGCCCGCCACCATCGAGGCCGTCATCGGCAATCACCCGGACCTGGCCGGCATGACCGAGGCGCACGGCATCAAGTTCCACTACGTGCCCTTCCCCAAGGACCCGGCCGAACGCGGCCCGGCCTTCGAGCAGGTGCGCGAGCTGGTCGACGTGCACGACCCGCACGCCGTGGTGCTGGCCCGGTTCATGCAGGTGCTGCCGTCGGAGCTGTGCGAGCACTGGGCGGGCAAGGCCATCAATATCCACCACAGCTTCCTGCCGTCCTTCGTCGGCGCGCGCCCCTACCACCAGGCTTTCGCCCGCGGCGTCAAGCTGATCGGCGCGACCTGCCACTACGTCACCGCCGAGCTGGACGCGGGCCCGATCATCGAGCAGGACGTCACCCGCATCGACCACTCCGACACCGTGCGCGACATGGTCCGCCAGGGCCGGGACATCGAACGGGTGGTGCTGGCCCGCGGCCTGCGCTGGCATCTCGAGGGCCGGGTGCTGGTGCATGGCCGCCGCACCGTCGTCTTCGAATAGGACCCGAAAAGCCAACGCCCGCCCCGGTTTTCCCAGGGCGGGCGTCGTCGTCTCCGAGGTCAGCCGGCGACGGCGACCGGGTCGCGGCGCGACCGGCGGATCACGCGGTGCAGCTCCACATTGAACGCCTTCTCGGCCTCGATGTTCACCAGATGCCCGGTGGGCAGGATGGTGTACCGGTCGAGATGTCCCGCGGCGGCGAGGATGTCGGCGATCTCGCGCGAATGCACCTCCGGCAGCAGCCGATCGTGCGAGCCCGCGATCACCGTGGTCGGGATCGTCAAATGTGCTGCGGCACCGTGCAGATCGAGTTCGAGCAGGCCCCGGGCCACGGCCGCGCGCACCGACGGGCGGCAGGAACGGACGATCGAGGTGCCGAAGAGGATCTGGTCACGGGTGGCGGCCGGAGTCATCAGCCGATGCTTGGCGATCAGGTTGACCGCGGGGCCGCCGGGCAGCGGCACCGGCGTGCCGAACAGCGCCAGCGCCAGCCAGTCCGGGCCCGGGATCACATCATTGAGCAGCGGAATCACGGTGGCGCGGTTGGGAATCTGACGCGCGGCGGTGGTGGCCAGCAGCACTGCCGACGCCCGATGCCGGACCTGGTGCGGATAGCGGTCGGCCCACGCCTGAATGGTCATGCCGCCCATGCTGTGCCCGACCAGCACCGCCCGCCGGCCCGGACGCAGCACCGCGTCGAGCACATCGGAGAGGTCGTCCGCGAGTTGATCGGCGCTGAAAGAGCGTGTGCCGCTCTCGCTTTCGCCGTGGCCGCGCTGATCGAACGCGATCACCCGGTACTCGCCGGCGAAGGCGTTGATCTGCGGGTTCCAGTATTCGATGGCGCAGGACCAGCCGTGCGCCAGCACGATGACCTCACCGTCGGCCGGACCGTAGGCGTGCACACGCAGCTTCGCGCCGTCACGCGTGGTGACGGGGATGATCTCGGTGGGGCGTGGGGTGTTGAGCGATGCGGTCCGGTAGTTCCGGGACCGTAGCCCAGAGCGGAAGGGCGCGGTCAGCGCATCGGCGCCGACACCGGCCTCTGGCAGTTTCACCAGCATGAGCACTCCTTTGTGTTCCAGACCACCGTAACGCGCTAACCAAGGCGCTTGCAATAGCAAGCATGGGTATATCTTCTTGCTCTACAACTATGTTCGTTGTGACTGCCGTCTCCGTTAAGGAACCTCAGGGGTGAGCGAGCCCACCCCTCAGGCGCCCACCACCCGCGCGGGAATTCCGAACGCGGACTTGGCGATCCGGGCAAGTTCGGCATTGAACTCCCGGTACGCCTCCACATTCCCCAGGTGGCCGGTCGGCAGGACCCGGTACCCGTCCAGGCTGCCGGTCGCGGCGAGCATCTCGACGATCCGCTCCGAGTGCACCGGCGGGGTCATATCGTCGGCCGACCCGGCGATGACGGTGGTCGGCACCGTCAGATTGGCCGCCCCGCGCCCGACTCTCAGGTAGGACAGCAGGGTTCCGAACCGGCCGCGCACTCGCGCCGGGCACGAGCGCACGATGTTCAGACCGAAGGCGGCAACATCGCCGACCGCGGCCAGGCTCATGATCTGCCGCCGGAACACCCACGTCACCGGCCGGATGGGTGGGAAGAGAATCGGAGTGCTCAGCCCGATCAGGCCGACCAGGAACGGCAGCTTGGCGATACCCCGGTTGAAGAACGGCACCACGGTGGTCTCGGCGATCAGGTCGCCGGCCGCGGTATTGGTGAGCAGCACCGCGAGCAGCTGCCGCTGCACCCGTTGCGGATACCGGCCCGACCAGGCCTGAATCGTCATGCCGCCCAGACTGTGCCCCACCAGCACCGCACGCCGGCCCGGCTTCAGCACGGCGTCCAGGACATCGGCGAGATCGTCGGCGAGCTGATCGATGGTGAGCGGGGCGCTGCCCTCGTCGCTCTCGCCGTGGCCGCGCACGTCGTAGGCGATGACGCGGTATTCGCCCGCGAAGGCGTTGATCTGGGGATTCCAGTATTCGAGGCAGCAGGTCCAGCCGTGCACGAGAACGATCACATCGCCGTCGGCCGGACCGTAGGCGTGCACCCGGAGCCGGGCGCCATCGGAGGCGGTGACCGGGACAACCTCGTAGGGACCGGCCGGCGGATTCAGATCCGCGTTGCCGTAGGTCCGGCTGCGCAGGTCCGCCCGGTGCTCGCGCACCAGATCACGGACCTTCCGGCCGAGGTTCGCCCGGTGAGGCAGCGTTGCCCGCATAGGACACTCCTTTGTGTTACTGCTAGATACAGTAACCTGCGCCATCGGGTGCTTGCTAGTGCAAGCACCCGAAAAGTTCCCGAGTCGGAACCCACCTCACCCCCGGCCAGCGCATTGATGTGAAAAAAATGACCGCCACCCGGATGATCCGGAGTGGCGGCCGACTGTCTCGAACGCGTGCTACCAGCGCGGCCCACGCTGGATCTCATCCACCTTCGGCCGGACATCGGCGAGGTAGACGCCGGTGGCCACGATCGCCGCGATACCCAGAATCCCCACCGGGGTCTGCGCCAGCAGCAGGGCGCCCAGCGACGCCAGCAGAATCGCGATCCACACCGGCTTGGTCAGCTTGTCCACGGCCGTGAAGGCATCCGGGCGCTGGCGAATCGCGTGCACGAGCGCGAACACCGTCATGCCGAGAGCACACAGCTGCAACACCGTCAAGATCAAGCTGGGGATTCCCATCACCTCACCCATCATACGGATGAAGCCCTGCCCACCAGGGCTTCTCACCACGACACGGGTTCCGGCACTCCGATGTTCACACCGCCCGGCAACACCGCGAGCTCCGAGTGGCGACCGTGTCCCGCAAAAATGCGGCCGCCCTCGCACACGTGAGTGTGCGAGGGCGACAAGCTTTTTCGCGAAGTGCGAGGTCTTACTTCTTGGCGGGGGCAGCCTTCTTGGCGGGGGCAGCCTTCTTGGCCGGGGCAGCCTTCTTGGCGGCAGCCTTCTTGATCGGAGCCTCGTCCTCGACCGGAGCGGTCTCGGTGGTCACGTCCACGACCTCGGCGTCGACGGTCTCCTCGGCCTCGGCCTCTTCCTTACCGGCGAGCCCGATGTAGGGGCCGACCTGGTCGGTCACCTTGCCGATGATGTCCTGGGTCTGCGACAGCAGGTCGTTGTAGCGGGTCTCGACCTGCTCGAAGCGCTCCTCGAAAGCGGGGTTGCTGCGCAGCTTCTCGACGGTCTCCTCGCCCCGGACGACCAGGTCGGCGTACAGGTCCAGCAGCTGGTGGTAGTACTGGTCGACCAGCTTGCGGAGCTCATCGGCGGTGGCCTTCTCGCGCAGCTCGGCCAGGTCCTCGGGCAGCTCGGACGGCAGTGCCTGCACGCGCTGGCGCAGGGTCTCGGCCTGCTCCTGCAGGTCGGCCGGGAGGTTGGCGACGCGCTCGCGGGCCTCGTCGATGCGGCCCTGGACGTCGGCGGAGGTGGCGCGCTCGCGGATCTGCGAGACGGCGTCGAGCACGGCGGCGTAGATGGCGTCACCCGCGCCGACCGTGGCGTAGATCGGCTTGGTCACGGTGGCGGTCAGGTTCGATTCGGTCATGATGGTTCGCCCTCCTGGCGTGGCGGAACTTCGGTTGTGCGGTGCGGAACCTCGTTGTCCCTGTCTCCCCCGGGAACGCCCCCCATTAGGTCCGTTGCGTCCCCTCTGTCCTCGTTCGCCTGGTTTTCCCGGCAGAACGATTCATAGATGTCCAGGAGGACCTGCTTCTGACGTTCGGTCAGGCCGGCGTCGGCCAGCAGGGCATCCCGGACAGGGCCGTGCGGCCTCTGCTCGAGGTACCCGGCCCGCATGTACAAGACCTCCGAGGAGACCCGCAGACCCTTCGCGATCTGGGCGAGTACCTCGGCGGACGGGTTGCGCAGCCCGCGCTCGATCTGACTCAAGTACGGATTGCTCACCCCCGCCAGCTGTGCGAGCTGACGCAGCGAGACCTGGGCGGCCTCGCGTTGCGCCCGGATGAAGCCCCCGATGTCGTGAGCCGCGTTGGCTACGCGACCCGTCCGATCTCCGGCGGCGGACGTCTCCGCGCTGTCGCCCTCGATCGGTTCGGGAACCTCGGGATCGTGCTTCATCACTCACCTTCCGGCGGTTGTGCGGTCAATTCTAGGACGGGGTGCTAACTCTTGCAAGCGCTCTGCTAGCGCTGTTCACCGAATGGCACCGTGGCAAACAACCGGCGCTCCGCCCGAGCGCTTATTGGTCAAATGTTCAGCCATTGAACAGCAAGTGCGAGACGGCATAGATGACCAGGCCCGCCAGCGAACCGATCACCGTGCCGTTGATGCGAATGAATTGCAGATCCTTGCCCGCAGCCAATTCGATCTTGCGGCTGGCCTCCTCCGCGTCCCAGCGGGCAACGGTGTCGCTGACCAACGACGCGAACTCGGCCCCATAGTTCGCGACCAGGTACCGGACGCCGCGCTCGAGCCAGCCGTCCACCTTGTCGCGCATGGCGGCGTCGGTCGAGAGCCGCTCGCCCAACTGCTGCACATTGTCGGCCACCTTGCGGCGCAGCGTGGAATTCGGATCGTCGGCCGACTCCAGGATCATGCGCTTGGCCGCCCGCCAGGTGGCCTGCGCCATCCCGGTCACCTCGCGCCGGCCCATGAGCTCGGTCTTGATCTTCTCCGCCTTTTCGATCATGGCGTCGTCGAATTGCAGATCGTGGGCGAAATCCTCGAGAAAGCGATTCGCTGCCAGCCGCACCTCGTGATCGGGCTGGGTGCGCACCTTCCAGGTGAATTCCACCAGCTCCCGATAAATGCGCTCGGCCAGCAGCGAATTCACGAATTTCGGGGCCCAGGACGGTGCGTCCCGGTTCACGATGCGGTCCAGCGTCTCCTGCGAGTCGAGCGCCCACTGGTGCGCGCGCTCGGCCAGCAGGTCCAGCAGCGGGGCCTGCCGGTTGTCGGCGATCAGCTCGTTGAGCACCTTGCCGATGGGCGGGCCCCACAGCGGCTCGGCGATGCGCTTGACGATGGTGTTGTCGATGATCTGCTCGACATCCTCGTCGCGCAGTACGCCGATGACCGCGCGCAATATGGTCGCGCTCTCGTCGGAGATGCGTTCCGCGTGCGCCGGTTCGGCTATCCAGCGGCCCAGCCGGAGCGGGATCTGCGCGGAATTCACCTTGACGGCAACGGCATCCGGAGACAGGAAATTGGTGCGCACGAATTCGCCGAGTCCGGCGCCCACCTGATCCTTCTTCTTGCGGATGATCGCGGTATGCGGGATCGGCAGGCCCAGCGGATGCCGGAACAGCGCGGTGACGGCGAACCAGTCGGCCAGCGCACCGACCATGCCGGCCTCGGAGGCGGCCTTCACATAGCCGACCCACTCACCGCCCGCGCCGCGCGAACTGATCCAGGCGCAGACGATGTAGATGACCGTGGCCGCGGCGAGAAAGCCGGTGGCAATGCCTTTCATGCGCCACAGTTCGCGCTTCTTGCCCTCGTCGTCCAGGAGATCGGCGAACGCTCCGCCGCCGTTGGGTGTGGTCTTCATCGGCTTCGGCTCGGTCGTGTCGAGTACCCCGGCACTGCCGGCAGGTTGCTCCATATCGTCCATTCTGGCGCGTGGTGTGACGAACTCACCGCCACCGGGCCCTTCCCGATCGGCGACGATCCACAGCATGGGAGGCTTAAGCTGAATAGGCCCAGGCCCAGGACGCGAACAAGGAGCCAACGCAGCGTGACCACCAAAGGCAGCGTGAGTGCCGCCGTAGAGGCGGCCACCGGCCCACGCGGTGGTCGTGTCGACGGCCGCAAACGCCGCTGGCAACAGCACAAGATCGACCGGCGCGAGGAGCTGGTGGACGGCACCCTGGCCGCCATCCGCAAGCGCGGCGGCGATGCCGGCATGGATGAGATCGCCGCCGAGATCGGCGTCTCGAAAACCGTGCTCTACCGGTACTTCTCGGACAAGCAGGACCTGACCCGCGCCACCATGGAGCGGTTCATCGAGACCACGCTGATGCCGCGCATCTACGAGGCCATCAGCGACGACCTCGACGAGTATCAGCTGGTCCGCAATACCCTGGCGGCCTACGTGCGCACGGTCGACTCGGACACCGATGTCTACCGGTTCATCATGGGCAACGGCTCGGCCACCGACACCTCCACACTCGCCGATTTCGAGAAGCTCTTCGCCCAGGTGGTCTCGGCGGTCATCATCGACAAGTCCTTCGACCGCGGCATCCAGACCGACGGCGCGATGCTGTGGTCCTACGTGCTGGTCGGTGGCGTGCAGTTGGCCACGGACTGGTGGATCTCCAACCGCACCATGTCCAGCGAGGAAATGCTCGACTACCTCACGATGATGGCGTGGAGCGCCATCGAGGGCATGGTTCGCGCGGGCGGCGACCGGCACTACTTCAACGCGCGCCCGCACGTGCTACCGGACCCCGAAAACCGCGAAAACAGTGCTAGCTGACGGCTAGCACTCGAGTTCGCAGTGTGGTTAGTCTGAACCCGGCGGACCAACCACGGGGCATCCGCCGTGTCGGCACCAACGGGGGTGTTGGCTCCCATGGAGGGTCACTGATGGCGAAAGAGCTGCCCACATCCAGGCTTGCGCGGGGGACGAAGCTGGGAATTGCCGTCGCCGGTAATGCCTTGCGCGCTCAGAAGACTCGACGGTCCATGCGCGGCCGCTCCGAGGCCGTGCGGGCCCGGATGGCCGAGGAGTCCATGATCCGGGCCACCGAGCAGATGGTCATGGTGCTGGGCACCATGAAGGGTGTGGCCATGAAGCTCGGGCAGATGCTGTCCGTGCTCGACCTGGACCTGGTGCCACCGGAGCATCGGGAGCGGTTCCAGCGCCGGCTCGCGGTGCTGCGCGACAGCGCGCCCACGGTGTCGTTCGAGGTGATGCGGGCGGTCATCGAGGAGGACTTCGGGCAGCCGCTGGAAGCCGTTTTCGCCGAATTCGATCCGGAACCCGTGGCCGCGGCCTCGATCGGGCAGGTCTACAAGGCGACGCTGCACGACGGCCGTGAGGTCGCGGTGAAGGTGCAGTACCCGGGCATCGACGTCGCGGTACGCGCGGATCTGAAGAACCTGGCCATGTTCCGGCGCATCCTGCAGTCGGCCATGCCGTGGGTGACCCCCGCCGTGCTGGACGAACTACGCCTGAATCTGGAGAGCGAACTCGACTACGTCGCGGAAGCCACCACCCAGCAACAGATTTCGGAGCTGTTCACCGGGCACCCGTTCATCGTGGTGCCGACCACCTATCCTGAGCTGTCCACCACCCGCGTGCTGGTGAGCGAGTACTTCCCGGGCCGCGGCTTCGACGAGATCCGGGAACTGCCTGCGGCGGAACGCAATCGGATCGGCGAGATCATCTACCGCTTCTACGTGGGCTCACTGTTCACCTTCAACGAGTTCTGCGGCGACCCGCATCCGGGCAATCTGCTGCTGGGCCCGGACGGCCGGGTGGCGTTCCTGGACTTCGGGCTCTTCAACCGGATGGATCCCGAGCACGTGCAGTTCGAGGCGATCTGTATTCGCGCGGCGGCCGAGGAGCGGGCCGAGGATCTGCGCGATCTCATGGTCGAGCGCGGGGTCATCGATTCGCCGGATGAGATCACGCCCGAGGAGTGCCTGGAATACGTGCTGGCGGCCTGCGAATGGGCGCTGGTGGACGAGGATCTCACCATCACCCCCGAATTGGCCTCCGGCGCTTTCGTATTGGCGGTGGATCCGCGGGCCAGCGAGTTCACCGGGATGAAGCAGCAGAATCTGCCGCCCGAGCATCTGTTCTCCCGGCGGGCCGACTTCCTCACCTTCGGCATGCTGGGGCAGCTGGAGGCGACCGGCAATTGGCATCGCATCGCGCGGGAGTGGCTCTACGGGGACGAGCCGGTCACCGAACTCGGCCGCGCCCATCACAACTGGCTGGCGAGCCGCCCGGCTCGCACGCCGACCACCGGGGGGCCGACCAAGAAGACCCGTAAGCGCGCCGCCAAGGCGTGAAACCTCACCGACGGGAAAGAGAGCCATGGCCAACAGGGAATTCGACATCGTCCTATTCGGGGCGACCGGCTTCGTAGGCAAACTGACCGCACAGTATCTGGCCGGGGCGGCACCGACCGATGCGCGCATCGCGTTGGCCGGGCGGTCGCCGGAGAAGCTGGCCGCCGTGCGCACGGAACTGGGGGCCGCCGCGGCGGAATGGCCGCTGGTGCAGGCGGATTCCACCGATCAGGCCAGCCTGGACGCGCTGGCGGCGCGCACCTCGGTGGTGGTCACCACCGTGGGCCCGTACCTGCGCTACGGGTTGCCGCTGGTGCAGGCGTGTGCCGAGAACGGCACGCACTACGCCGATCTCACCGGTGAGCCGTTGTTCATCCGGGAGTGCATCGACCGCTTCGGCGAGCGGGCCGCCGAGACCGGCGCGAAGATCGTGAATTCCTGTGGCTACGACTCGATTCCGTCGGATCTGAGCGTGTATCAGTTGTACAAGCGCAGTGTCGCGGACAATGCCGGCGAGCTCACCGATGTCACCCTGGTGGCCTGGCTCAAGGGTGGGGCCAGCGGCGGCACCATCGATTCCGGGCGGGCCATGATGGAGGCCATCGCGGAGGACCCGAGCAAGGCGTCGGTGATGTCGCACCCGTATTCGCTGAGCCCCGACAAGGCCATGGAGCCCGATGTCGGCCGCCAGACCGATCAGGCGCTCTCGCGGGCCTCGGCCATCGATCCGAGCCTGGACGGCTGGGTGGCGACCTTCATCATGGGCGCGCACAACACCAAGATCGTGCGGCGTTCCAATGGCCTGCTGGGCTGGCCGTACGGCAAGAACTTCCGCTACCGGGAGGTCATGAGCGCGGGCTCCTCGGCCACCGCGCCGCTGGTCGCCGCGGGCATCGCGGGCGGGATCGTGGCCACCATGGCGGCGGGCGCGGTGCTCTCGCGGGTGGCCATGGGCCGCAAGCTGATCGACCGCATCGTGCCCAAGCCGGGCACCGGGCCGAGCGAGCAGGCCCGGCGCAGCGGCTGGTTCACCATGCGCACCTTCGCGCACACCACCTCGGGCGCGAAGTACGAGTGCACCTTCGCCGGCAAAGGTGACCCGGGCTATCAGGCCACCTCGGTCATGCTGGGCCAGTCCGGCCTGTGCCTGGCCTTCGACAGCCTGCCGGAGCTGGCGGGCATTCTCACCCCGGCCTCGGCCATGGGTGACGCGCTCACCGAGCGGTTGCGCGCGGCGGGCATCACCATCGAGGTCGCGCCCGTCTGATGCGCCGCGGCGATCACATCCGACGCGCCGAGGCGATCACGCCGGAGTGCTGTATGCCGCGATGAGCTCGCGGTAGCGATCGAAGGCGGGCTTCGGCGTGTAATCCGAACGCAGGAGCCCGAATTCGAGGTTCATATCGCCCTGATCGCTGTAGGAGTCGCGCAGGCCGAAGTGCTCGTAGGTGGTGATGTTGAGCTCGCCGGCCAGGCCGTCGACGAGGCGCACCACGGTCTCGAGCATCTCGGCCTGCCGCGCGTAGGACCGGTCCGGCCCGGTGGCCCAGCCGTTTTCGGTGATGTGGATGGGGGTGGCGGCGGGAATGCCCGCGGCGGCCAGGCTTTCGCGTCGGAAGGCGGTCACCACCGCCGTGATGGCGGCTTCCAGGCCCTCGGCAGCGATCGGGCGGAAGACGTCGGGGAAGAAATCCAGGCCGACATAGTCGAGCGCGGCGGCGAATTCGCGCCCGCCCCGGCGGCCCAGATCGGTCCAGAACTCCTGTGCCGGATCGAAGATCGGCGTCGAGTTGCAGCCGATGCGGACCGCGAGGCCGAGCCGATCCACTTCCGCGCGGGCGGCGTGCACCCCCTCGATGATGGCCTGCCGGACCTGCGGGTAGCCGCCGTTGCCGCCGGGTCCGGCATGGTTGGGCTCCTCCGCGATCTGCAGTGAGCAGAGCACCGGTCCGTAGTCGCGAATCTGCTTGCGCAGGAACGCAAGCCAGCCGGTGAGGTCGTCGCCGGGCTCGTGGAAGCACACCACCAGATCGAGTTTCCGGTGCGCCGCGGCGTACTGCCAGGGCTGCGGCGGGGCCTCCTGGAACCCGCCGCGCGCGTCGCTGTAGAGGACGTAGCCGCGCACCACGAACGGGTGCTCGCCGTGCAGTTCGTCCAGGGCCGCCGTGATGCGGTCGGCCCGTTCCGGTGGGCCGGGCGTGACATTGCCGAACTGATCGCCGGCGAGTCCGCCCGCATAAATGCCGAATCTGAGCGTCATGCCCACGACCGTAGCTCAAATTTTGGTGTCACACCAATTTTAGTGTCACACCTATACTGCTCTGCGACAGGAAGGAGAGGTCGTTGGCACTACGCGAGGAGAAGAAGCGTGCGACCCGGACCGGGCTCGCCGACGCCGCCATGACGTTGTTCGCGGAGAAGGGCTTCGACAAGGTGACCGTCGCCGAGGTGGCGCGCGCCGCGAACGTCTCGGTCAACACGGCGTTCAACTACTTCCCGACCAAGGAGGACCTGTTCTTCGACCGTCAGGACGAGGTCGCGAACCGGCTCGCCGCCGCGGTGCGCGACCGCGAGCCGGGCGAATCGGCGGCCGCGGCCATCCGGCGCGCCTTCCTCGACCGGGTGCGGCGCGACGATCCCACCCTCGGCCTCTCCCCCGGCGCCACCACCTTCTGGCGCCTGATCGACGACAGTCCCGCCCTGCAGGCCCGATTGCGCCGGCTCGGCGAGCAGACCGAGACCGCGCTGGCCGAAGCGCTCGCCGAGGCCACCGATACCAGCCCGGACGACCCCACCGCGCGGCTCGCCGCGGCCGCCCTCGCGGGCCTGGATCGCGCGCTGCACGCGGAGATCCGCCGGGCCACCCTGGCGGGCGCGGACCCGGAGACGGTGCGCGCCACCGTGATCCGAGCGGCGACCGACGGATTCGACACGGCGGTAGCAGGACTCGCCGACTACGCCACCCGGCGATAGCAACCCGCCGAAGGAGTGCGGTAGGTCACAGATTGCGCGTCCCGGCGACAGGCAGCACCCGCAGAATCTCTCCGGTAGGGTCGCGGACGGGACGGAGGTGGTACCCAAGAAAGGGGGGTCGGCCACGTGAAATGGATCCTGACCCCGGACGAGTTCGCGATGCTCTGGACCCGCGAAACCGATCTGGAACGCCGTCCCTATCCACTCGACACGACTCCGTCGGCACCCGAGAATCTCGACGGCGCAGCGCAATTCGGGCCGATCACCCCGGGCGGAGCGCCGGCGCGCTTCCTGCGCCGTACCGATCCCGACCTGGCCGCGGCACTGACCCTGTGCGCCCGCACCGACCCCACCACGGTCACCCTGTACGGCGAGCGCACCGCCGGCCCGGAGGCCCGGCGCATTCTCGCCTTCGCGGCGGTGGCGCAGCAGCGGGTGGGCATTCTGGTCTCGCTGCCGGACGCGGTGACGGTATCGCTGTGTCCCGCAGAGCAATTGGGGCGGGAACTGGTGGAGGTCATCGGGTCGGCGCCGCCGGGACGGCTGGAGCCGCTGCGCGAACCGCAGCAGGCGGTGCTGTATCCCGATGCCGACGGCACCGGCGCGGAAGCCGACCGCTTCCGCCGCAAACTTCGGGAACCGGTGGACGGGCGCGGATTCATCACCGTCACGGTCGAACCGGCGAATCCGCTCTCACCGCCGACCCGGCATCGCACCTGGCTGGATTTCTCCGGCGACGGCCGCTATCTGCTGACCACGGCCGCCGACCTGACCCTGACCCCGGTCACCGACGAGGAATTGGCCGCGCAGCTGGTGCAGCTGGCCCGGGTGTGAGAGGCACCGGACGGGTTCGGCGCAGTTGCCTGCGGGAAACCACGCCCCGTGCTACGCATGAGGAATGGCGAAGGCGACATCCTGGTCGAAACCGGTCACCAAGGCGCTACGCGCCGATGGCGTCAGGGTGAGCGATCTGAACCCATCCGCGACTCCGGGTTTCAAGGGCGACAAGCGCGCCGGCGAGGCTCTGCTCGAGCAACGCCGTGCCGTGTTGTCGGATCTGCAGGAAAAGCTGTATGCCAACGGCCGTTCCGGTGACACCCGCAGCGTGCTGCTGGTCCTGCAGGGCATGGACACCGCGGGCAAGGGCGGCATCGTCCGGCACGTGATCGGTTCGGTGGACCCGCAGGGTGTGGACCACGCGGCGTTCGGGGTGCCGACGCCGGAGGAACAGAAACACCACTACCTGTGGCGCATTCGCAAGAAGCTGCCGCGCGGCGGGCAGCTCGGCGTGTTCGACCGCTCGCACTACGAGGATGTGCTGGTGGTGCGGGTCCACGATCTGGTCGCGCCGGAGGTGTGGGGCAAGCGCTACGACGAGATCAACAAGTTCGAGCGCAAGCTGGTGGACGACGGCACGACCATGGTGAAGGTGGCCATGTTCGTCTCGCTGGACGAACAGAAGAAGCGGCTCATGCAGCGGCTGGACCGGCCCGACAAGTACTGGAAGTTCAGCCCGGGCGACATCGACGAGCGCGCGTACTGGCCGCAGTACCAGGAGGCGTACCAGGAGGTCCTGGATCGCACCAATACCGACTACGCGCCCTGGTACGTGCTGCCCTGCGATTCCAAGTGGTACGCGCGGCTGGCCATCACCGAACTACTCATCGACGCCCTGCAGGGCCTGAAGCTGGACTGGCCGCCCGCGGACTTCGATATCGCCGAACAGAAAAAACGTCTCATCCAGGGGTGATTCACACCCCTGCTGGATGAATATTCGCCGTTGACCACGGAAAAGGGCTCGTCGCCGCGGCCCGGGCGCGACTCGGCACGCACACATGCAGCTTTCTCTCAGGTTCTCGGGTGAAGATGGGCGCGCACGTGTCGTGACAACGGAAGGCGTGGTGAGCACAGACGTGAGCACTAAACCGGGTGACCGTAAAAATCCGCTCGCGAAAGCGGCGCGGGCCGAACGCAACCGCAAGATCTTCATCCAGGTCGGCGTGGCCGCGGTTCTGGTCGGTCTGGTGGCGGCCATCGGTATCGGTCTGGCGATCCGCAAGCACGACGACAACAAGGGCACCCCGGCCGCGTCGTCGGCCACCTTCGCCCCGGCCGTCACCCACGACCCGAGCACGGGCGCGATTCCGCCGAACGTCACACCTGGCGGCGCCATCCGCATCGGCAATCCGGACGCCAAGGCGAAGATCCAGATCGTCGCCGACCTGCAGTGCCCGGCCTGCAAGATGTTCGAGGGCTACAACTCCGACGCGCTGACCAAGGCGGTCCAGAACGGTTCCGCCACCATCGATTACAACATCATCTCCTTCCTGGACCGGGCCTCCAACGGCAACCAGTACTCGACCCGCGCGGCCAATGCCGCCTATGTGGTCGGGACCGCGGACCCGTCGAAGTTCCAGGCCTGGCTGGGCACCATGTTCGGCAAGCAGCCGCCGGAGAACGGCAATGGCATGACCGATGACCAGCTCATCCAGATCGCGGCCGACGCCGGATACACCGATCCACAGGTGGCGCAGGACATTCGGGACGGCAAGTACATCCAGTTCGTGAAGGACGAGACCAAGGCGGTCTTCGCCACCGGGCTGCAGTCCACCCCGACCGTGTATGTGAACGGCAGCCAGGTGCAGGACGCCAAGACGCTCATGAGCCCGGGTGGCATGACCTCGGCGATCGAGAACGCGAGCAAGTGATGATCGCGGCGGGTCCCCGTTCGGCCTGGCCGCTGCTGCTGGGTGCACTGATCGGCTGGGCGGCGTCGGTGACGCTGCTGGTGGAGAAGTTCAAGTCGCTGACCGAGCCCGGCTACAAGCCGGCCTGCTCCATCGATCAGACCCTCTCGTGCTCGACGGTCATGGAATCACCGACGGCGTCGATGTTCGGATTCCCCAATCCGATCATCGGCGTGGTGGGGTTCTCGGTGTTCGTCACCGTCGCCGTGCTGCTGGTGTGCGGAATCGCCCTGCCGCGCTGGTTCTTCGGCGCCATGTGGTTCGGCCTGCTGCTCGGCGTGGCGTCCATCTGCTACCTGGTGTGGGACGCGGTGTTCAAGATTCACGCGCTGTGCCCGTGGTGCATGGTGGTGTGGGCGGTGACGCCGGCGCTGCTGGCCATCGTGACCAATGTGCTGTGGGGACGCTCGCGGGGACTGCTGCAGATCCTGGTGGAGTGGCGGTGGACGCTGGTCGCCGTCTTCTACGCGGTGGTCATCCTGATCGTGTACCTCCAGTTCCAGTCGTACTGGAACAGCAAGTTCTAGTTGGGCGGGCCGACGGTGAGCGTCACGTTCACCGTCCGGTGCCCGCCGTTCGGGTCGCTGACCTCGAGCCGCACCACATCGTCCGGTCTATGGGCGTTGAGTGCGGCTTTCAGCATTTGTGAGCTGGTGATGGCGCGGTCGTCGAGAGCGGTGATGACCTCGCCGTCGGTGAGTCCGGCCTCGTAGGCGGGCAGTCCGTAGATGGACACGTCGATGTGCGCGCCGGCCGGCTGCGCATCGGAGGTGAGGATGCCCAGGGTGGCGGTGGGGCCGATGTGCACGGTGTCGGTCGGTGTGCCGGAACGGATCTGACGGACCACGTTCATGGCGGTGTCGATGGGCACGGCATAGCCGTTGGGGCCCTTGCCCATTGCCTTCTGCATGTCGCCCGAGGCGGCGGTGATGACGCCGATGACCGAGCCGTAGCGGTCCACCAGCGCGCCGCCGGACTGCCCGGCGGCCACGGCGGCCGCGACCTCGATCATGCCGTGCAGCGATTTCCGCGACAGGTCGGCGGCATTGCGGGCCACGATGGCCGAATCCAGATTGGTGATGGGCCCGCCCACCGCGGTCGGTGAGCCGGTGCCGCCCGCATTGCCGATGGCCAGCACGGCGTCGCCCAGGTGCAGTGGGGCGGAGTTGCCGATATGGGCGACCGGGAGCCCGCCGGCGCCGTTCAGATCCAGCAGGGCGATATCGGCGCCGGAGTCGTAGCCGGCGATGGTGGCGGTGTAGGTCGCGCCGGTGCCGACATCCGAAACCGTCACGGTGTCAGCGCCTTTGATGACGTGATGGCTGGTGAGCACCTCGCCCTCGGCCGTCAGCACGATGCCGGAGCCGGCCGCGCCCAGGCCGTAGGGGCGGATGCCGGCGGTGATGTTCACCAGTGCCGGTTCGGCCACCCGCGAGACCAGGTCGACGTCCAGCGGCGGCAGCGACGGGCCGGCCAGCTCGGCGGTGGTGGAGTCGTCGCGGAACGGCCAGCGCGGCAGTTCGCCGCGGTAGCCGAGGAATCCGGTGATGCCGAGGACGGCGGCGACGAGCAGTGCCAGGATGCGCCCGGCCCGGCCGGGTCGGCGGCCGCGGGCCAGGTAGGGACCGGTAGCGCCGCCCGCCGGATATATCCCGCGCGTGTCGCTGTCCACGGACCCTCCCGATTGCGGTTCGCCCGCCGACTCGAGCATGTCTGTCTACTGGTGTACCAGTATTTCAATGGCTCAGTGCCGCAACAGCCAACATGGCCAGCACCCCGGCCAGTGTGCACAGCAGCGGTCCCCTGGCGGGTTTGCCCGCATGTGCCTCGGGCAGGATATCGGCCGTGGCGAGATAGAGCAGGAAGCCCGCGAAATAGCCGAGATACAGGCCGACCAGTTCGGCGGGCACCCGCACCAGCGTGCCGATGATCGCGCCGACCACCGGGGCGATGGCATCCAGTCCCAGCATGATCAGGCCTCGGGTGCGGGCATTGCCGTACAGCGTGGTCAGGGTGAAAGTGTTGAATCCGTCGGCGAAGTCGTGGCAGATGACCGCGATGGCCACCGCCACGCCGACCGCCGTGCCGGCCTGGAAACCGAAACCGATGCTGAGGCCGTCGAGGGTGGAGTGGAACACCAGGCCCGCGCCCGCGAGCAGGCCCAGCGAGGAGAAGTCGTGATTGTGCCGGTGCGCGACGAATTCGTCCTCGTAGCCGGTGTGCAGAGCCATCGAGCGCTCGATCACGTGCACGGTGAAGAAACCGACCACCGCGGCCAGCAGCGGCACCGGCACACCGAGCACGATGCGGCTGTCCTGCTCCAGCGCGTCGGGCATCAGGTCGAAGGCCACCACGCCCAGCATGACGCCCGCGGCCAGGCCGAGCACCAGGCGCTTGCGATCACCGATGTGCACCGCCGACAACCCGCCGATCAGGGTTGCGCACATGGAGAGCACGGAGAGCAGAATGGCCATTCCGCCAGCATGACGACGGTTGGAGCCCGGATTGCCACGCCGCGCCGCGCGTGAGAAATCGAACGATGGTTGGTCATTTCGGGCATGCGGGAGTAGGCATTACTTCATGAGCACTGCTACCGCCTACGCGGTCTCCGCCCCGGACGGGGCCTTCGAGAAGATCGCCATCGAGCGCCGCGAACTGGGCCCGCACGACGTGCTCATCGACGTCAAGTACGTGGGCATCTGCCATTCCGACATCCACACCGCCCGCAACGAGTGGCGCGGGACCGCCTACCCGTGCGTGCCCGGGCACGAGATCGCCGGCATCGTGGCCGCGGTCGGCTCCGAGGTGACCCGGCACCGGGTCGGTGATCGGGTCGGGGTGGGCTGTCTGGTCGGCTCCTGTGGACACTGCGATCCCTGTCTGGCGGGGGAACAGCAGTACTGCGAGAACGGGGCGGTCTGGACCTACAACAGCCCCGTGTCCGCCGAACTGCAGGCGGGCGGGCATACCCTCGGCGGCTACGCCACGCAGATCGTGGTGACCGAGGGCTTCGTACTGGCCATTCCGGAGGGCATCGGGCTGGATGTGGCCGCGCCACTGCTGTGCGCGGGCATCACCCTGTTCTCTCCGCTGCGGCACTGGCACGCCGGGCCGGGCAAGCGGGTCGCCATCATCGGTATGGGCGGGCTCGGGCACATCGGCGTGAAGATCGCCGCGGCCATGGGCGCGGAGGTCACCGTGCTCAGCCACTCACTGTCCAAGCAGGAGGACGGCCTGCGGTTCGGGGCGCACCACTACTACGCCACCGGTGACCGCGACACCTTCAAGAAGCTGCGCGGATCCTTCGACCTCATCATCAATACCGTCTCCGCCGACCTGCCGATCGAGGACTACCTCAAACTGCTGCGGCTGGACGGCAGCCTGGTGGCGCTCGGCCTGCCCGAGCAGCCCTACAGCGTGCGGGCTTCCGCGCTGGCGGGCGTCCGCCGTTCGCTGTCCGGCTCGATGATCGGCGGCATTCCGCAGACCCAGGAGATGCTGGACTTCTGCGCCGAGCACGGCATCGGCGCGGAGATCGAGGTAATCTCCGCAGACCGCATCGACGAGGCCTACGAGCGGGTGGTCGCCTCCGACGTGCGCTACCGCTTCGTCATCGACGCCGCCACCATGTGAGGCCGCGGGCGTGTTTCGCGCCGGCCGGCGCGAAACACCCTGTGCCGCTTAGTGTCCCGACTGCTCGCGCAGAGCCTGCTTGGCGGCGTCCTGCACCTTGTCCACCGCATCGGCGAACTTGCCGTCGGTCTGCTGGTCCACCAGATCGCCGGCCTTGTCGATCAACGGCTCCAGCTTGTCGGCGTGCTGGCCCGCCAGCTCCGCCGCCTTACCCGCCGCATCCTTCAACTGGTCGAACAAGCCCACGATCCACACTCCTGTCTCGAATCAACGTCCGTGACAGGCTATCTCCGCGTCGCGGCGGGAGCGGCGGAGCTCAGTTCGCGGGAGGCGGGCTGAAGACGCCGAAGCGGTTGCCCGAGGTGTCGAGCAGCTCGGCGAAGACCAGGCCGTTCTTGGCGGTGACGGGCTGCAGGAAGACCTTGCCGCCTTCCTTCTCGGCCGCGGCCAGTACCGCGGGCACGTCCTGAACCAGCACATAGAAGATGGCGTGGTTGCCGGAGGCGTCGTCCTGATGCGCGATGCCGCCCGCGGGCATCTCGTTACCCGGATAGGTGACGACGTCGTATTTGCCGTCCTCGTCCGGGTCCGGAGCGAAGTTCCAGCCGAACAGTTCCCGGTAGAAGGCCTTCACCTGTTCGGGCTCATTGCTGCCGACCTGGAACCAGGCGACGGTGTTGAAGGGCGGAGTGGTCATCTCTGTCTCCCGAAGAGTCATGGTGGATTTCCTTGCCCCACCACGATCTCCGGGCCCGGCGACAACCCCCTGTCGGTGTTTCGCGATTATTTGCCGGTGTTCGCCGACCTAGCCGAGCGAGATCATCCGCACCTCGTGCACCGGCTCGTCCGGGCGGCACATGTCGATGGTCCGCTCCGGCCCGATCCACTCCGTCAGCTCGATGCCCTTCATCCGGTCGAGCCGGAAGTTGCGCGGTTCGTCGCGCAGCCGGCACCAGGCCAGCAGATACCAGCCATTGGTCCCGTGCAGCAGCGCCACCGGCTCCACCTCGCGCTCGCTGAGCACCCCCGAGCGATCCAGATATTCGATGCGCAGCCCGCGCCGCGCCACCACCGCCTGCTCCACCTCCGCCGGGATCGGCATCGGCGCGACGGCCTCCGGCGACTCCAGCAGCCGCACCCGCAACGCCAATTGCCTTGCCGCGTCGGCATTCTGCTGGGACATGGCGGCCAGGATCTTGCGCAGGGCACTGCGCCCGGCCGCCGCGAAGGGCCCATCGTCGGCGCGGGCCACGGCGACCGCCAGCGCCACCGCCTCGGCCGCGGTGAAGTTCAGCGGCGGCAGCGACATACTCTTCTCCAGCGCGTACCCACCCCGCCGCCCGACATCGGCGTAGATGGGCACCCCCGACTGCTGCAGCGCGCTGATGTCCCGCTCGACGGTGCGCACGCTCACCCCGTGCCGCACGGCCAATTCCCGTGCGGTCCGCAGACGCGGGGACACCGCCCGCAACTCCTCGACAATCGCGTAGAGCCGATCCGTGCGGTTCACGCCCACACCGTAGCGGCACCCACCGACAATCCCGGGTCGGCGCTCAGCGCCCCGACTTCCAGGGCGGATCCGGCGGCACCCGGTCCCCCTTCTGGTCGTATGTGTCGTTGTACTGCTTCTCGGTTTCGGGATCGTCCACCGGCTGATCACTCTTACCCGTCGGATCCAATGCTCATTGCCTTTCTCGAAAACCTGTGTCCCCGCACGCTAATCGCCGCTCCATGACCGATTCGTGACGCCGGACGCACGGAACCCCGGTCCGATCGGAGGATCGAACCGGGGTTCCGGGGTGAGTGCGAACCGGGTGGCGAGGTAAGCGCTACCGCCTCAGGCGGTTTCGCCCGCGGCGGCCTCCGCGCGGCGGCGGACGCGGCGGGCCGCGGCGACCATATTGCGCAGCGACGGGTCGAGCTGCCAGTGGTGGCGGGTCTTCAGGCCGCCGTCCGGGTTGGCCCACAGGCGTTCCGGGGTGACAGCTTCCGCTGCGGCGGTGAGCAGTTCGTCCAGCTCGTCGATGTCCGGGATCCGGGCGGACCGGGACTCGTACACGCCCGGGCCGACGCCGTGGGTGAGGCCGCGGCCTTCGGCGCAGTCCTCTTTCAGCGCCTCCAGCACCCACTCGATGGAGCGGGTGGCGACGATGGCGGTGACGTCCGCGTCGAGTTCCTCGATGGCCGCCACCACGTCACCGCGGCTGGAATAGCCGATGTGCGTGTGGATCTGGGTTTCCGGGCCGACACCGGAGGTGGCCAGCTTGAACGCGCCGACGGCCCAGCGCAGGTATTCGGCCCGGCCCTTCTTCCGCAGCGGCAGCAGCTCGCGGATGGACGGCTCGTCCACCTGGATGATGGCGATGCCCGCCTTCTCCAGATCCACCACCTCGTCGCGGATGGCCAGCGCCACCTGGTCGGCGGTCTCGTAGAGCGGCTGGTCCTGGCGCACGAAGGAGCGGGCCAGCATGGTGACCGGGCCGGTGACCATGCCCTTGACCGGCTTGTCGGTGAGGGACTGGGCGTACGTGGTCCACGACACCGACATGGGCTCGGGGCGCGACACGTCGCCGTACACGATCGGCGGTCGCACACAACGGGATCCGTACACCTGCACCCAGCCGAAGTGGGTGGTGGCGAAGCCGTCCAGCAACTCCGCGAAGTACTGGATCATGTCGTTGCGCTCGTGCTCGCCGTGCACCAGCACGTCGAGGCCGATGTCCTCCTGCAGCCGGATGGTGGACTCGATCTCGGCTTCGATGCGCTTGCGGTACTCCTCGTAGGACAGCCGGCCCTGACCGAGGTCGTGGCGCGCCTGCCGGGCCGTCTCGGTCTGCGGGAACGAGCCCAGCGTGGTGGCGGGCACCACCGGCAGCCGAAGCCTGGCCTGCTGCGCGACCTTTCGCGTCTCGTAGGGCTCGCGCACCCGCATCTGCGGGGTGACGGCGTAAACCCGCTGGCGCACCGCGTGCTTCTGCTTGAAATGCACCGAGGTGGGCTTCCTGCGCCACTTCTCCGAGGGGCCCTCGGTGAGCGCCTTGGCCAGCGAAACCACTTCCAGCACCTTCTGTTTGGCGAAGGCGAGGCGGTCGGCGACGGGACCCTCGAGCTCGTATTCGACGAGCACGTCGTAGGGCACGTGCAGCAGCGTGGCGCCGGTGGAAACCACCATGTCGGGGCAGACCTGGGCGAGCGCGTTGAGGTATTCCAGCGTCACGAACCGGTCGGCACGCCACACATTGGTGCCGCTGATGACACCGGCGTAGAGCCGCTTGCGCCTGATGCCGGGGATCTTGGCCAGTTCCTCGGGCACGACCCGGTAGCTGGCCAGGTCGAGACCGATGGCCTCCACCGAAGTGCGGCACAGGATTTCGATGGCCGCACCGAAATCGCCGTACTGTCCGGTGACCAGCATGCGCGGGCGCAGCGGGGCCTTGGACAGCTGCTGATAGGTCTTCTCGAACAGCTCCATCGTGGACGGCGAGCGGTCGCTGGTGAAGCAGGGCTCGTCCAGCTGCACGCAGGTGGCGCCACGCTTGGCGAGGATCTCGAACAGTTCCTCGTACACCGGCAGCAGCTTGTCCAGCAGCACCAGCTTGTCGAATTCGGTCTCGCCGGGGACGTGGCCGGTCTTGGACAGCAGCAGCAGCGACAGGGGTCCGAGGATCACCGGCCGCAGCTCGATGCCGGCCGCCTTGGCGCGATCGAACTCGTCCAGCAGTGCCTCGGGGTGCAGCGAGAATTCGGTGTCGGGCTCGAGTTCCGGCTGCCGGTAGTGGTACGGCGTGTTCAGCAGCTTCACCAGCTCCAGCGGCGGCAGATCCGGCCGCCCGCGAGCCATCAGGAAGTAGAAGTCCAAGGGGTGCAGGCCTTCTCGTTCGGCCTCGAACCGCTTGGGGACCGCGCCGAAGAGCAGCGCATTGTCGAGAATGTGGTCATAGAAGGAGAAGGTGTTGCCGGGAACCTGCGTCAACCCGGTGGCGGCCAGCTCCAGATACTGGCTCTCCTGAATTTCGCGCCCGACGGCCAGCAGCTCGTCGCGCGACAGCGTGCCGTGCCAATAGGACTCCAAAGCACGCTTGAGTTGCCGGTGCTCGCCGATTCGCGGGTATCCCAGGATGCTGGATCCGAACCCATCGGTGACGTTGACCATGAACGGACACTCCTTCCGAGCTGCCGGTCCCGCTCGACCTGTTTGCAGCTTATGCCCGGTTGAGGTGGACGCCGCCACAAGCCCGGCGACGCGCACCTTGGGTAAAAGACGCACCCCCGCCTCCCCGCGAACTCAGCGGGCGGCCAAGAGCCGTCGACGTTGGGCACCCGTGCCGCCAGTCGAGTGACCTCGCAGATTTTGGACGTACCCGGCGAGTTACCCGAACCGCGCGAGATCAGTTGTCGCGTCGGGACGTGGTGCTCGCCGGGCTGAGTTCGCGATAGGCGGCAGGGAGACCTGTTAGGTACGAGGGGAGGAGGGGGAGCTGTACTGGTAGAAGCCGGCTCCGGCCTTCTTGCCGAGCAGACCCGCCTCGACCATGCGCATCAGCAGCGGCGGCGCGGAGTACAGCGGCTCCTTGAACTCTGTGTACATGGAGTCCGCGATGGACTTCACGGTGTCGAGGCCGACCAGGTCGGTGAGCGCCAGCGGGCCCATCGGGTGGGCACAGCCCAGCACCATCGCCTTGTCCACGTCTTCCTTGGTGGCGAAACCGGATTCGACCATGCGGATGGCGGAGAGCAGGTAGGGCACCAGCAGCGCGTTCACCACGAAGCCGGAGCGGTCGGCGGAGCGCACGACCTGCTTGCCCAGGATGTCGGCGGCGAACTGCTCGGCGCGCTTGGTAACGGTCTCGGTGGTCTTGAGCGTGGTGACCAGCTCGACGAGCGGCAGCACCGGCACCGGGTTGAAGAAGTGCATGCCGACCACCCGCTCCGGGTTGTTGGTCGCCACAGCGATCTTCATGATCGGAATGGAGGAGGTGTTGGAGGCCAGCACCGCGTTCGGATCGGTGACAACCTTGTCGAGTTCGGCGAAGATGGCGGTCTTCACGTCCTCGTTCTCCACAACGGCCTCGACGACCAGCTGACGATCGGCGAAGTCGCCGAGGTCGGAGGTGAAGCGCAGCCGCCAGGCGGCCTGCTCCCGCTCGCGCTCGGTGATCTTGCCGCTGGACACCCCACGGTCCAGCGACCGCAGAATGCGGGCCCGGCCGGCGGCGGCGAGTTCCCGGGTCTGCTCGAACACGAGCACGTCGACGTGCGCCCGCGCGCAGACCTCGGCGATGCCCGCGCCCATCTGTCCGGCGCCGATGATGCCGACGCGCTGAATCTTTTCGCTGCTCACGTCCCGCTCCGTTCCGCCTCCCCGCAACTTTTGCGGGCGGCTAAGTGCCGTTGCCAGTCAGACACCCGTGCCTACGTCAGGTTCAAAACCAATTTTGGTCGTCCCCGGGGAGTTACCCCGACCGTCACGAAATCGGTTGTCGCCTGCCGAACGCTTTCGAAGTCTCTGAAGTCAAGCTGGGTGAAGGCGTCGGACTGATCATGACCCTGCGCCTTCTTAAGGTCCTCGATATCGAACTACTCGATATCGAACTATAGGAAAAATGCCCTCCCCGCCGGGGCTGTCGACGGGAAGGGCGGGTGAACACCGCCGGGAGAGGCTTGCCATCTCTCCCGGCGGAGTTCGAGGTTCCCGGGGCGGCGGAGGTTGTGATGCGACTACCGCCCCGGGTACAGGTCCTCAGAACCTGTTGTGGCTCAGTGGAACTGGCCCTCTTCGGTGGAGCCCTTCAGCGCCGCGGTCGAGGTGTTGGGGTCGACCGTGGTGGCGATGGTGTCGAAGTAGCCGGCGCCGACCTCACGCTGGTGCTTGACGGCGGTGAAGCCACGCTCGGCGGCGGCCTTGAACTCGCGCTCCTGCAGGTCGACGAAGGCGGTCATGCCCTCGCGGGCATAGCCGTAGGCCAGGTCGAACATGCCGTAGTTCAGCGAGTGGAAGCCGGCCAGGGTGATGAACTGGAACTTGAAGCCCATGGCACCCAGCTCACGCTGGAACTTCGCGATGGTCGCGTCGTCCAGGTGCGCCTTCCAGTTGAAGGACGGCGAGCAGTTGTAGGCCAGCAGCTGGTCCGGGAACTCGCTGCGCACCGACTCGGCGAACTTGCGCGCGACCTCGAGGTCCGGCACGCCGGTCTCCATCCAGATGAGGTCGGCGTAGGGGGCGTAGGCCTTGGCACGCGCGATGCAGGGCTCGATGCCGTTCTTGGTACCGAAGAAGCCCTCGGCGGTGCGGGTGCCGTCCAGGAACTCACGGTCGCGCTCGTCCACATCGGAGGTGATGAGGGTGGCGGCCTCGGCGTCGGTACGGGCGATGATCACCGACGGCACGTCGGCGACGTCGGCGGCCAGACGCGCGGAGGTCAGGGTGCGGATGTGCTGCTGGGTGGGGATCAGCACCTTGCCGCCCAGGTGGCCGCACTTCTTCTCGGAGGCCAGCTGGTCCTCCCAGTGCACGCCGGCCGCGCCGGAGGCGATCATGGCCTTCTGCAGCTCGTAGGCGTTCAGCGCGCCACCGAAGCCGGCCTCGGCGTCGGCGACGATCGGGGCCAGCCAGTTGGCGACCGAGGTGTCACCCTCGACCTTGGCGATCTCGTCGGCGCGCAGCAGCGCGTTGTTGATGCGGCGGACCACGGCCGGAACCGAGTTGGCCGGGTACAGCGACTGGTCCGGGTAGGTGTGGCCGGAGAGGTTCGCGTCACCGGCGACCTGCCAACCGGACAGGTAGATGGCCTTCAGACCCGCGCGGACCTGCTGCACGGCCTGGTTACCGGTGAGGGCGCCCAGGGAGTTGATGTAGTCCTCGTTGTTGACGAGATCCCAGAGGATCTCGGCACCGCGGCGGGCGAGGGTGTGCTCCTCGACGACAGTGCCCTGCAGCTTCACAACCTGATCGGCGGTGTAGTTACGGGTGACGCCCTTCCAGCGGGGGTTGGTGTCCCAATCCTGCTGGAGTTCCGCAGCGGTCTTCGGGGTGCCGACCTTCGACATCTCTGACTCCACTTCTTCGTTCGGTCTCGGTAGCCCCGCGGATCGAACCAAGCGCCGGAAGGAGCGAGGATGTTCGACCACTGCTGGAGCGGCAATTTGCAGACTTGCTAGGCCCGCGAGGTGTACTTCCACACGATGGCACAGGAAAAAATGTGCGTCTACCTGTTGCAAGTGTGAATCCCCGCTAGCTTTGACCAGCATTTTGTTAACTCTGCAAAATTTGCTTGCGAATAGCAGCGGTGAAATCTACTTGCCAGTAGCGCTGACGTGCGGTTTTGCATAACGCCCGTACTGTTTGCGTGACGGGGGCCACCGGCGCATGACGCGCCGACGGTCGTCCAGATGTGAGCACCTTCACAGATCATCGCGATCTCGATGGCTGTGAGACGAGCCACCGGGGTGCCCATTTCGGACCATTCGGTCGACTGAAAATCTCAGTATCTAGCACCGCTAGACAAGATAGCTACGCATTGTTATCGTTGCTTCAGTTCCTAGCACCGCTAGATCACGCCGAAAGAGGCCCCCGATGCTCGTCCTGACCGGCCAGTTCCTCGCCGCCCTCGCCGTCCTCGCCAATGCCGTCGTCTACGGCACCGACTGGTGCGCCGCCCTCATCTCCCGGTCCGTCTACCGCCGCCTCGACGACGCTACCGTCACCGTCAGCGCCGGCTGGGGCCACTACTACGGCGACAAGCGCATGCCGATCTTCGGCGCGGGCGGCGTCGTCACCGCCGCTCTCACGCTGATCGTCGCCGCGGTCTCCGGCCACACCGGCGCGGCCGTCGCCGCCGCCATCGCGCTGGTCGCCCTGGTCGCCTGGCTGGCCTTCTACGTGAAGGTGGCCAAGCCGGTGAACACCGCGCAGAAGGCCGCCGCCCAGTCCGGCGTCATCCCCGCGGATGCCCGTGCGCTGCAGGACAAGTGGGACAGCATCATCAACCTTCGGGTGGCCCTGCAGTTCATCGCCCTGTCCGGCCTGCTCGCCGCCCTGGCCCTCTTCTGATCCACCCGCACTCGAAGGCCCCGCACCGAACTCGGTGCGGGGCCTCGTGTTTGCCCGGGCGACAGTCGCCGGGGCGATGTGCCGACGCGCACCCCTCGGCACATCGGCCCCTGGTACCCGTTGCGCCGCCGCCGAGATGGGATCAGCGGCTGGGAAGCGGCCGCCGGGCCCGGCTCGGCGGCATGTGGCATCGCTCGATCGGCCGCCTGAGCTCCTTCCTACCGGCGTCCTCCTCCGGGTCGCTCGCACGCTCGGAACCGTTGTCCCGCAAGGCCAGCAGGCACATGGCGTCGGTGACCGTGAGCCCGATCACGCCGGCGTGCAGGGCCGCGACCTCCCCGTCGAATTCCCCGCCCGGGCGCTGCAATCCGATGAGGATCATCTCCGCGAGCACCAGCCCGGCCAGGGCCTGATCCCGCGTCAACCGCCGGCAGGTCGGCAGATACGACAGCACCCACCGTCCTCGGTGCTCCTCGGGCGCGTCCACCCGGAACGCGACCTCGTGGGCCACATCGCTGGTGATGAGCCATTCGAGTTCAGTGATTGCCATCGATCCGATCCTCCGTTCGATTCGGACCCCGCCCCGACCCGGCACCGCCCGACACCTCCATTGGACCGTCCCGGAGCGGCCGGACCGCTACCCGATCGGCCCGGGATTTGTTCCCCGCCCGATCGGGCCGTGACCTGCGGCGGACGGCCGGAAGACCGCCTTTGTTTCCCCGCGGGCGGACGATTTCTTCGCTACCGTCGGAAGCGAATACAGCTGTCTGCCAACTGAATACGGCCCGGTCACCGATTGCCGAGCGCGGCCGGCCGGGCGAGGAGGTCTCCGATGACACCGGCCGCCATTTCCGCACCCGAGATCGCCCGGCTCGGCCGGTCGCTGCGGGCGGTCGGGCTGAGCGAGCACTGCCTGATCGAGCCGCTGGCCGTCGAGCTCATGCGGCGCGGACTGCGTCCTCGCATCGCCTGGCGCAAGGCCAATGGCCTCAACCAGCGGCAGGCCGCGGATCGCTTCAATCAGATTGCGCCCCTGGTGGATTCGGATGGTCACCGGGAACCGCGGATGAAGAACAGCCGGCTGTGCGAGATCGAGAAGTGGCCCGCCCGCACCGCGGAGGGCAACGGCTATCGGCCGCCGACCCTGCACACGCTGGAGCTGCTCGCGCTGGTCTACAACACGACCTGGGATCGGCTCATCGATATCGACGACCTCGGTCACCTGGCGCACGAGGAGCGGGCGGCGTATCAGTCCCTCCGGGAACGCCTCGGGCGCAACCGAACCGGGATCCGGCAACCCTATGTGACGTCCTTCGACGCCTCGACCTTCATCGGGCGGCGCGGGCCGATGGAGGAGCTGCGCCGCCGCGTCGACCTGCATTTCCTGGGTGATGCTCGGGCGCAACTGATCACCGGGGTCGCCGGGGTCGGCAAGACCGCCTTCGCGCGGCAGCTGGTGGCGAGATTCGCCGATCGCTTTCCCGACGGCATGGTGTGGCTGGAGATGCGCAGCCATGACCGGGACGCGGGATCGAACACCACCGCGCGCCTGCTCGCGGCCGGGCTGAGCCAGCTGGGTGCGCGACCGCGCCCGCACGCCGACCAGGGCGCGTTGCTGCGGCAGTGGCACCACGAGACGACCGGTCGCCGGCTGATCGTCGTGTTCGACGATGTGCTGGAGAGCAAGCAGATTCGGCCACTGCTGCCGAAGTCGGCGAGTTGCTTCGTGGTGATCACCAGCCGGCGGCCGCTCACCGGCATGGTGCGCGTGAATCAGCTGGAGCTGACGCCGTTGGGGCTCGACGAGGCCGAGGAAATGCTGGCCACCCTGGGCAATCTGGGCGCGGGCCACGATTCGGCGGCGGTGCGCCGGATCGTGGAGGTGGCGGGCGGGCTGCCGCTGCCGATCCGGCTGGTGGCGGGGCGGATCAGCCGGACTCCGGGTCTGCTCGACGATCTCCGCGACGAACTCGACACGCTCACCATGCTGCTGACCCTGCCGACGACGGCGCCGCGCGCCGGGCACTGCCCGGCCGAGCTGATCCTCGACAAGTTCTCCGCAGAGGACGAATCCACCCGGGACGCCTTCGCCCTGTCCTACGCGCACCTGCGTGACGAGGAAGCGCGGTGCGCGGTGCGGCTGCTCGGCTGGTTCCCGAGCTCGACCGTGTCCGCCGACGACTTCGCGGCCATGGCGCAGGCCGAGGACTCCGCCGCGAAACGCCTGCTGCAGCGGGTCTTCGAGGACGGCATGATCGATCAGCTCACCAGTCGCCCGGGCCATCAGCGCTATCGGATGCACAATCTGCTGCACCTCTACGCCCGGTGCCGTGCGGATGCCGAGAGCCGGCCCGGCGAGCGCGGCGCGGCCCTGGGCCGGCTGTTGCGGCACTATCTGGAGACGGCGAGCGGAATCGGAAAACCGCGTCCCTTCGACACCGTGCATCACCACCCGGGTCCGGACGAGCGCAATCCGAACATGGCCGTCATGCAGTCCCGGCTGTGGTTCGAGGAGCGGCTCGAGACCATGCTGGCGTGCGCCCGCACCGCCGAACGCACCTCGGACACCGCACGATTCGCGGATCTGCTGGCGAGCCAGCTCGCGACGCTCGGATACTTCGCCGAGAGCCGCAGCATGTTCGAGCTCGCGGGCGGGATCAATCACGCCATCGGGGATCGCGCCGCCGAATGCGACGCCCACTTCGGGCTCGGCCACCTGCTCCGGACCATGCGCGAATATGCCAGGGCAGCATCCTGTTTCGAGTACGCGCACAATCTGGCGGCCGATATCGGGGACAGCGCCCGGACCGCGCGCACCCTGCTGTGGCACGCCGCCGCGCTGCGCCACCAGAACAGCTGCGACGCGGCGCGCGCCGAGGTGCGCCAGGTTCTGCGCATCGCACACTCGCTCGACGATCTGCACCTGGAATGCGATGCCCTGCGCGAACTCGGTCATCTCCACCGGCTCACCGAGCAGTACGCGGCCGGCGATGAGAACTATCGAGAGGCGCACGCCATCGCCCTGCGGATCGGCGACCGCTATTGCGAGGGCTGGTCGGTGTGGGGCCTGGGCGGCATCGCCGGGGTGCGCGGCCGGCTGGACGATTCCTGGGCGCTGTTCGAGCAGGCGTATCGGATCAGCAAGGAGATACCGGATCCGCTGCTGCAGATCGACACCCTGCGCGGTTTCGGCCACATCCACCGGCACCGCGGCGAATTCGACGCCGCCCGGATCAAATACGAGGAGTCCCGCGCCCTGACCCGGGGCATCTCCGACGCCGACGGCGAGGCCGCCGCCTGGTGGGCGCTCGGGGAGCTCGAACGCTGCGCCGACAACCCCGCGCTGGCGCTGGTCTACCTCGAGAAGGCCCGCACCCTCTGTGAGGGCATCGACCCCGCCCGCCTGGTCAAGGTCCAGCAAACCCTGACCGCCCTCGGTAGCTGAGCCGGCGCGCGCTGCCGGTTACCGGCGTCCGGCCGGTCAGGCAATCCCTGATGATCGCTTGGTCAGCGAAGGTGCGCGGGCGGGATTACCCTGCTCGCGTGAGTCCCGAACGCTGCGATGGAATTCTGCTCGCGGCCGGTGCCGGTCGGCGATATGGCATGCCGAAAGTGCTGGCCGAGGACGGTCGCTGGCTGCACGGGGCGGTGGCGGCGCTGCGGGACGGCGGGTGCGCGCGAATCTTCGTGGTACTGGGGGCAACCGGGCCCGCGTACCGCGCGCCGGACCGCGAGTGGCAGGTATCGCAAACCTCGGGCATTGCCCTGCCCGCCGGCGTCCACCCGGTCTGGGCGGCGGACTGGGACCTCGGCCTGAGCGCCTCCACGCGGGCGGGTCTGGCCGCGGCCGCCGTACCGGGCCTCAGCACGCGGGAGACCTCGGAGCAGACCGGAATCCCCGGTGAATCCGCAGGTCCGGGCATGGACGACACCCTTGCCGCGCGGACTTTCGACACCGGGAACGCTGCCGCGGGGAATTCCTATTCGAGGAATTCCGGCACCGAGAGTTCCACGGCGACGCCGGCGAATCACAGCACCGAGCCCGCGGAATTGGTCGCGATCATGCCGGTGGATACGCCGGACGTCGGGCCCGCCGTGGTCGAACGGGTGATCGCGGCGGCGCGGGCGAGCGAGAGCCGGTTGGCGCGGGCGTTCTTCGGGACCACGCCGGGGCATCCGGTGGTGCTGGGGCGGGCGCACTGGGCGGGGGTGTGCGCGAGCGCAGAGGGAAATTCGGGGGCGGGCACTTATTTACGACAACGAGCGGATATGGTGTGCGTCACGTGCGATGACCTCGCAACGGGGATCGATCGGGATTATCCGGCGGACAGCGCACTGTGATCGGGAGCATGTGATGCGGGAAATCGTCGACGATCTTCTTCGAATTTGGCACAGCGGGCGCACCGGGGGGCTGGCCACTCTGGTTCGGACACAAGGCGCTACACCCGTGCCGATCGGGTCGGCCATGGTGGTGGACGCCGACGGGCGGGCCTTCGGATCGATCTCGGCGGGCTGCGCCGAGGCCGCCGCCTACGAGGCCGCCATCGACTCGGCGCACACCGGACGGCGCGGACTGCAGCGATTCGGGCCGGGCAGCGGGCTCGACGCCCAGATGGACTGCGTCGGCACCCTGGACGTGTTCACCGAACCCTTCTCGCGCAGGCACTTTCCCGAATTCCCGGATGTGGCCGCCGATATGGCGGCACAGCGGCAGGTCACCGTCTTCACCGTCGTCTGGCATTCGGACCCGGATGTGATCGGCCAGCACCTCATCACCGACCGCAAGCACGGCACCGAGCTGGTCTCGCTCCCCGACTCCGATGTCTTCGTGTCCTCGTTCGCCCGCCCGCCACATCTGATCCTGGTGGGGGCCAACACTTTCGCGAGCGCGCTGGCCACCCAGGCCCGGCTGCTCGGCTACCGGATCACCATCGTCGACGCCCGCCCCACCTTCGCCAATCCGACCGCCTACCCGGGCTGCGAGGTGGTGGTCGACTGGCCGCACCGCTACCTCAACACCCTCGCCTCGGCCGGTGAGATCGGCACCGACACCGCCATGGTGGTGCTCTCGCACGACCCGAAGTTCGAAATCCCTTTGCTCACCGTGGCTTTGCGACTACCCGAGCTGGGGTACCTGGCCGCCCTGGGCACCCCGGCATCGCACGCACATCGGCTGGAGGCCCTGCAGGCGGGCGGCTTCACCGACGAGATCCTGTCCCGCCTGCACTCCCCCGCCGGTCTCGACGTGGGCGCCCGCACCCCCGCCGAGACCGCCGTGTCGATCGCCGCCGAACTGCTGGCGGTTCGCAACGGCACCTCCGCCGAACCGCTGTCCGCCTCCCCCGGCGCGGGCCGCCGGCACGTGCAGCTGGTGCGCTGACCCGGCCCCGATGCGCTGGGCTACTTCAATTCGGGGTGCTCGGCGAAGACCTCTTTGAGCACCGACAGGTCGAACAGCTTGTCCGCCTTGATATCGATCTTGGCCTTGGCCAGTGCCGCGATGTTCTGTTCGATCAGTGCGTCGGTCATGGTGAACAGCCCGTTGGCCTTGGAGTCGGCCGATTCGACCAGCCCGTTCTGCGCCTGCGCCTCCATGGTCTGCTCGCGCAGCTCCAGACGCTGATCCTTGCCGTACACCTCGACGGCCAGCCGCGCCGCCTCACCCGGGTCGGCGACGGCATCCTTCCAGCCCTTGATCTCCGCCGTCAGGAACGCCTTGAGCTTGTCGCGCTCCTTGTCGATGGTCTGCTGGCTCACCGTCAGCGTCTCCGCGACCAGCGGCAGCCCGAAGTCGGCGAACAGGAAGTTGAAGTTCTGAAACCCCTTGGTGGCCAGTGTGATCGGCTCATTGGTGGCGTAGCTGACCCAGCCGTCCACCTCGCCGTTGGCCAGCGGCGTCGGATCGTATTGCGCGGGCACGATGGTGACGTCGGAGGGCGACATGCCATTGGCGGCGAGCAGCGCATTGAAGATGAGCTGATTGGTGTCCTGCACACCGATCTTGCGCCCCTTCATGGCCTGCGGATTGAGGATCGGGCTCTTGCCGGAGCTCACGATGCAGAAGGGATTCTTCTGATACGTGGTGCCGACGATCTTGGCGGACAGGCCCTCCAGAATCGCGGGCGCGGTGGTCTGCGGCGCGGACATGCCGATCCAGATTTTCCCGGTACCCAGACCCGCCTCCACCGAGGTGCTGGCGGCGCCACCCGCGATCAGATTCACCGACCCGAATCCGGCGTCCTTGTAATAGCCCTTGGAATCGGCGAAGTACTCACCGGCGAATTCGATGTTCTTCAACCAGGACAGCTGCACGGCCACCGTCCCGTACTTGGAGCCGTCGGCGACCGAGCCATTGCCGGAACCCGAGGAGACCTTACCGCACGCGGCCAGCAATCCGGCCCCGCCGACCGCCGCACCGGTCAATCCGGCGTAGCGGAGGAAGGATCGCCGACCCATGGACAACTGCGAGGCCGAATCCGGCCGGAGCACACCACTCATGCGGCGAATGTAAGCCGTTTCGATTTCCGATTTTTTGCTTTTCCGCAGGTATTTGTGTGCGCCGCGTTAACTCGTGTGCTCATTCCCGGCTCCGTTCCGGCGAGAACCGCGCCAGCACCAGGTTTTCCAGCACGCCCACCACCGCGTAGGCGAACACCGACACCACCGTGACCAGCGCGATCGACGCCCACAGCCGGTTGTACTGGAAGGTGGGGATGGCGCGGATCAGCCCCGCGCCCAAACCGGTTCCGCTGCCCAGCCATTCGCCGAGCAGCGCACCGATCAGCGCGCCCGGCACCGAAACCCGGGCGGCCGCGAACACCGCGGGCAGCGCGGCCGGGACCGCCACCATGCGCATAGCCGTCCAGTTCGAACCCCCGTAGGCCAGTACCAGTTCCGTGGCCTGCCGGGGCGCGGACCGCAAGCCGGTCATGATCATCACCAGGGCCGGGAAGAACACCACGATGGCGGCCATGACGGTGACGCCGAGCAGCCCGCGCCCGAACACCAGCACGATGATCGGGGTGATGGCCACCAGCGGTACCGATCGCAGCAGCATCGCCACCGGCATGAACGCCTGCGCCACCGCGGGCACACCGATGAACAACGCCGCCACCACCAGCGCCGCGCCCATCCCCGCGCCGAAACCGATCAACGCGTCCCGAAGGGTGATTCGCATTTCGTCGAAGATCACCTGGCGAGCGCCCGCCGAGGTCGGTCCGGTCACCAGGTACTTCCACACGTCCCCGGGGCTCTTGCCGACCAGCCCGACCTGCGGATACAGCTTCAGGAAGCCGTACCACAGCGCCACCAGCAGAATCAGCGAAACCAGCAGCGGCAGCAGGAATCTCCCGATCGGCCGCAGCAGGTTCAGCACCTGCGCGGCCCGGGCCGACGCCGGGTTCGCGACCTTGTCGGTCATCATGCCTCCGCTCGTGTCCACGGCACGGCCGCCCGCGCCACCAACGCCACGATCGCGTAGCCGAGCCCGGCCAGCGCGGCCGCGGCCAGCGCCATGCCCCAGGTACGCGGGACGTTGTAGGCGGTCTGTGCGGCCGTCAGGGCCACCCCGATGCCACTGTCCACACCGCCCAGGTACTCGCCGATGATCGCGCCCAGTACCGCGGAGGGCGCGGCAATCTTCAAGGCGGCCAGGGTATTCGGCAGGGCGGCGATCAGCTGCACCCGGGTCAGCCGCTGCCACCGGCCGCCGCCGTAGGCACGCACCAGATCCAGGCTGGTGCGGTCCGCGGACCGCAATCCGGATACGGTGCCGACCATGGTGGTGAAGAAGCAGTACATGGCGGCCAGGAACACCGTCGGCGTGCGCCCGCCGAACACCACCAGGATGATCGGCCCCAGCGCCAGCAGCGGCGTGCAGTAGCTCAGGATGGCCAGCTGGGTGACCAGCATTTCGATGGGCGGAATCAGGACCACCAGCACCGCCAACGCGATGGCCAGCGCATTACCCCACAGAAACCCTTGCAGCGCACCCCAGGCCGTGATCCGGAAGTTGGGTCCGTACAGCGCCCAGCCGTCGGTGTACATGGTGTGCAGCACGGTCCACGGGCTCGGAACGGTGCCGCCCGCGACGCGCAGTTCGGCGAGCAGCGTCCACAGCGCCAGCAGCGCGAGAATGCCCGCCAGACCGCCCACCCTGCTTATCCGCAGGCCCTCTCTCATTGCGCCCCAATTCATTCCGATGCCACCCCGCCCCGGCCGGTGCGCCCGAACAGCAGCTCCGACAGATAGTCGTGCAGCTTGTGGAATTCGGGCGTGCGCATCATCTCCGGTGTCCGGGGCCGCGGCAGGTCGATGTTCACGACCTCCACCACCCGGCCGGGTCGCGGGCTCATGACGGCCACCACGTCGGAGAGGAAGACCGCCTCGGCGATGCCGTGCGTGACCATCAGTGTGGTGGCGGGCTTTTGGGTCCAGATACGCAGCAGTTCCAGGTTCAGCCGCTGCCGGGTCATATCGTCGAGCGCACCGAAGGGTTCGTCCAGCAACAGTACCGTCGGCCGGACCACCAGCGCGCGGGCGATCGAAACCCGTTGCCGCATACCGCCGGACAGCTGCGCGGGCTTGGCCTTCTCGAAGCCCTCCAGGCCGACCAGCCGGATCAGATCGGCGACCAGCTCCCGGTCCGCGGGCAACCCCGCCACCTGCAGCGGCAGCTTGATATTGGATTCCACACTGCGCCACGGCAACAGCGCCGAATCCTGGAACGCGATCCCGAACTCGTGCCGCCTGCGCAGCTCGGCCGGGGTCTCACCATTGATCTTCGCGGTCCCCGCCGACGGCGACTCCAGATCCGCGAGAATCCGCAGGATGGTGGACTTCCCGCACCCGGAGGGCCCCAGCAGCGACAGGAACGCCCCCTGCGCGGTATGCAGATCAACCGTGTCCAGGGCCGGCACCACCCGCCGCCCGGAGCGGAAGGTCTTGCTCAGCCCGCTGATATGAATGCCCGTCCCGGCGGTGGCTTCCGAACTCATAGCGCCAACGGTAAGTGCCCGCAATTGCACACAGATTGCGAATGAGCAGACCATATGACCTATTTGTTACGCAGCGAGCCGCGCAATCTGCCGGGGGGTCGGGGCCGAGCCCTCGCGAGTACCGAGGAGTTCGGGGCTGAGCCTCCGAAAATCTCGTGGGGGGTCGGGGCTGAGCCGTCGCGAGTATCGAGGGGTCCGGGGCTGAGCCCCCGAAAATCTCGAGGGGGTTCGGGGGCGAAGCCCCTGAGAGTCCCGAGAGTTGGGTTTCACCACCAGGTCGGGGGTTCGAACCAGTCGCGTGCCTCCCGGCGGAACAGCAGCACGATCACGGCCAGCGAAACCAGCGGACCCAGCGGACCCGGCGGCCGCCCCTCGGTGATCGACGGCACCGTCCACAGCATGTTCATGACCGCCACCAGAATCGCCCCGATGCGCACCGACTGTCCCTCAGAGTTGAACGTCAGCGCGACCAGACCGAGCAGGAACGCCGGGATGAACGGCACCGCGGTTCCGATCGCGGCCTTGGCTCCCAGCAGCCATCCCGAGGAGGCTACGCAGATCGCGCCCAGCCCCGCGATGCCCAGGGCGAGCACCTGCGCCGCGCGCACCGCCCGGGGCATTCGATAACTGTCGTCCACACCCGACCCCCGATCGGGTTGAGTTCCCAGGTCCGACACTCCCCCAACCTAACCCCGGACAACCCCCGGTCCCCCGCCACCACGCCGCCGCCGGGTTCGGTTCACAGCTACCTCACATACGGCGTGTCCCCGGAGTGTCACGGCCGGGCGACGACGGATTCGAGTTCCCGCACCCGCACGGTGGGCAGCAGCCGGTCCCGCAGCACCCGGTCGATCTCCCCCGCGACCGGAATGACCACGGCGGCAGCGGAAGTGGCGACCGCGTCGGCGAGCAGCTCCGGCCAGTCCGGTGTCGTGCCGGCGGCCAGCGCGGCGATGATGGCCGCCACCGCAGCGTCGCCCGCCCCGGTGGGGTTGCCCGCCAGCGGTTTCGGCAGGGCCGCCGTCCAGGCCCGGGTCGGGGTGACCGCGACCATGCCCGCGCCGCCCCGGGTCACCACCACCGTGCCCACCCCGTCGGCGATGAGCGGATCGACGGCCGCGAGGATCTCCGGAATGGTGCCCGCCGGACGGCCGGTGAGGCGTTCCAGCTCCTCGACATTGGGGGTGAGCACGACGCCGGGCACGCGCGCGGCCAATTCCAGCGGCTGGCCGTCGAAGTCGCAGATGGTGGGCACGCCCCGGGCGATGGCGGTGCGCGCCAGCTCGGCGGGCAGACCCGGACTCACCCCGCCGGGCAGCGAACCCGAGATGACCAGGCCGCTCATCGCCGAGAGCAGGCCCGCCACCCGCACCCGCAGCTGATCCACCGCATGCGGTTCGGTGACCCGCGGCCCTGGCTCCCACAGCGCGGTGGCGGTGCCGTCATCGGATTCGCTGATCACCACCGTGCGGCGGACCCACGGCAGCGCGTGCACGAAGTCCACGGGCATCTCGAGTTCCGCGGCGGCCGCGAAGGAATGGTCCGAGAAGCCGGTGGCGCGGGCGTATTTGCCGAGCTGGTTCAGCACCCGCGTGACATTGATGCCGCGCCCGCCCAGCCGCTGATCCACCGACCGCACCCGCTGCGCCCGGCCCCGCTCGAAATGCTCCACCCGGTAGGTCATGTCGTAGGCCGGGTTCAGGGTCACGGTGAGGATCACCCCACCATCTCGGCACGTCACGGCACCGGATGCAACCCCTGTGCGGCAAAGTGGCACCGAATGTCGTTGCCATTCGGAGATATTCGAGGGGCAGGATGTCGGCCGTGCATCCGCTCCCACCGAAACACCTGCTGCTGCAGGCCTGCCGCGGCCTGCCTCCCGACGATCATCCGGTGCTGCGCTGCGCCGGCTTACTCGCGGACCTGCACGAGCGGCGGCTCACGAGAGCGGGCGGCACCGATCGGATCGACCACGACCGGGCGCGACTGGTGCACGATATCGACTGCTGGGTGGCGGCCGAACTCCCCAAGGCCGCCCGCGACGCCCACCTGCACACCGAGACCGTGGGGACGGTGGTGGACCGGCTCGCGCAATTCTCCGCGCTCGCGTACCTGACCCTGGCCATGTCCCCCGACGACGCCGTGCACGATGCCGCCCAGCGGCTCACCGAACTGGCCATCGCCTACGAACACCTGGCGGGTGAGCTGGCCGCGGGCCGCCGCCGGCTGCCGAACCTGACCGGCACACACGACTACGAATCTTGACTGCGGCACGAATCTTGACTGCGGCACGAATCTTGACTGCGGCACGAATCTTGACTGCGGCACGAATCTTGACCGCGGCCGGCGGTGCCCGGCGAGGGGGCGGAGCACCACCGGCCACAAAGGTGGACCATGCGCAATCCACCGTCGAAGTCTTCCGGCCGGCACGAGCTCACAGGGAATCCGCGTGGGAGATGCGGTGGCAGTTCCTGTGTCCCGTCACCTGACAACCGTCCGGTCGAGCGTCGACATATGAATCATGTCGCGCGAAACTCGGAGCGTGCCCTGTTCCAGCTGTGAATCGCCTGTGAGGAGGCCCAACTCTCGGGGGCCCTCAGGGGCTTCGCCCCCGAACCTCCGGGGGCAATTTCGGGGAACTCCGGCCCCCGCGTCCCCATCTACGCCCCCGCACCCCCATCTATCCGGCGCCGGGTAGCAGGGCGCTATTTGGTGCCGGGTAGCAAGGCGCGGATGGTGTCGATGGTGTCGGCTTGGTGGGGTTCTTTGTCGGGGCGGTAGCGGACTACGCGCGCGAAGCGGAGAGCTACGCCGCCGGGGTAGCGGGGACTGGTCTGGACGCCGTCGAGAGCTATTTCGACGACCAGTTCGGGGTAGAGGTAGACGGTGTTGCCGTCGCGTTTGCGTTCGTGGCGCGGGAATTCGGCCGTCTGCCAATGGAGTAGGGCATCGGTGAGGCCCTTGAAGGTTTTGCCGACCATGATCGGGTCGCCGCCCTCGGGGTCGCGGGCGCCCAGGTGGAGGTTGGAGAGGTAGCCGGTGCGGCGGCCGTAGCCCCATTCGGCGCCGAGCACGATGAGGTCGAGGGTGTGGGTGGGTTTGATCTTCTGCCAGGAGCGGCCGCGGCGGCCGGCGGCGTAGGGGGCGTCCAGGGATTTGATCATGATGCCCTCGTGGCCCGCGGCCAGCGCGCCGTCGAAGTATTCGGCGGCGGCTTCCGGGTCGGGGGCGATGAGGGCCGGAATGGTCAGGCCGCCGGCCACTGCGGTGAGGGCCTCGCGGCGCGTACGCAGCGGGGCGTCCAGCAGGTCGGCGCCGTCGAGATGGAGGCAGTCGAAGAAGTAGGGGTGCAGCAGCAGTTCCTGGGAGGTGGTGGCGCCGAAGCGGCTCATGGTCTCCTGGAAGGGCCGCGGGCGTCCGGAGTCGTTGAGCGCCAAGGTTTCTCCGTCGAGGACGACGCTGGCGCAGTCCAGCTGCCGCACCACCTCGACCAGTTCGGGCACGCTCGCGGTGATGTCGCGCAGGGTGCGGGTGAACACCCACACTCGCTCACCATCGCGATGCACCTGGATGCGGGCGCCGTCCATCTTGTGCTCGACGCTGGCCCGCCCCTCGAATTCGGCCATGGCCTCCTCGAGGGTCGCGCCGGGCGAGGCCAGCATGGGCTGGATCGGCCGCCCGACCTCGAGCCGGAACTCGGCCAGGGCCTCGGCGCCGCCGGTACGCGCCGCGACGGCGGTGACCGGCAGCCGCCCGGACAGCATGTGGGCCCGGCGTACCGCCTCGATCGGCACATCGAAGGCGACGGCCACCGCCTCGGCGACGATCGCGGTCAGCGCGCCCTGCCGCATCTCCCCGGTCAGCAGTCGCAGCAGGAACTCGTGCTCGTCCCGGGTCGCGGCCCCGAACAGGGTGCCCAGCAATTTCTGTCGTCGCGCCGCCGACCCGCTGCCCCCGACCTCGGCCAGCTCACCGAAGGATGTGTCGACCTCGTCCACGGACAGGGTGGGCACAGCGGCCGGCTCGACCGCGAGCGTGGTCAGCGTCCGCCACCCCGTTCCGATCCGTCCCTGCGGCAGCTCGCCGGACAACCAGGCCACGACCTGCGCCAACTCTTGCGGTGCGGCATGCTTCAGCAGGTCGGCAAAGATCTTGATCTTGTTCTTTCGCGACGACGTCGCCCGCACACCCTGTGACGCCTCAACCACATCGGACAAGAGCACTTGTCGACGGTAACCCGAGCGACCGACAACGATGTGACACACAGCTCAGCAGCTCTGCTAACTCTGACGTTGGCAACGATGCGAAGACACCAATAAACTCGAGCGCATGGCCAAGACTTACGTCGGTGCGCGGCTGCGACAGCTGCGTACCGAGCGCGGTTTGAGTCAGGTCTCGCTGGCCAAGAAGCTCGAGATCTCCGCGAGCTATCTGAATCAGATCGAACACGACGTGCGCCCGCTCACCGTACCGGTCCTGCTGCGCATCAGTGAAGTCTTCGGCGTCGACGCCGGCTTCTTCTCCTCCCAGGACGACACCCGGCTCATCGCCGAACTCCAGGAGGTCGTGATGGACCAGGAGCTCGGGGTGGAGGCCGACGCCCAGGAGATCGCCGAAATGGTGTCCGCGCACCCGGGTTTGGCGCGCGCCATGGTGAACATGCATCGCCGCTACCGGAATACGACGGCGCAGCTGGCCGCCGCCACCGAGGACCGTTTCTCCGACGGCAGCGGCTCGGGCGCCATCTCCAAACCGCACGAGGAAGTGCGCGACTACTTCTATCAGCGGCAGAACTACATTCACGAATTGGATACCGCCGCCGAGGAACTCACCCATCGTATGCGTTTCCACGGCGGTGATCTCAAGCGCGAGATCCCGCGCCGCCTCAGCGATGCGCACGGTGTGCAGATCGTGGAGCGCATCGATCTGGGCGACGGCGTGCTGCACCGATTCGATTCCGAGCAGCGCCGCCTGGAAATCGCGCCGCATCTCTCGGGTGGGCAGCGGGTGTTCAAGCTGGCCGCCGAATTGGCCTACCTGGAATGCGGCGAGCTCATCGAAAAGCTGGTGGCGGAGGGCAATTTCTCCAGCCACGAGTCGATCGTGCTGGCGAAACTGGGCCTGGCCAACTATTTCGCGGCCGCCACCGTGCTGCCCTACGCCCATTTCCACGAGGTGGCAGAGGACTTCCGCTACGACATCGAGCGGCTGTCGGCGTTCTTCACCCAGAGCTACGAGACCATCTGCCACCGCCTGTCCACCCTGCAGCGTCCCAAACTGCGCGGCGTGCCCTTCTCGTTCGTGCGCGTGGATCGGGCCGGCAATATGTCGAAACGGCAGTCCGCCACGGGTTTCCACTTCTCCTCCAGCGGCGGCACCTGCCCGCTGTGGAATGTCTACGAGACCTTCGCGTATCCCGCGAAGATCATGACTCAGATCGCCCAGATGCCCGACGGCCGTAAATATCTGTGGGTGGCCCGGACCGTGGAGCGGCGCGCCACCCGATATGGCGAGCCCAGCAAAACGTTCGCTATCGGACTCGGCTGTGAATTGCGGCATGCGGGCCGCACCGTTTATGCCGACGGCCTGGATCTGAACGAGCCCAAGGCGACTCCGATCGGCGCGGGTTGTCGAGTATGCGAACGCGCCAACTGCCCGCAGCGCGCATTCCCGCCACTCGGCAAATCTCTCGATATCAGCGAGCACCGAAGTTCTATCTCGCCGTACATCATTCAATGACCGATTCGACGACCTATCCGGACGGTAAGCGGCCGTGAAATCCGGTACGAACATGATCATGTGAAAATCAGAAAGCTTGTCGCCACGGCCGGTCTCGCCATTGCCGCCATGGCGATCACGGGGGGCACTTCCTACGCCGCGCCGACGCCTGATCCGGCTGCGGTGCAGTCGATCAAGCACCCCTCTCAGGACCAGAATGACCTGGGTTACTCCATTGTTCGGTCGGATGCGGACAAGACGGTAACCACGACGCTCATCGGCGGCACTTTCCGGCTCACCGATGCGTCGGTGGACGTGCTCGATGCCTCCGGGGTGGTCGTCTCGCGGATGCCGCTGGCGATGACCACTGCGGGTACGGATCTGGTGGTTTCGATGCATCCGAGCATCGAGGACAACGGGACCAAGCTGGTTGCGCATCCGGAGGCCGGCGAGGTCGCGCAGCCGGCTGCCGCGGACATCGGCCGGTGGATGCCGACCTCGCCCAAGCAGCGCGCGACCGAAACCGGTAGTGCCGTGGGCGCGTTGGGTGGTGCGCTCGGCGGCATCGTCGTCGGCGTCATCATCGCGGTGGCCACCGGGGGCTTCGGCATCATCGCCCTGCCGTTCGCGGCCATGATCGGTGCGTTGATCGGTGGTGGCACCGGTAGCGCAGCGGGCGCCGGCACCACCAACGACGACCGCCAGGACGGCTGGACGTGGCAGCAGGACTGCCAAACCGATTACTACACCCACGAGCAGTACTGCTACTGACCCGATCTCACCATCGGGCCCGAGCCTGTGTCAGCCTTCGCTGACCCCGGCTCGGGCCGCTTCATATCCGTTGACCTGCAATAACGTTTCCTGCACACCGCCCGAACCACGATACGGTGAGCGGAAATTCACGTTGCGGCAATATAGGAAATCGGACATTCATCGAGAGTCATTCCGGCGCAACACTTCCCGTTTACCTTTCGTTCCACGAATACAGCCGCTGTATACGCGGCGGTATTCGCAAGCGGCGCATGCGGCGTCGCCGAACACCGTGAAGTGAAGGATCCGCCCATGCACGACTCTCCCCGCCGGGACAGGGCCGCCCGCCTGATGAAGGCGATCACCATTCCGACCGCGCTGGCGCTGTCCGCCGTTCTGGTCGCCGGCTGTGGTTCGCGCGACAGCGACACCGCGTCGGGCTCCAATGCCAAGTCCTGCGTGGACACGTCGAAGGACACCATCAAGATCGGTTCACTGCACTCGCTGACCGGCACCATGGCCATCAGCGAGGTCACCGTCGCGAATGCCACCAAGCTGGCGGTGGACCAGATCAATGCCGCGGGCGGCGTTCTGGGCAAGAAGCTGGATGTGGTGCTCGAGGACGGCGCCTCGGATCCCAAGACCTTCGCGGAGAAGGCCGAGAAGCTGATCAGCTCCGACTGTGTGGCCGCGGTGTTCGGCGGCTGGACCTCAGCGTCACGCAAGGCCATGAAACCCAAGTTCGAATCGCTGAATTCGCTGCTGTACTACCCGGTTCAGTACGAGGGCCTGGAGGATTCGAAGAACATCTTCTACACCGGCGCCACCACCAACCAGCAGATCATTCCGGCGCTGGACTACCTGAAGCAGAAGGGCATCACCTCCCTCTACCTGGTGGGCTCCGACTACGTCTTCCCGCAGACCGCCAACCGCGAGATCAAGGCGTACGCCAAGGCCAATGGCATCGAGATCAAGGGCGAGGACTACGCCCCGCTGGGCTCCACGGATTTCTCCACCATCGTCAACAAGGTCCGCAATGCGAAGGCGGGCGCGGTTTTCAACACCCTCAACGGCGACTCGAATGTGGCCTTCTTCCGCGAGTACGCCAATGCGGGCCTGAAAGCCGCTGACATGCCGGTGGTCTCGGTGTCCATTGCCGAGGAGGAGGTCGGCGGCGTCGGCGTGCAGAACGTCGCGGGCCAGCTGACCGCCTGGAACTACTACCAGACCGTGGACACCCCGCAGAACAAGGCGTTCGTCGCCGCGTACAAGGCGGCCTACGGCGCGAACAAGCCCACCTCCGACCCGATGGAGGCCGCCTACACCTCGGTCTATCTGTGGAAGGCGACCGTCGAGAAGGCGAAGTCGTTCGCGGTGGCCGACATTCAGAAGGCCGCCGACGGCGTCAGCTTCGACGCGCCGGAGGGCACCGTCACCATCGACGGCTCCAACCACCACATCACCAAGACCGCGCGCATCGGCGAGATCCACCCCGACGGGCTCATCTACACCGTCTGGGATTCCGGCAAGCCGATCCAGCCGGACCCGTACCTGAAGAACTACGACTGGGCCAAGGGCCTGAAGTAATTCGGCGGCCGCCGATGAGGGGCGGCTGGTGCGGCACCTGTGCCACACCAGCCGTACGGCGACCAACCGAGAGCCAATCGATATGAAACAAACAGACAATCGATCCCTGCCTGGAGCGAAGCGGAGGGCACATTGAACACAGCGGCTGTCGGACAGCTCTTCACGGGGCTGAGTCTGGGCTCGATCCTGCTGCTCGCAGCGCTGGGTCTGTCGCTGACCTTCGGTCAGATGGGCGTCATCAATATGGCGCACGGTGAATTCATCATGGCCGGGTGTTACACGACCTACGTTGTGGAACAACTGATCTCGGCGACGGGCGTGGCGCTGATCGTGTCACTGTTCGTCGGCTTCCTGGTCGGCGGCCTGCTGGGCGCGGCCCTGGAAATGGGGCTCATCCGCTGGATGTACGACCGACCCCTGGACACCCTGCTGGTCACCTTCGGTGTCGGATTGATCCTGCAACAGGCGGTGCGGGACATCTTCGGCGCGCCCGCCAAGAACGTGGTCGCGCCGGATTGGCTGACCGGTGGCCTCACCATCGCGGGCACCGTGGTGCCCAAGACCCGCATCTTCATCATGGTGCTGGCCGTGGTGGCGGTGATCGCACTGGCCACCGTGCTCGAGACGACGCCGCTCGGCCGCCGCATCCGGGCGGTGGTGCAGAACCGCAGCCTGGCCGAAACCTCCGGCGTCTCTTCACGTCTCACCGATGTGAGCACCTTCTTCATCGGTTCCGGGCTGGCGGCGGTGGCCGGTGTGGCCCTGACCCTGATCGGCTCCACCAGCCCCACCATCGGGCAGTCGTATCTGGTGGACGCCTTCCTGGTGGTCGTGATCGGCGGCCTCGGGCAGATCAAGGGCACCGTGATCGCGGCCTTCGCCATGGGTCTGCTGAATTCGTTCGTCGAATACTCGACCACCGCGACGGTTGCCAAGGTGATCGTCTTCGTTGTGGTCGTGATCTTCCTGCAGGTGCGCCCGCAGGGCCTGTTCACCGTCCGGACGAGGAGTCTGGCATGACCACCATCCAGCGGCTGGGTGCCAACTCTTCCCTGAAAGCCCTGGGCGGCTTCGTCATCGCCGCCATCGTCCTGTTCGGTCTCGCACCGGCGATGCTCACCGACTTCCGGTTGAGCCTGCTCGCCAAGTTCCTGTGCTTCGCCATCGTCGCGGTCGGCATCGGCCTGGCGTGGGGCCGCGGCGGCATGCTGACCCTCGGGCAGGGCGTGTTCTTCGGCATCGGCGCATACATCATGGCCATGCACATGCAGATGGCCGATGCCGCCAAGGCGCACGAGGATGTGCCGGAGTTCATGACCATCGCGGGTGTGGACCAATTGCCCTCGTACTGGCGGCCTTTCGAGTCGGCGCCGGTGGCGCTCCTGGCGATCGCGGTGCTGCCCGCCGCCATTGCCGCGGTGCTCGGCTTCGGGGTGTTCAAGCGCCGGGTCAAGGGCGCGTACTTCGCCATCCTGAGCCAGGCGCTGGCCGCGGCACTGGCGATCCTGCTCACCGGACAGCAGACCATCGGCGGCTTCACCGGATTGAGCGACTTCCGCTCGTTCTTCGGCTTCCGCCTGGACGATCCGGTGAACCGGCGCATGCTGTTCTTCATCGCGGCGGGCACGCTGCTGATCGTGGTGGCCATCGCACGCCAGCTCATGCGCAGCCGGTACGGGGAACTGCTCGTCGCCGTGCGTGATCAGGAGGAACGGGTTCGCTTCCTCGGCTACGACCCGGCCAATATCAAGATCGTCGCCTATGTGGTGGCCGCGTTCTTCGCGGGCATCGCGGGCGCATTGTTCACCCCGATCGTCGGCATCATCTCCCCCGCCGACATCGGTGTCGTCCCGTCCATCGCCTTCCTCATCGGCGTCGCCATCGGCGGCCGCACCACCCTGCTCGGGCCGGTGCTGGGCGCGATCGGCGTGGCCTGGGCGCAGACCACGTTCTCCGAGCACTTCCCGTCGGCGTGGACCTACTTCCAGGGTGCGCTGTTCATCGTGGTGGTCGGCTTCATTCCGGCCGGGCTGGCCGGATTCGGGCCCATGGCCAAGCAGCTGCTGGAGCGGCTGCGGCCCACGACGGCCCCCGACGCCGCACCGGAACCGGCCGCCGAGCCCGAGATCGAGGCCGAGGCCGAGGCCGAGCCGAAGGCCGAGGCGGCCGAGGCCGAGCAGAGGGTGGAAGCGCGATGACCGTACCCGAACCGAAAATCGGCGGCAACGCCGGAATGGACAGCGAATACCTCGAAGTCCGCGGCCTGTCCGTGAGTTTCGACGGCTTCAAGGCCGTCTCCGACGTGGATCTGACCGTCCTGCAGGGCGATCTGCGCTTCCTCATCGGACCCAACGGCGCGGGTAAGACCACCCTCATCGACGCCATCACCGGCCTGGTGCCCGCGACCGGTTCGGCGCAGAAGACCGGCGCCGAGCTGATCGGCCGCAAGGTGCATCAGATCGCCCGGCTCGGGGTGGGCCGCACCTTCCAGACGGCGAGTGTGTTCGAACAGCTCACCGTGCTGCAGAACCTCGATATCGCCGCGGGCGCGGGACGTTCCGTGCTCACCCTGCTGCGCCGGCGCAAGTCGGTGCTGCCCGCCATCGAGGAGGCGCTCGAGACCACGGGGCTCGCCGCGCTGCGCGACAAACCTGCCGGGGTGCTCGCGCACGGTCAGAAACAGTGGCTGGAGATCGGGATGCTGCTGGTGCAGAACGCCTCGGTGCTGCTGCTGGACGAACCGGTGGCGGGCATGAGCGCCGAGGAACGCGAGGAGACCGGAAACCTGCTGCGCCGCATCGGCGGTGAGCGGGTGGTCATCGTCGTCGAGCACGATATGGATTTCATGCGCGCATTCGCCAGCTCGGTGACGGTGCTCGCGGGCGGCCGCGTCCTCAGCGAGGGCACCGTGAAGCAGGTGCAGGCCGATCCGAAGGTGCAGGAGGTCTACCTCGGCACCGCCGCGGCCGGCGAGCTGCCGCCCGCTGAGACCAGCACTACTGAATCCATTGGCGCGGAGCAGGAATCGGACGAGGCGAAGGAGGCCGCGGATGCTGGAACTCGTTGACCTACACACCGGCTACGGCCGCACCGAGGTGATTCACGGTGTGTCCCTGACGGTTCCAGACAATGGCGTGGCGGCCATCATGGGCCACAACGGGGCCGGGAAGACCTCGCTGCTGCGTGCCGCGGTCGGCCTGCTGCCCGCCAAGTCCGGGCGGATCCGCTTCGGCGGCGAGGACATCACCAAGATGTCGCCGTCCCGGCGGGTCAAGCGCGGCCTCGCGTACGTTCCACAGGGGCAGCAGAGTTTTCCACAGCTGTCCACAATGGAGAACCTCCAGGTGGTGGCCGACGGCCGCAAACGCGGCAAGGTACTCATCGACGAAGCACTGGACCTGTTCCCGGCGCTGCGGGAGCTGTTGTCCCGCAAGGCCGGACTGCTCTCCGGCGGCCAGCGCCAGCAGCTGGCCATCGCCCGCGCCCTCATCACCGAACCGGCGCTGCTGATCCTCGACGAGCCGACCGAGGGCATCCAGCCCTCGGTGGTCGCCGAGATCGAACGCACCATCATCGAACTCGCCGGCCGGGGCGGACTCAGCGTGCTGCTGGTCGAACAGCACATCGGCTTCGCGCTGCAGGCCGCCCAGCAGTTCTATGTCCTGCGCTCGGGCCGCGTCACCTCCTCCGGGGCGGGCGGCGCGAGCGCGGAATCCGCCGTGCGCCAGGCCATGGCGATCTGATCGGACACTCCGTGAACGCGCGCAGGGGGCGTATTCCGTTGTCCGAGCGGGTCTATCGATCCCTCCAGCGCGATCTCGCGGCCGGGATGCTGGTACCGACCGAGCGTCTCGGCGAGGAACGCCTCGCCGAGACCTACGGCGTCTCCCGCACCCCGGTCCGCGAGGCGCTGGCCCGGCTCCTCGCCGACGGCCTGCTGGAACGCCACACCGACGGCCTCTACCCGTACCGCCCCCGGGTCGACGAACTCGGGGACCTCTACGAACTCCGAATAGTCCTGGAAGCCAGAGGAATCCAACGGCTGCAGGCCACCGCGGCGGCACTCCCCGAGCCACTGGCCGTGGCTTTTCTCCCGGAGCCCCCGGAGGCGACCGTGCCTTCGGAGCCCCCGGAGGCGACCGTGCTTCCGGAGCCCCCGGAGGCGACCGTGCCTCCGGAGCCCCCGGTAGCGACCGTGCCTCCGGAGCCCCCGGTAGCGACCATGTCTCCGGTCGTTGTGGCCCACCCCCGACCGTCCGGGTCACCCACCGACACGGGCGAACTCGGTGCGTACACCTATGCGACCGAGCCGGTTCCCGCCGCACCGACCGCTCCAGTCGATGCGATCACCGCCCGGGCTCCCGGACCCGCGAGTCGGCCCGCGGTCACACTGCACGACATGGGCGCAGTCGAGCGGGAGCTCGACATCTGGCGGCGCGTGCGCGAGCATCCGCCCGAACCCGGGGCCGAACTCATCGCCGCCGACGAACGATTCCACACCACACTCCTGCTGGCCGCCGGCAATTCCGCACTGGCCGACGCACTCTCGACGGTGCACGCCCGGGTGCGGCCGGTGCGAGCCCTGGACATGCCCACGCCCGGGCGGATCGCCGCGATGGCCGAGGACCACATCGCCCTTGCCGAGCACCTGCTCGCGGGAGATCTGGACACCGCCCTGCGCACCCTGCTGGCCCACCTCACCAGCTCCCGAGCGCATGTCCTCACCCGCGCGCGCCGCGCACTGGAGCTCACCAAACTCGCCCAGGCGGTCCGCGAGTGACCCGATCCGCGCCGCGCCGGGCCGTCGGTCTGGCGAGTGGCTCAGACAGGGTGTTGACTGGGGGAATGGTGTCGACGAGGCCACGCATCGCTCCTGGTCGTCTGCGGGAGCTCGGTCCGGTGAACTGGGTTGTCTGGCAGGCGCTTTCCCGTGCCGCGGGCACGGAGGACGCGCATCTGTTCAGTACGCTGGGCCGCACCGGCGGCCTGTTCCGGGGATGGCTGCACTTCTCCGGCCGCCTCATGCCGGGCGGCAAGCTGCGCCGGTACGAGTCCGAACTGGTCATCCTGCGCGTCGCCCACCTGCGTCAATGCGAGTACGAGACGGACCATCACATCCGGCTGGGCCGCCGCGCGGGCGTCACCGCCGAAATCCTGGACCGCCTCCGCGAGGGCCCGGCCGCCACCGGGTGGTCCGCCAAGGAGCGGGCGCTGCTCACCGCCGTGGATCAGCTGGTCACCACCCGCGACCTCGACGACGCCACCTGGCAATCCCTCGCCGACCACTACGACGAGCGCCGCCTCATCGAAATCGTCCTGCTCACCAACCAATACGAGGGCCTGGCCAGCACCATCACCGCCCTCCGTATCCAAACCGACCACTAGCCGCGCGTCCGGCCGCGGCCGCGGGCATGGGTCAGCGGCGCAGGCGGTAGACCGGCTGGGTGGCGGCTTCGGGAACGGTCTCGGCGTGCGGGATGGGATGCGCGTAGGCGGGTTCGGCGGGGCGGGCGGGCTGGATGCGAGCGTGCAGGTGCATGTCGTGCCAGCCGTCGTCGTGCAGGCCCGCGCTGCGATTGATGCCCTCGAGCACGAAGCCGGATTTGTGTGCCACCCGGCAGGATTGGGGGTTATGAACGGAATGCCGTAATTCCAGGCGGTGGAATCCGGCCACCTCGAAGGCCCAGCCGACCAACGCCTCCACCGTGCGCGGGGCGATGCCGCGGCCGCGCGCCGCGGGGACCACCCAGTACGCCAGCTCGGCCTCACCGTGCCCGAGTTCCATGTGATGCAGCGAGGCCCGGCCCATCAGCCGGCCGCTGCGGCCATCGGCGACAGCCCAACTGGCCACGGTGCCACCGCTCCACGTACGCGCCCAGGAGTCCACCCACTCCCCGGCCTCCTCCACGGTGTCCGCGGTGCGCACATGCCAGCGCCGAATGGCCGGATCCTGGAAGGCCGCATACACCTCGGGCCCGTCCCGGCGCAGCCACGGCCGCAGCACCAGCCCGTCTCCCATCGGGAGCACCGGCTGCGCTGCCCGACTGAAGGTTTCGACGGCGACGATTGCCGGGGTTGATCGCGGCATGGGTGGAATTCTGCCCGCGATCGCCCGGTCCGCGCGGCGAAATTGAGACCATCGTCCCGATCGGTCTCTCTTGCGCGTATCGTCCGAACCGACCGGCCGCGCTCAGGGCCTGCGGTTTTCGATCAGCGCGGCCAATCCGTCCAGGACCCGGGCCAGCCCGAACTCGTAGGCGTGGTCCGCGCTGTAGGCGCTGTCGTGGGCCTGCCCCGCGACCGCTCCGATCCGGGCCGCCAGGGGATAGCGGCGAGCGTCGAAGACCCGCGCCAGCAGCGGGGCCGCCCGCTCCCACCACTCGCGATCGGAGTGCCCGCTCTCGGTCGCGGCCCGCGCGGTGTCGATGGCGAGCTGCGCGGTCGAGGTCACGAAGCCCAGCACATAGGTGAGTGCGGCGTCCATCTCCAGATCACCGAGGCCGAGCCCGTCGAACGCGCACAGCTCGTGATCGTATTTCGCGGCCACGCCGGGACCCAGCGGCGGCCGCGTGGTCGGCAGGTAGGCCACCCACGGATGCTCGGCCAGCAGGGCGCGATTCTCGGCGGCGATCGTGGAAACCCGTTCCCGCCAGGGCATTCCGGTGAGATCGTGACGCGGCATGCGCTGGTAGACGGTGTCGAGCATGAGGTCCAGCAGTTCGGCCTTACCCGGCACGTAGGTGTAGGTGGCCATGGGCGTGATGCCCAGCTTGGCCGCCACCGACCGCATGGTGAGCGCGCCCAGCCCCTCGCCGTCGGCGATCTCCAGCGCGGCCGCGATGACGGCGTCGAGGGTGGTGCGCTGCTTGGGCCCGCGCGCCGAACCGCCGGATCCGGGCTCGCGCCACAGCAGTTCCAGCGTGCGCACCGGGTCCCCCGCGCTGCTGCGTTCCCCGCTTCGTCCGGCCATTCGCGCCACCTCCGCCGCTGATCGTATCGATGTGACAGTCGTCACTTTGCAGCCCGTCGAGGTTTTCTGTACAAAGTACAGCGTACTTAGTACAGAGTTGATCGGCACCACGTAGGAGGCCTCATGACCACCATCACCGCATCCGCGATCTCCCTGAACGTGCCCGACCCGATCGCCTCGGCGACCTTCCTCATCGACCACTTCGGCTTCGCCGAGAAGATGTCGGCCGACGGCTTCGTCAACGTGACCCGGCCGGACGCCGGATTCGACGTCATCTACCTGCGCACCGGCCTCGGCAGCTTCAAGCCGGACCGCATCGCGGGCAGCGCGGGCGAGGGCCTGCTGGTGGTGTTCGTCGTGGACGACATCGACGCCGAATACGCCCGCGTCCAAGGCGAAGGCGTGCCGATCGTGACCCACATCGAGACCGAGCCGTGGGGCGAGCGCTACTTCCAGGCCCTCGACCCCAATGGGATCGTCATCCAACTGGTCCAGTGGGTCTGACCGAACCCGCTGAAAGATTCCTCCGTCGAACGTGTCGATTCCGGCCGGGCCCGTTCGAGGAGTAGTCGAGGGCCGAACGGCGGCCCGGCACTTCGACGAGAGGAATTTCGATGCGAAAAGTGGTGGCTTTCGAGCACATGACCCTCGACGGCTTCGCGGCCTCGCGCACCGAGCTCGGACTGGAATGGACATTAGGCGCCTACAGTCCGGACCTCGCCGCCTTCCACGACGAGCACATCCGGGCTGATATCGGTACGACGATCTACGGCCGCAAGACCTTCGAGGGCATGCGCGATCACTGGTCGAGCGTTCCGGACAACCCGGAGGCCACGGCACACGATCTCGAACACGCCGAATGGGTCACGAATATCGACAAGATCGTCTTCTCGACCACGCTCGAGTCGGCCGGCTGGCCGAACACCCGGATCATCGACAGCGACGGGGCGGCGCGCATCGCGGAACTGCAGGCGGAAGACGGCGGCGCGCTGGTCATCTACGGCAGCCCGACCCTGGTGCACTGGTTTGCCGACGCCGGGCTCATCGACGAATACCGCGTCGTCATCCATCCGGTGACAATCGGCTCCGGCACCCCTATGTTCCGGGACAAGACCGAACTGAATCTGAACCTGCTGGAATCGAAGTCGTTCGACGGTGGCGCCCTCTATGTCCGCTATGCAGTCGCCCAGCGAGAGGATTGAGCAATGCGATACCTGGCACTGATTCGCCTGGATCCCGCCCGGATGCCCGAGGAGGGGCCCGGCGATGACCTGATCGCCAAGGTCAACGAGATCATCGAGGAGATGACCAAGGCGGGCGTGCTGCTCGACACGGCGGGCCTACGCCCGGTCGAGGAGGGCACCCGGATCCGGCAGGCCGGCGGCGTGCAGACCGTCGTGGACGGGCCGTACACCGAATCCAAGGAGATCATCGGCGGATACATGGTGCTGCAGACCCGTTCGCCGGAGGAGGCGACCGAGTGGGCGTCCCGGTTCCTGCGGGTGCACGGGCCGGAGTGGGACATCGAGGTCGAGGTGCGACAGCTGGACGGCCAGAACTGAATCCGCAGCAGGAGCGGGCGCGCCGGGCCGTGGAGGCGGCCTGGCGCATCGAATGGCCGCGTCTGGTGGCGGGCCTGACCCGCCTGGTCGGTGATATCGCCACTGCCGAGGAGCTCGCGCAGGACGCCCATGTGGCGGCGCTGGAACAGTGGCCTCGCGACGGCGTCCCGCCGAATCCGGGCGGCTGGCTCATGCTGACGGCGAAACACCGTGCGGTGGACCGCATTCGGCGCGACGTGAACTTCGCGCGGAAACTGGAGCTGCTCGGCCGTGAGACGCTCACGGCCGAGCAGCCGCCCGGCGAACCGGAACCGGCCATCGCGGATGACCTGCTGCGCATGATCTTCACCGCCTGCCATCCGGCGCTCTCGCCCCCAGCGCGGGCGGCGCTCACCCTGCGCATGGTGGGCGGCCTGACCACGGCCGAGATCGCGCGGGCCCATCTGGTCCCGGAATCGACCGTGGCGCAACGCATAGTGCGCGCCAAGCGCACCATCGCGGCCAAACGGATTCCCTACGAGGTGCCCGCGGGCGCGGAGCTGGCCGCGCGCCTGGACTCCGTGCTCGAGGTCATCTACCTGATCTTCAACGAGGGCTACGCCGCCACCTCCGGCGAGCGCTGGGTCCGGGCCGAATTGTGCGAGGACGCACTGCGTCTGGCACGCATCCTCACCGGGCTGCTACCCGAGGAGCCGGAGGCGTACGGGCTGGCGGCCCTGCTCGAACTGCAGGCTTCCCGCACCACCGCCCGCAGTGACGCGGACAACGCGCTGGTGCTGCTGCCGGATCAGGACCGGTCGCGGTGGAATCGGCTCTCGATCGAACGCGGCCTGACCGCTCTGGGCCGCGCGCACACGCTGAATCGGATGCGGGACCTTCCGCCCGGGCGCTACGCACTCCAGGCCGCCATCGCCTCCGTGCACGCCGTCGCCCCCACCGCCGCCGAGACCGACTGGCGGCGCATCGCCGGACTGTACGCGGTGCTGGCGCAACGGTTTCCGTCGCCGATCGTGGAGTTGAACCGTGCGGTCGCGGTGGCCATGGTGCACGGACCGGCCGCCGGGCTGGAGCTCATCGACGCGATCGTCGAGTCCGGCGCTCTCGACGACTATCACCTGCTGCACGCGGTGCGCGGCGATCTGCTGTCCCGGCTGGGCCGGGATGCCGAGGCGCGGATGGCCTTTCGACGCGCGGCCGAACTGACAGCCAACGAGACCGAGCGCGAACTGCTGCTCGGCCGGGCGCGCTGACGCCGTCCTCACTCCGATCAGCCATTTCACCGCGTGTCGCTCACCCCTCCCGCGAAATGGCAGGGCGTACGGTCGGTTCCTGACTGAAGACATATGGGTCTGTTTTTTCGTGAACGACACGGAAGGACCAGGCGTTGCCCATTCTCGACAAGCGTCCGCTCCGAGCCACCGTCCTCGGACTGCTCGTGGCGGCTCTCGCCCCGCTCACCGCCGCCGTCGCCACCGCCGACGCGCGCACCGAAATCGCCGACCCCATTGCCCAATCCGCGCTCCCGGCCGCTCTGCCGGTGGACCCGGCGTCCCTGCTGCAGCTGGTCGGCACGGCCCAGCGATTCGCCAAACCGGCTCTGCAGACACTGGCGCGTTTCATCGTGCCCGCGGACCAGTGGGGGTCGTTCAATCAGATCATCACGCACGAGAGCGACTGGCAGGTCTTCGCCATCAATCCGACGTCCGGCGCCTACGGGCTGGCCCAGGCCCTCCCCGCGCACAAGATGTTCAGCGAGGGCCCGGACTGGATGTTCAACCCGATCACCCAGCTGCGCTGGGCCTACCGCTACATGGTCACGCGCTACGGCAGCCCGAATGCCGCCTGGGACTTCTGGCAGGCCCACAACTGGTACTGAGCCTGCCGGTCCCCGAACTCGATCAGCCGTGTACGTGTCTCGATCAGCTCAGCGCGGCCCGGAAGACCTCGGCGACCGGGGTCGACGGGCGGCCCAGCAGCCGCTGCAGATCACCGGAGTCGACGGCCAGGATGCCGTCGGCGATACCGGCGTCAGCATCGGCCAGGGCGGCGGCATAGCCGGCGTCCAGACCCGCGCCCTCCAGTGCCGCGGCGTAGTCGGCCTGCGGCAGGTCCTGGTAGCGGACCGGCTTACCGGCCACCTCCGAAATCACCTGCGCCAGTTCGGCATACGAGAGCGTCTCGTCGCCGCCGAGTTCGTAGACCTTGCCCTCATGGCCGTCGGTGGTGAGGACGCGGGCGGCCGCCTCGGCGTAATCGGCGCGGGCCGCGCCGGATACCTTGCCCTCGCCCGCCGCGCCGTAGAGCACACCTGTCTCGATGGCGTGCGCCAGGCCGCCGGTGTAGTTCTCCCAGTACCAGCCGTTGCGCAGCAGCACGGTCGGAATGCTCGCCCCGGCCAGCGCGGCCTCGGTGCCGATGTGCTCCTGGGCCAGGATCAGCGGATTGCGGCCGGCCTGCGGAATGCTGCTGTAGGCCAGCAGTTTCACGCCCGCCCGCTCGGCCGCGCGCAGCACGTTGGTGTGCTGGGCGACGCGCTTACCGAACTCGTTGCCGGAGACCAGCAGCACGCGGTCGACGCCCTGGAAGGCGCGCTCGAGCGCGTCCGGATCGTCATAGCTCGCCACCCGCACGTCGACGCCCCGCGCGGCCAGATCAGCCACCTTGGCGGGATCGCGGACCACCGCCACCACCGGCTGCGATCCGTCCTTCAACAGCGCCTCGACGACCAGGCGACCCAGCTGTCCACTTGCTCCGGTGACTGCGACGGTCATGACTACCTCCAGGTTTCAGGGAATGAACTGCCGTTCTACTGGCACTAACTAATAGTAAGCACATACTATTCCAGAACCGCTACCCGAATCACAGGTAACCTGAATCTCATGAACGCTCGGCCTTCCGACCGGTCCTATCCGGACGACCCCACCCTGGAAGCCGACGTCTTCGCCCGCAACTGCTCCTCGCGCCCGGTCCTGCAAGACGTCGCCAGCCGCTGGGGCGTGCTCGCCCTGGCCGCACTGCGCGAGGGCCCCTACCGGTTCTCGGCGTTGCGCCGCCGCGTGGACGGCATCTCCGAGCGCATGCTCTCCCAAACCCTGCAGACCCTGGAACGCGACGGCATGGTCAATCGCGAAGTCCAGCAATCCATCCCGCCGGTCGTCGAATACACCCTCACCGACCTCGGCGCGCAGGTGGCCGACCAGCTCGTCGGCCTCATCGACATCCTCGAAACCAATATCGCGAAGATCGAAGCGGCCCAGACCGCCTACCACCGCACGTAAGGAGCCGCATGTCCGCCGACATCGATCTGAACTATCTCGAACGCTGCGTGGAGCTGGCCGCCGAGGCCCTGGACGCGGGCGATGAGCCGTTCGGGTCACTGCTGGTCGGCGCCGACGGCACGGTGCTGGCCGAGGACCGCAACCGCGTCTCGGGCGGCGACGCCACCCGCCACCCCGAATTCGAGCTGGCCCGCTGGGCCGCCGAGCACCTCGCCCCCGAGGACCGGGCGACGGCCACGGTCTACACCTCCGGCGAACACTGCGCCATGTGCTCGGCCGCCCACGCCTGGGTCGGCCTGGGCCGCATCGTCTACGCGGCCTCGACCGCCCAACTCACGGAGTGGCTCAACGAGTTCGGCGTCCCCGCGGGGCCCATCCGCCCCCTTGCCATCCAAGAGGTGGCCCCGGGCATCCCCGTCTCCGGCCCCTTCCCGGAGCTGACCGACCGCGTCTACGCCCTCCACCGCCGCCTGCACTTGGCGGACTGACCGCTGGAAAAACGAAAGCGGCCCGGTGCCAGCGGAAATCGCTGGCACCGGGCCGCTTCAGGGTTTCGGCGACAAAACCCTGAGATTCGCGAGACTGGCCTCCGCTTCGGGGTTCGAGGGTAGGCCCCCGAAATCCCTCGGGCCTCGGAGGCGAAGCCCCCGAGGGTCTTCGAGAGCTAGAAGTTGATCATGTGGCCGGCGAGGCCGTGGATCGCTTCCTGGAGGGCTTCCGACAGGGTCGGGTGGGTGTGCACATTGCGGGCCAGTTCGTTGACCGTGAGATCCCACTTCTGGGCCAGGGTCAGTTCCGGCAGCAGTTCGGAGACGTCGGGGCCGATGAGGTGGCCGCCGATGAGCTCGCCGTACTTGGCGTCGGAGATGAGCTTGACGAAGCCCTGCGCGTCGCCGAGGCCGTGCGCCTTGCCATTGGCGGTGAACGGGAAGGTCGCGACCTTGACGTCGTAGCCCTCGTCGCGGGCCTGCTGCTCGGTGAGGCCGAAGGAGGCGACCTGCGGCTGGCAGAAGGTGGCGCGCGGCATCATGCGGTAGTCGCCGAGCGACATGGTCTCCGCGCCCGCGATGGTCTCGGCCGCGACCACGCCCTGCGCCTCGGCGACGTGCGCGAGCTGCAGCAGGGCGGTGACGTCACCGATGGCGTAGATGCCGGGGACGTTGGTGCGCATGTACTCGTCGATCGCGATGGCGCCGCGGTCGGTGAGCTGCACGCCGGTGTTCTCCAGGCCGTAGCCCTGCACGCGCGGCGCGAAGCCGACGGCCTGCAGCACCTTGTCCACGGTGACGGTCTCGATCGCGCCGGACTTGTTGTCCTTGATCGACACGGTGACCTTGGACCCGTCGTCCTCGATGGACTGCACGCCCGCACTGGTGGTGATGGTGATGCCGAGCTTCTTGTACGCCTTGGTGATCTCCTTGGAGACGTCGGCGTCTTCGTTCGGCAGTGCGCGGTCGAGGAATTCGACGATGCGCACGTCCACACCGTAGTTCTTGAGGACGTATGCGAACTCCATGCCGATGGCGCCCGCACCCACGATGAGGATGGAACCCGGCAGGTCACGGGTGAGGATCTGCTCCTCGTAGGTGACCACGTTCGCGGACAGCGAGGTGCCCGGCAGCAGCTTGGTCTCGGTGCCCGCGGCGATGATCGCGTTGTCGAACGTGATGTCCTCGGTGCCGCCCTTGGTGAGCGCGACCGAGAGCGACTTCGGGCCGGTGAAGGTGCCCTTCCCGTCGAACTCGTCGATCTTGTTCTTCTTCATCAGGAAGTGGACGCCCTTGACCCGGCCGTCCGCGACCTTGCGGCTGCGGTCGAACGCCGCGCCGAAGTCGAAGGTCGCGTTACCCGAGATGCCGAAGGTCTTCGCTTCCTTGGTGAAGATATGAGCCAGCTCCGCATTGCGCAGCAGTGCCTTGGACGGAATGCAGCCCACGTTCAGGCACACGCCACCCCAGTATTTCTGCTCGACGATCGCTGTTCGCAGGCCGAGTTGAGCGGCACGGATCGCGGCGACGTAACCGCCGGGACCAGCGCCGAGAACGACGACATCGTAGTGGGAAGTCACGGCTTCGAGACTAGACCTGTCGCCTGGGCCTCACTCAGCCATCCCCCGCCCGCGTGAGACGGGGAACACGTGAGACAGGTCACGCCTGTCCGGTCTGGAAGCGACCGATCAGTCCGCCAGACCTGCTCTAATCACGCCAGACCTGCTGGGCCACGCGCGCGAAATTGCCGCCGAACACGGACGCGCGGTCGGATTCGGAGAAGCCGCGGGCGGCCAGCACCTCATCCAGACCCGGCACTCCGGACGTGCCGAGCAGGTCGTCCGGCGGCACCCACTGCAATTGGCCGTAGCGCAGATACTCCTCGGAGAAGCTCTCGGGATTCTTGGCCAGCTCGCGGTTGAAATCGTCGGCGTCGAAGGAGTAGTCGGACCCGACCCCGATGTGCTCGATGCCGACCAGTTCCGCCCCGTAGGCGATGTGGTCTGCCATGGCCTCGATGCGCCCGGCCCGGTCGGCGGGCTCGTTGCGGCCCAGGAAGATGCCGACCCCGTTGATGCCGATCACACCGCCGGTGGCCGCGCACGCCTTGGCCTGATCGTCGCCGATATTGCGCGGATGCGCCCACAGCGTCGCGAAATTCGAGTGGCTGTAGATCATGGGAACCGTCGTGGTCTCGGCGATGTCCAGGCCGGTGCGGCGCGAGCAGTGCGAGCCGTCGGCGAACACCCCGACCTCGTTCAGCTTGCGAATCAGGTCCCGTCCATAACGGGTGAGCCCGGTGCCGTCGGTGTCGAGACATCCGCCGCCGGCGGCATTCGCGTGGTTGTAGGTGGGCAGCAGCGACCGCAGGCCCAGTTCGTAGAACAGCTCGACATTGTCGAGATCGCCCTCCAGCGGCCCGGAGTCCTCGAGGTCGAAGGCCAGCGCGAGGGTGGCGTCGGTGTCCTCGGTGGGGACCTGCGGCCACGCGTCCTCGATGCTGTGCACCAGACGGAATCGCACGTCGGTCAAGGCATCCCGGCGGAACTGGGTGACCAGCTCGAGCGACTCGCGAGTGGATTGCGGCGCATAGCCGATATTCACCGAGAGATACGAGCCCAGCGGGTATCGCGTCAGGTCGGCGAGGTCCGCGGTCGGCAGCAGTGGCAGGCAGCAGTGCTGTTCCCACAGCCGGGGCTCATGCGACACGCCGAGGCCTCCTGGATCCGATCGGTATCGAGACAGCAATCCTACTGACCGGACGGCACGGTACCCGTTGTTCCGCGCAGCGGAGTGCCCGGCAATACGTTCGCGACCGGCGAACGCGCGCCTCGGCAACAATGTGGGTATGACCGGTGTTGGAGAGGGCGTGACGGATCCCTACCTGTGGCTCGAAGAGGTCGAGAGCGAGCGCGCCCTGACCTGGGCGGAAGAACGTAATGCGGTGTCCAGGGAGCGGTTCGCGTCCTCGGAGCGCTTCAGTGACCTCGAGGCGCGCGTGCTCGCCATGCTCGACACCGACACCCGCATCGCCTATCCGGGCCGGCGCGGCCCCTGGCTCTACAACTACTGGCGCGACCGTGAGCATCCGAAGGGCCTGTGGCGGCGCACCACCTTCGCCGAGTACGCCAAGGATGATCCGGAGTGGGAGATCCTCATCGACCTCGACGCGCTGGCGGCGGCCGAGGGCGAGAACTGGGTCTGGGGCGGTGCGGCGGTGAAGCGGCCGGAGCAGCGGCGCGCGCTCATCAGCCTCTCGCGCGGCGGCGCGGACGCCAAGGTGGTCCGCGAATTCGATATCGAGGCAAAGGCTTTCATCGCGCCCGAGGACGGCGGCTACCACCTACCCGAGGCCAAGTCGGACTTCGCCTGGATCGATCACGACACCCTGTACGTGGGCACCGATTTCGGCCCCGGCTCGCTGACCGATTCGGGCTATCCGCGGGTGGTGAAGCGCTGGCGGCGCGGAACCCCGCTGGAGGCGGCGGAATTCGTGTACGAGGGCGAGGTCACCGATGTGGCCGTCTCCTCGGGCTACGACCGCACCCCAGGCTACGAGCGGCACTTCCTGAGCCGCGCCACCGACTTCTTCAACGAAGAGGTCTACCTACTGGAGTCCGACGGCACGCTGCGGTTCATCGACGTGCCCACCGACGCCACCGAGACCTGGTACAAGCGGTGGCTGCTGGTGCGGCTGAAGTCGCCATGGGAGGTGAACGGCGCCACCTATCCGGCCGGCGCGCTGCTGGCGGCCGACTTCGAGGCATTCCTCTCCGGCGCACGCGATTTCGAGGTCCTGTTCACCCCCGACGCGCACACCGCGCTGCACGGCTACGGCTGGACCGAGAACCACCTGCTGCTGGTCACGTTGGAGGACGTGCAGACCAAGCTGTACGTGCTCACCCCCGGGCCCGACGGCTGGGCCCGCGAGCCGCTGGCCGATACTCCGGCCATGGCCAGCACCAGCATCATGAACCTGGACCGCCTCGAGGGCGGCGACGAATTCATGCTCTCCACCAGTGGCTTCACCCGCCCGACCACACTGATGTCGGGGGAGGTGGGCGGCAGCGTGGAGGTGCTGAAGCAGGAGCCGAGTTTCTTCGACGCCGACGGCATCGTGACCGAGCAGTTCTTCGCGCAGTCCGACGACGGCACCCGGATCCCGTATTTCGTGATCCGCCACCGCGATCGCCAGGGCTCCCCGGGCCCGACCGTGATGTCCGGTTACGGCGGGTTCGAGGTCTCCCGCACCCCCAGCTACAGCGGCATGGTGGGCATGGGCTGGCTGGAGCTCGGCGGCACCTACGTCATGACCAATATCCGCGGTGGCGGCGAATACGGTCCGGAATGGCACACCTCGGTGCTGAAGGCCAACCGGCACAAGGCCTTCGAGGATTTCGCGGCCGTGGCACGGGATCTGGTGGCGCGCGGCATCACCACGCCCGGGCAGCTGGGCGCGGTGGGCGGCAGTAATGGCGGCCTGCTCATGGGCGTCATGCTGACCCGGTACCCGGAGCTGTTCGGGGCCATCGTGTGCCAGGTGCCGCTGCTGGACATGAAGCGCTACCACCTGCTGCTGGCGGGCGCGTCCTGGATCGCCGAGTACGGCGACCCGGACAAGCCGGAGGAGTGGGAGTACCTCGAGAAGTACTCGCCGTACCAGAACACCGGCCCGGACCGGCAGTATCCGCCGATCCTGCTCACCACCTCCACCCGCGACGACCGCGTGCACCCCGGTCATGCGCGAAAGATGGCCGCGCGCTTGGCATCCGAGGGCCACGATGTCTGGTACTACGAGAACATCGAGGGCGGCCACGGCGGCGCGGCGGACAACAAACAGTCCGCCTTCCAGGCGGCGATAATCTACGAGTTCTTCACCCAGCAGCTGATGGACTGACGCCCGGGAGCCGACATGGACCAACTGGACGAGCTGATCGAGACCACCGCCGCCGCCACCGGGCTCGATCCGGACGACGTCCGGTCCTTCAGCGCCACCGCCGAGCGGCGCGAATATCCGGCCGGCTCAACCCTGTTCCACGAGGCCACGCCGCGGGAGTGGGCAGGCATCGTGGTCGAGGGCGAGATCCAGATCATCTCCGGCCTCACCGGCCACGAGGTCCAACTCGCGCGCCTGGGTCCCGGCAGCCTGGTCTCCGAGGTCGCGCTGGTGGACGACTCCCTGCACACCGCCACCGGCCGCACCCGCGACGGCGCGGTGGTGCTCGCGGTCCCGCACGCCACCCTGCGGGAGCTGGCCGAGCTGCACCCGGATCGCTACTACCGCATCGTCGCCCGCGTCGCCCAGCTCATCGCGCACCGCATGCGCAGCGTCTCCGAACGCCTGGCGGCGGCGATCGCGGCCCAGCAGCCGCTGGGCGGCATTCGCACCGAACACGATTCGCTCGGCACCCGGGAACTGCCCGCCGAGGCGTACTACGGCGTGCAGACCCTGCGCGCGATGGAGAACTTCCCGATCTCGGGCGTGAAGCTGCGCCGGTTCGGGCACCTGGTGTCCGCACTGGCCTACGTGAAAAAAGCCGCGGCACTGGCGAACGCGGAGCTGGGGGCGATCACGCAGGAGAAGGCGACGGCCATCATCGGGGCCTGCGACGAGCTGCTGGAGTCCGGCGGCTCCACCGCTCAGCGCCTGTGCGAGGACTTCATGGTCGACATGGTGCAGGGCGGCGCGGGCACCTCGACCAATATGAACGCCAACGAGGTCATCGCCAACCGCGGCCTCGAGCTGATGGGGCATCGCAAGGGCGAGTACCGCTACCTGCACCCCAACGACGACGTGAACTGCTCCCAGTCCACCAATGACGTCTACCCCACCGCGGTGAAGCTCGGCGTGTACCTGTCACTGCAGGACGCCGCCGCGGCGCTGGCGGAACTGCGGAATGCCCTGCGGGCCAAGGCGGTCGAATTCGGCGACGTCATCAAGATGGGCCGCACCCAGCTGCAGGACGCCGTCCCCATGACCCTCGGCCAGGAGTTCGGCGCGTACGCGGTCATGATCGGCGAGGCCATCACCCATCTGCAGCGTATCGGGCAGGACCTGCTCGCGGTGAACATGGGCGGCACCGCCATCGGCACCGGCATCACCAGCCCGCCCGGCTACGCGGACCTGGTCACCCGGAATCTCGCCGAGATCACCGGGCTACCCATCCGCCAGGCCGAGAACCTGGTCGAAGCAACCCAGGACTCGGGCGATTTCGTGGCGGTGTCGGGCACCCTCAAGCGCGCGGCGGTCCAGCTGTCCAAGATCTGCAACGACCTGCGGCTGCTCTCCAGCGGCCCGCGCGCCGGCCTGGGCGAGATCAATCTGCCCGCGGTGCAGCCGGGTTCGTCGATCATGCCCGGCAAGGTCAACCCGGTCATCCCGGAGGTGGTGAACCAGGTCTGCTTCCAGCTCATCGGCTACGACATGACCGTCACCATGGCCGCCGAGGCCAGCCAGCTGGAATTGAACATGGCCGAACCGATCATGGCCTACGACCTGCTGATGGGCCTGATGATGCTGCGCAACGCGGCCATCACCCTGACCAGCCGCTGCATCGCCGGCATCACCGCCAACCGGGACCACTGCCGGGATCTGGTGGCGCACAGCATCGGCCTGGTGACCGCGCTGGTACCCAAGCTCGGCTACGAGCAGTCGGCGGCGATCGCCAAGGAGGCGTTGCGGACCGGCGGCAGCGTCTACGACCTGGTGCTGGAGCGCAGCGCCCTGAGCAAAGACGAGCTCGACGAGCTGCTGAGCCCGGAGAAGATGACCGCGCCGCGGTCGCGCACCCTCTGAATCGGCCCGCGAATCAGCGGTCCCGGAGCCACTTTTCGACATGGTCGAGGGTGGACTCGGGATCGCTGATCCAGCCGTTGTGCCCGAGCGGGTCCGGATTGTGCCAGGTGGTGATGTCGGCCTCGGACAGCTTGGCGAGCAGCTGCCGCGCCGACCCGCGCGGGGTCAGCTCGTCGCCGGTCATGGTGATCGACAGGACCGGCAATTTCAACCGCCCGATGCGCTCCTCGTAGTCGATATCGGCTCCGGCGGGCTGGAATCGGCCGGTGCGGGCCAAGCGCGCCCAGTCGGCGATGAGCGCCTTCGACTGCCGTCCGAAGCCGCCCGCGGTGATGGTGTCGCCGGGCCAGAACCCGGCCAGATTGGCGGTCAGTGACAGCGCCGCGCTGCCCAGCGCGGCCATGCCCGTGTAGCCGCGGAAATGCGGCGTGCCCGAGGCGATGAGGATCAATCCGCCCAGCCGCCCGCGGATCCGGGAGGCGTACATGACGCCGAGCTGGCCACCCATGCTGTGCCCCAGCAAGTACGGCGTGCTGCCGGGGAACCGCTCGCGGACCACCTCGAACATGGCGGGGAAGTCGACGGCCACGAGTTCCTGATAGCCGTGGGTGCTCGGGACGCCGGGTTTCGGCCTGCTCTCGCCGTTTCCGCGGATCTCCAGCAGCGCCACATCGAAACCCCGGTCCGCCAATGGCTTCCCGAACAGTGAGTAGTACTCCCCCGGAACACCCAGGCCCGGCGCGATCACCACCACCGGCCGGGGGCTGTCGGCCGTAATCGGATGCCGGTGCGGGCCTTTCGCCGGTATCAAGCGCACCGGTACCGTGGTCCCGTCGGGCATCTGGATGGGCACGGTCTCCATGATCGGCACGCTACCCGCAAAGGTCGCGCCCGTCCGCGAGGCAGCGGACGGGCGCGAAATCGAGTCGGTTGACGGAGGTTCGGGCCGGGTCAGGCGCTGACGGCGCCCATGATGATGCGGCGTAGCACCCGGATCACGTCGTCGAGCGGCTGGCGCGGTTCCGAACCGCTCCAGGCGTCCACCACGTAGTTCACGGCGCCGATGATGGCGAGCACTCGCATTTCGTAGTCACCGGGCGGGATTTCACCGTGCAGGGCGGCATCCTCGGCGGCGCTGGCCAGCAGCGCGCCCCAGGCGCGCCGCAGTTCCAGGCGGAACTTCTCCACCTTGGGTCCCGCCCCGACGACTTCGACGAGCGCGACCCTGGCCTTGCGCGGATCGCGCCCGATGGACTCGATATAGGCGCGTACGGCGGCGTCGATGATGTCGATGGCGCTGGCGTCGGAGTGCTCGGCGATGGTGGCCGCCACGGCTTCCCGGGATTCGCGATCGATCTGCTCGTAGAGCTCGAGCAGGAGCGATTCGCGTCCGGTGAACTCCTCGTAGAACTGTCTCGAGGAGAGACCGGCGTCCTTGCAGATGGCTCCGACAGAACTATTGGCGTATCCATCGCGCGCGAACACCGTGAGCCCGGACTCCAGAAAACGCGCACGACGCTGCCGCTGCCGGTCTTCTACGGGCTGCCCGGCGTACATTCTTCCCGCGTTCGTTTCCTGTGACATTGCGCCAGACAATACCGAAGGGCCCGATCCCCTCGTCATGGATCGGGCCCTTCGTTTGAACCTTCGACTTACCGCGCGATAGCCGAAAGATGGCTCAGTGACTTCGGGCCGGGCGGCGCACCCGGAACGGTGGGTATAGGCAGGGGAACCGTCCCGGGTTCGGGACGCGGGTCCGGGGGGAGAGACTCGCGGCCCGATGTCGCATTGACCCGAAAGTCACTGATCGTTTGCCGTTCAACACGATACAGAGCAGCCGTACTGGACGGAATACTTTTCTAGGATCTTTTTAGTATTAATTTGTCGGATCCTCTAGATGCCCGGCCGGACCAGCGCGGGAGCACCCGGTGCGAGCGGAGTACCCGGTGCGCCACCCACCGACACCGGGCACGAAACCCGTCGACACGGACATAAAAAGGGCCCGATCCCCCCGTCGGAGATCGAGCCCTTCCACATCACCCCGGCTTCCGCGCAGTAGCCGAAAGATGGCGCTCGCGTGGCTACTTGGCGGAAACGCTCGAAGAGCCGGTTGCCAGCAGCTTGAAAATGGTCTGAACGAGAACATCCGAAAGGAAGTTCGCCATGGTGGTGCTCCGATCCGCCGGGGTGCCAGCGCCTTCACTGACTGTTTGCCCTCGGCACGATACCGATCCGGCGCCCACGCAGGGAAGATTTCCCATGAACTTTCTAGAATTTTTTTGAGAAAGCCCTAGATTAGGCCGGAACCTCCGGCTCGCCCAGAGTGAGCATGAGCCGGTTGGCCCACGAGAACGAGGCGGCGGACAGCACCAGATCGTGCAGCTCGGCGGAGTCGAAACCCAGCTCTCGCAGCCGCTTCAGATGATCGGCGGACGCGCGCGGCGGATTGGCGGCCAGCGCGTCCACGAAATCGATCACGGCGTCCCATCTTTCGTCGATCCGCACCTCATTGCCCTCGTCCAGCAAACGCTGCACATCCGCGACACGCTTGGACAGCGCAGAAGTGAAACGTGAATGAACGGATGCGCAGTACTCACACCCGTTGTGCCGGGAGGTAACGGTCGCCGCGAGTTCGCGCTCGGCGCGGATCAATCCCCCTCGACCGTAGAAGATCGCTCGGTCATTCGCGCTGCGCTGCGCCAGCACCTCGGCATTGCGCGCGAGTAGCCGGAAGTAGGGGCCGACGCCCCGGTCACCCTCGAGCAGGGGGCGCTGCAACTCATCGGCATCGGCCAGCACGATGGGTTCCACCCACGGCACCCAGTCCAGCTGCTCCTGGGTGAATCCCCTTGGCCGCCGCGATGTCTCCACACCGCGCACCTCGCGCCCGGACTCACTCATCATCCGCTCCGATCAATCGCAGCCCGGCCAGCAGCCGGACCTGGAAGTGCACGAACCCGATGAGCTGCGCCACCGTCACGATGTCGCGTTCGGACAGGCCGGCCACGGCCAGCGCGTCGATGTCCGCGCGGGCGATGGACGCCGGCGCGGACGTCACCCGGGCGGCGTGTCGCAGGATGGCCGCCAGCACCGGATCGCCCTCCGCCGGGGTGGTTCCCAGCGCCGCGTAGTGCGCCGCCAGCTCCGGCGCGCCGGCCAGCTCGGCGACGGCGACCGCCGCCGCGATCAGCCGCTCCCGTCCGACGCTCGCGGTGGCCGGGCCGTCGAGCAGCGCCTCGAAGACCCCCTGCGAATGTTGGATTACCTCCGGGCGTGTCGCGCGCACGGCGCGCACCGATTCGGCCCGCGCACCCAGCACGGCATCGATGACATCGGCGCGGCGGCCCCCTGCACCGCCGCGCGAGCCGGCCGGGTCGGCGGCATCGGAAACACTCTCTCCGGCCACTTCCGTTGCGGCAGGCGGCGTGTCGTCGTAGGCGGGGGGTGCCTCGGTCACCGGGTGGTCCTTTCGTCGGGTCGCCAACCCAGTTGCGGCGCGACCTTGGTGGCGATGAGTTCGATGGAGCGCAGGGTGGCGGCGTGACCCGGGTCGACCGGATGCGCCTGCACGATGAAGTCGGTGGCATGCCGCAGCGCCGCGTCCTCCGACAGTTGCGCCACCACCTCGTCCGGGGTGCCGACGTAGATGTCGCGCAGCACCTCGCCGACGGATTCCGCCACTTCGGGTCCGCCGTTGCGGCCGAGCCGATTCAGGAACCGGGCCGCGCCGCGCTCGGCGAGGGCGACCGCCTCGTCGTGGTCGTCGGCCACGAAAACGCCCCGGGACGCGCCGATTCGCGGTTCGACGCCCGCGGGCAGCGCGTCGAGGTAGGCGTCGACCAGCGGTTGCTGGATCTGCCAGAGGGTGGCGGCCGGCGCGGCCGGATCACGCGGCTGGGCCTTCGACAGCAGCAGTCCGTCACCGGCCCGCCCGGCCCGGGCCGAGCCCCCGGCCGAGAAGGTGGCCTGCCACAGGCGGCGACGCAACCCGGCGGCGGGCGGGTTCAACCCGCGGTCACCGACCAGCGGCACACCGTCCAGGGCCGCGGTCACCCGCGCCAGCTTGCTGGCGTACACCAGCTGCCGATCCGCGCCGGCCAGGTCGAACAGGTCGAAGGCGTGCCGCGACCCGCCCGCGCCGAAGCCCAGCTCGAGCCGCCCGCCCGACAGCTCGTCCAGTACCGCCGCGTCCTCGGCGACCCGGATCGGATCCTCCAGGGCCAGGGTCACGATCGCGGTCCCGAAGCGGATGCGCGGGAAGCGGGCGGCCGCGTGGGCGAGAAACACGAACGGGGACGGCAGCCCGCCCTCGGCCGGATCCAGGTGATGCTGCGCCACCCAGGCGGTGTCGTAGCCGAGCCGTTCGGCCAGCCCGATCTGCTCGAGGGCCTGCCGGTACACCCTGCCCGCGTCCTCCGCCGGATCGGAGCGGACCAGGCGGGTGAAGAAGCCGAGCCGTTGCGGGGTCATGTGGTCACCTTTCCGAGGTAGGCGTCGCGCACCGCCGGATCGCCGACGAGTTCCGCAGCCGGGCCGTGCAGCACGATCCGCCCGCTGCGCAGCACATTGGCGGTGTGCGCGATGCTCAGTGCCAGCTCCGCCTGCTGCTCGACGATCAGGATGGCCAGGCCCAGCTCCCGATTGAGCCGGGCGATCTCCTCCAGTACCCGATCCACGAACAGTGGCGACAATCCCATGGTGGGCTCGTCCATGCAGATGAGGCGCGGTTTGCTCATGAGCGCGCGGGCGAAGGCCAGCATCTGTTGCTCGCCGCCGGAGAGCGTGCCCGCCCGCTGGGCGCGCCGCTCGGCCAGGCGCGGGAAGTGGTCGAACAGCTCGGCGGCGCGGGCGGCCAGTACCGCGCGGCGCTCCCTGCGGATGTAGCCGCCGACGAAGAGGTTCTCCTCGACGGTCATGGCCGGGAAGACGCGCCGGGCCTCCGGGACCGAGGCCAGCCCCGCCCGGATGCGCGCCGACGGGGGCGTCGTACTCACGTCCGTGCCGTCGACGCGCACCGTGCCGGAGGACGGTTTCAGCAGGCCGAGCGCGGTTTTCATGGTGGTCGACTTGCCCGAGGCATTGCCGCCCAACAGCGAGACGATCTCGCCGGGCCGCACCCGCAGGGAGACCTCGTCGAGTGCCCGGGACGAGCCGTAGTGCACCACCACTCGGTCGAATTCGAGGATCGGCGTGGCGTTCTCGTCGAACTCAGACATCCGCGCCGACCTTGCCGCCGGCCCGGCTGCGCCCGAGGTAGGCCTCGATGACGCGCGGATCCGCCAGCACCTCGGCGGGCGTGCCCTGGGCGATGATGCGCCCCTCGTCGAGCACGAGTACCCGGTCGGACAGTTCGTGGACCAGGTCCATCTTGTGTTCGACCAGCAGCACCGTCTGGCCCTGGGCCTTCAATTCGGCCAGCTGTCTGCCGATTTCGGCGGTCTCGGTCTGGTTCATACCGGCGGCGGGCTCGTCGAGCAGCAGCAGGCCGGGTTCCGCGGCGAGCGCCCGCGCGATCTCGGTGCGGCGGCGATTGGCGTAGGACAGGGTGTAGGTCGGATGGTCGGCGCGCGGCGCCAGGCGTTCGGGGAACCGTGCGAGCTGGGCGTCGATGCGTGCGGCCGACGCCCGCCGCTCGGCCCGCGCCGCCGGTGTCGGCACCAGCGCCACCCCCAGCTCGGCGAGCAGCGAAATCCATTTCAGCACCGGCACATTCGCCAGCATGCACAGTGGCCGTGCGGCGCGCAGCGTGGGCTGCAGGCCCACATCGACGTTCTCGCGGACGGTCATATTGCCGAACACGCGGCCGTTCTGGAAGGTCCGTGCGATCCCCGCCGCGGCAGCCGCCTCCGGGCGACCCGGGCGAATCCTGGTGCCGTGCACCAGGACTGCCCCGGCATCCGGCTTCAGCACACCGGAGATCAGATTGACCGTCGTCGACTTCCCGGACCCGTTGGGCCCGATGATCGAGACGAATTCACCGGGCGCGACGGAGAATTCGACCCCGTCCACGGCCCGCACACCGCCGAACGAGCGTCGCAGACCGGTGACCGTGAGCACGTCAGGCGTTGATCGGGACACGATTCCTCCTCACCAGAATTCCCTGCGGCCGGAACCGCACCACCAGCAGCAATACCAAGCCGTACAACACGATTCGCCACGATGGCGCCAGCCGCAGCAGCTCCGGCACCCCGATCAGCACCACCGCGCCCAGCACTGCGCCGTACGGCGAGGCGGTGCCGCCCAGCACCAGGATGGTCACCACCAGCAGCGACATGGGCAGGTTGAAGACCGTCGGGTCGATGTAGGAGTACTGGTGGGCCAGTAGCGCGCCGCCGATGCCGGAGAAGAACGCCGCCACCGCGAAGGCCAGCGCCTTGTAGTCGCGCACCGGCACCCCCGCCGAGCGGGCGGCCACTTCGTCGGCTCCGATGGCCCGGATGGCGATCCCCAGCCGGGACCGCTGCACGCCGACGATGACCGCCAGCACGATGGCCAGCACCACCAGCTCCAGCCGGAAAATCTGGGTGTGCGTGGTGAATTCGTATCCGAACAGGCTGGGCGCGGGGATCCCGAAGATGCCGTAGCTGCCGCGCGTCACCGACTCCCAGTTGCGGATGATCGCCACCGTCACGATGCCGATGCCCAGCGTCGCGATGGCCACATAGTGCCCGCCCAGCCGCCACAGCGGCGCGGCCAGCACCGACGAGGCCACGGCCGCGACGAGGCCCGCGGCCACGATGGCGGGCAGGAAGGCCCAGCCGTGCGACACCGTCAGCACCGCGGAGGTGTACGCGCCGATGGCGATGGGACCCGCCTGCCCGATGGCCAGCTGTCCCGCCGACCCGGCCACCAGCGTCATGGAGACCGCGATGATGGCGTAGGCCAGGATCTGGGTGCCCACCGAGATGCCGTAGTCGTCCACGATCAGCGGAATCGCCACGCCCGCAACGGCGAACGCGATCAGCGCATGCCACCAGCGCACCCGTGGTTCCCGCCCCGACCCGAGGAAGGTGCCGGTCATGGGCTCGTATTCGATAGCCGGCGGCCGGGCGAGCAGGCCGCCGGGCCGCAGCACCAGGAAGATCACCAGCAGGCCGAAGGTGATCAGATCCCGGTAGCCGTCACCGAACCAGTAGATGCCGAACGCCTCCACCAGCCCGAGCACGAAACCGCCGAGGACCGCGCCCGGAATCGACCCCAGCCCGCCGATGGTGGCGGCCACGAATCCGGTCATGCCGACGATGCCGCCGCTGGTCGGCGAGATGTTCGAGTTGTAGAGGCCGACGAAGATGCCCGCCAGCCCGCCCAGTCCGGAGGCGATGGCGAAGGCCAGCGACTGCACCCGGCCCACGCCGATGCCCATCTGTGCGGCGGCGTCCGGGTCCTGCGCGGTGGCGCGAATGGCCAGGCCGTGGCGGCTGTAGCGCAGGAAGGCCCACAGTCCCGCCATCACCGTGAGGGTGAGGGCGAACATGACCACATCGGAGGTGCCGAACCGCACCCCGCCGACCCGGAAGTTGTTGGTGGGCAATACCTGGGGGAAGGGCCGGGTGTCGGGCCCGAACACCAGGGCGACCACGTTCTCGATGATCAGCCCGACCGCCACCGTCGCCAGCAGCGCGGCAATGGCCGGGGCTCGCCGCAGCGGCCGCACCGCCAGGATGTCGATGGCGACACCGACCAGCGCCGTCGCCGCCACCACGATGACCAGTGCGGCCCACCAGGGCACGCTGTGCTGGGCGATCAGCCACCAGCCCAGCACCGAACCGAACGCGAAGATCGAGCCGTGTGCGAAGTTGATGACATTGCTGACCCCGAAGATGAGGGTGATGCCCACGGCGATGAGCGCGTACGCATTACCGTGCACCAGACCCGCGATGAGCGTGTCGAACATCTATTTGGCGCTTCCGACCGGCACGAATTTGCCGCTGCGCAGCTCCAGCTCGATCGGCTTCACGCCGCTGGGCCGCCGCGTCTGCTGATCGAATGCGAAGGTGCCCAGGCCGATTCCGTCGAAGTCCTTGATCTCGCGCAGGCCCTTCAGCACGCCCTCTCGGGTGGCGCCGCCGGTCTTGGCGGCCTTCACCAGCACGTTCAGCGCGTCGTAGGCGTAGACGTTGAAATCGCCTGGATCGGTGTCGAACTTGGCGCGGAACTTGGTGACGAAGCTCTGGATCTTCGGGCTCGGATCCGACGGCGTGAAGACACCGTTGACGATGTCGCCCTCGGCCGCCGCGCCCGCCAGATCGATGAACTGCGGGGTGTTCTGGCCGGCGAAGAGTTGCCCGGTGAACCCGACATCACGCAGCTGCTTGACCACGAGCGCGCCGTCCGGGCCGTAGCCGAGGTGCACGAAGGCGTCCGGGTTGGCGTCGCGGCCCTTGATCAGCACCGGCCGGAAGTCCTGCGAATCCGGCAGGATGGCCGAGGAGTAGGCGATCTCGATGCCCTTCTCCTTGGCGAACTGCTCGAAGAATTTGAAAGCCTGCTTGCCCCAGTCCGTTTCGAGGTAGACGACGGAGACCCTCTTCGCCTTCGACCGCACCCACTCGGCATTGCGCTCCATGTACACATCCAGCGTGATGGAGGGGCTCCACGAGTAGTCGCCTGCCTTGGTGAAATCCACCGAGGAGTTCGTGAACCCGTACTGCACCAGCTTGCCGCGGTTGTACACCGGCGAGGCCGCGATGGAGGCGGGCGAGGAGAAGTCGCCGAGCTCGGCGATGATGGACTTGTCGCCCACGAACTTGGTGGCGATCGGCACCGTCTGCTTCGGATCCGACTGCGAATCCTCCCATTTCAGCGCGACCTTCTTGCCGTCGATCCCACCCGCCGCATTGATCTCGTCCAGGGCCAGGTCGAAGCCCTGCTGCCAGAGCCGCCCGTACTCGGCCGACCCGCCCGTCTTCGGGCCCGACACCCCGAAATACACGGTGTCCGACTTGCTGTCCGACGACCCGTTCCCGCACGCCGACAGGAGCCCCGCCACCACGGTCGCCGCCGCCACACCGACCAACACCCGGAATCCACGCGACCCGGACCAGTTCCTGCTCATTACTACCTCTGTACTCGCGCACCGACGCCTCGTCGGGGCATAGGGACTCGGCCGCGACCGCCGAAGGCGTACGGTGCGGGAAAGAGAATCGCCCGCATGGAATTCGGGCGCTGGGCCTCAGCCGTTGGCCGGGCGGCATCCAGACATGGACCTGTGCTCCTTCGACTAGCGCTTGCGGGCCCGCGTGGACCCCGCCTGGTCGTCACCCGGGGCACCCCACCGCCGCGCGAGGGTTGCCGATCAGCGAGCCGGGGCTCGAACATGCTGATACTCGTGACCGTGGGCACAAAGGTAGCCGCGGCCACCGCACGCCGACACCATTCGAATCACCCTGATGCCAACGACCCATCCACCGACGAGAGGAAAGCCCTTGCCACCCCTGCAAATTGCCGTCTGCGGCCCCAGCACCTGTACCGGCACCGAGTCCACCGCCGCCCGCGAGGTGGGCCGCCTGCTCGCCGCGGCGGGTGCGACCGTGCTGTGCGGCGGCGGCCCGGGTGTGATGACCGCCGTCGCCGAGGGCGCCTCCAGCGCAGGCGGACTCGTCCTCGGCATCCGCCCCGACAGCGACCGTGACGCGGCCTGCCCGGGCCTGTCCGCGGCGATCTATACGAATATGGGCGAGGCCCGCAATGCCATCCTGGTGGCCTCGGCCGACGCGGTCATCGTCGTCGGCGGCTCGTGGGGCACCCTGTCCGAGCTGGCGCTGGCGCACCACCGCGGCATTCCCGTCGTATCACTGCACGGCTGGCAGGTACGCGACGCCGACGGCCACGCGGTCGACGCCTCGACCCCCGCCCTCGACCCCGCCCACGCCGTGGCCCTCGCGCTCGCCCCGCCGATCTATCCGTGAACGCGTGAACCGCGCCCGGCCGGTGCGCCGAGAACGGTTGCGAATCAACCGGTTACGCGGCTAGGTGGGCGGCCAGCCAGACCGGGAACGCGGTCAGATCGTCGAGCACCACATCCGCGCCCGCGGCCGACAGCTCCTCGGCCGCATAGGGCCCGGTGGTCACCGCCACCGACACCGCCTCGGCCACCTTGGCCGCCCGCACATCGCCGAGATGATCCCCCACATAGATCGAGGCCCCACGCTCCCGCAGCACCTCGCCCTTCTCCTCCGCCCAGGCCCCGCCGACCAATTCGTCGACCGCCAGCCCGAGATGATCGAGATGCAACTGCGCGTGCGGCCCGTTCTTCGCCGTGATCACCAGCACCCGCCCACCGGCCCGATGCACCGCCGCCAGCGCATCGACCACCCCCGGCAGATGCTCCGACGCGTGCACCGCCAGATCCGGATACAACTCCCGGTACATCGCGACGATCCCAGGCACCTCGTGCTCCGGAAACCACTGCGCCGCCTCATGGGCCAGCGGCGGCCCGAGCCGTGACACCACCAATTCCGAATCGATCGCCACCCCGGTCCTCGCAGCCACCGCGTCCCACACCGCCGCAATCCCCGGCCGCGAATCGATCAGCGTCATATCCAGGTCGAACCCGACCACCAGCCCACCGGCGACTGCACCCGAACGATCAACACGCACCCCCAGACCCTACGACCAACCCCACCGCACCCGAGCACGGCCACACCCGACCACAGTCGCGCCCGCTCAGGACCGTGCGCGACGCGATACCCACCGGCCGCGCCAAACCCGAACGGTGAAGCCCGGCCGCTGAGGCGGTCCGCACCACCCGTGCTCCCCGGCGCTACGGCATTTCGGGGATCCGGCAGGCTGTGTCGTGACAACCCGCGCCGCAGGCTCGGCCGGGACGGAAATTCGCGGGCATTCCCGCTGCGGCCCGGATTAGGCTCGGGCGCATGCCAAGCGATCAGGGAACGCTTTTCTGTGGGATGGAGCTGGCGGCGCGGATCGAGCGGGTCGAAGCGGAGCTCATTGCGAAGGGCAGTGCGGCGGCCGCGGACCGGCTGGGAGTCGATGCGGGGTTCGTTCTACCGGTGGCGGGCGGGGTGGCGGCCTTCGCCGAGGAGGGGTCGCCGCTGAACAAGGTGGCCGGGCTCGGATTCGCGGGGCGGCCCGAGGCGTCGGAACTCGACGAGATCGAGCGGTCGTTCGCGGCACGGAAGACGCCGGTGCAGGCCGAGTTCTCGCAGCTCGGCGATCCGGGTGTCGGTGAACTCCTCACCGGGCGCGGGTATCGACTGGTGTCGTTCGAGAACGTGCTCGGGCTGGAGCTCGGCGGCGAACGTGCCGCGGTGGTCGCCGACGGTGTCGACGTGAAACCCAGTGGCGAGGACGAGTTCGACGCCTGGCTGGAGGTGGTCGCGGAGGGTTTCGCGCATCCCGATACCCAGGGTGTGGCGTCGCACGAGGAATTTCCGGCCGACGTCATCGCCCGGGCCATGCGGGATCTCACCGGTGCCGCGGGGGTGCGGCGATATCTGGCCCGGCGTGACGGGCGGGTGGCGGGCGGGGCGAGCCTGCGCATGTCCCAGGGCGTCGCCCAACTGACCGGCGCGGCAACCGATCCCGCGCATCGGCGGCACGGGGTGCAGTCATCGCTGCTGTCGGTGCGCCTCGCCGAGGCGACCGCGGCGGGCTGCGATATCGCGGTGGTGACCACCCAGCCCGGCTCGAAGTCCCAGCAGAATGTGCAACGGCTGGGCTTCGGGCTGCTCTACACGCGGGCGATCCTCGTCAAGCCCTGATCAGCCCGGTCATGTCCTGATCAGCCCGGCAGCCGGTGTGCGGCAATCGGTTTCAGGTGTTCGCGCAGCAGGTCGCCATCGTCGCCGAAGAGCTGGGCGTCGGTGTCGACGGCGGTCTGCACGCCCTGGCTCACCTGTTCCCGTCCGGCGGAGGTCAATTCGATGCGCAGGACCCGGGCGTCGGCCGGATCGGCGCGGCGGAGGAGCAGGCCGCGCTCCTCCAGCCCCCGAATCACCTTGGACGCCATCATCCGATCCGAGCCGGACATGTCGGCCACCTGCTGCTGGGTCGGCAGCTCGCCTTCCCGGCTCAGCCAGCCCGCCGAGGCCAGCAGGTTGAACTGGGTGGGGGTGAGGCCGAGCGGGCGCAGATTGCGCTCCAGCGTCGCCCGCCACTCCAGCGCCGCGTGATGCAACCAGAAGCCCGGACTCATCAGCGGGCCCCGCGGCACGCCACGCGCCTGCCGCGAAGTTCCCGGCGCCCGCCCCGATGATTCAGCCACGCCGTAGCGCCTCCTGTTCCAGTGCCGCGAAGGTCAGCGGCATGTCCGCACGCATGGCCTTCTCCCAGACGAGTTTGAACAAGGGCCCGAACAACCCGTGCACCTCGACATTCTCGGCCACCCGCACGGTGCCGTCGCCGAGGGCCTCATAGGTGCGGTGGCCGCGCAGCTTGCCGAACGGAATACCCGCCTCACTGGTCCACGACTGTCCCGGCTCCACGGCGACGATGGTGAACGGTCCCGCCGGCGCCCCCTTCGGCTTGACCCACCCGGTGGTCCCGGCCGCGAACTCGCCGTCGATGCGGGACTTCTCCTCGTGCGGGTCCCATTCGGACCAGCGGGCCACATCGGTGGCGACCGCCCAGATCTTGTCGATGTCGCCGGTGATCACGGCCTCTTCGGTGAACGAGTACATCATGACTGCCATCTCCCCTCGGGAAATTCTGTTGTTGCGACAACAGTAACCGTAGTCGCGACAACAATCAACCCACACCGGTGATTCGATGGCCGCCAGCGGTGCCCGATGACGGACGGCATCGATATGCCGCCGCCACCGGGCACCGGTCGCCCTTACGGCGCGAGCGCGTAGCCCAGCGGGCGCGTGGTGAACGTGCCCCGGCCCTGTGTGCGACTGCGCAAACGGGTTGCGTAGCCGAATAATTCGGCCAGCGGCACCGTGGCCGTCACCACCACGACGCCGGGGCGGGCGACCGAACCGGTCACCCGGCCGCGCCGGGCCGCGAGGTCACCGAGCACCGCGCCGACATGATCCTCCAGCACGGTCACGGTCAGCTCCACCAGCGGCTCCAGCAATGCCATGGCGCTGGCGCGCAGGGCTTCCCGCAGCCCCAGACGGCCCGCGGTGCGGAACGCCAGCTCCGACGAATCCTTCGAATGCGTCGCGCCATCGGTGAGCGTGACCCGGACCCCGGTGACCGGATGACCCGCGAGCGGACCCTCCGCCAGGGCGTCCCGGCAGCCGGCCGCCACCGCACGGACGAACTCCGCCGGCACCCGGCCGCCGACCACCGTCGACTCGAACTCGAATCCCGTTGCCACGGGCTCGGATTCGCGCAGCGGCTGCACATCGAGCACGATGTGTGCCCACTGCCCGGCCCCGCCGTCCTGCTTGGCGTGCCGGTAGGTCAGGCCCCGGACGCCGCGCACCACGGTCTCCCGGTACGCCACCTGCGGCCTGCCCACGGTCACGCTGAGCCCGCGGTCGCGGCGCAGCTTCTCCACCACGACCTCGAGGTGCAGTTCGCCCAGTCCGGCCAGCAGGGTCTGCCCGGTCTCCGGGTCGGTCCGCACCGTCAGGGACGGGTCCTCCTCGGCCAGCCGGGCCAGGGCCGCCGCCAGCTTCTCGGTGTCCGCGCTGGTCCGCGCCTCGACCGCCACCGACATCACCGGCTCGGTGGGAGCCGGAGGTTCCAGCAGCGCCGGGGCGTCCGGCGCGCACAGGGTCGCGCCGACCCGCACCGCCTTCGGGCCGACCAACGCGACGATGTCGCCCGCCACCGCGGCCTCGACCTCCGCGTGCCGGTCCGCCTGCACCCGCAGGATGCGCGCGACCCGCTCGCGTCGACCGCCGCCCACGTCCAGCACGGTGTCGCCCTTCCGCAGGATGCCCGAGTAGACGCGCACGAAGGTGAGCCGCCCGGTCGGCGTGGCATGCACCTTGAAGGCCAGTGCCACACACGGTTCCGCCGGATCCGCGGCGCGGACGTCCTCACCGGCCCCGACCGCGGGCCGGTCCAGTGGAGACGGCAGATATGCGACCACCGCGTCGAGCAGCGGCTCGATGCCGATATCGCGATAGGCCGCGCCGCACAGCACCGGCACCACCTCACCGGAAAGGGTGAGCTCCCGCAGCGCGGCGGCCAGGGTCTCGGCGGACAGGCCGGAACGTTCGACGAACTCCTCCAGCGCCGCCGAATTCCGCTCCGCCACCGCCTCTTCCAGCTCGCGTCGGCGTTGCGCAACCTCGTCCGCGAGGCGATCCGGAACCGGGCCCGCCATCAGACCGTCCTCCCACGTGAGGGCACGCAGGTGAACCAGATCCACCACGCCGGCGAACACGTCGCCGGTGTACACCGGCAGCTGGACGAGCACCGGAACCGGATGCAGCCGTTCGCGAATCGAGGCGACCGCGGCCGTCAGGTCGGCTCCGGCGCGATCCATCTTGTTGACGAACGCGATCCGGGGCACGCCGTAGCGGTCGGCGCGCCGCCATACCGATTCGCTCTGCGGCTCGACACCCGCCACGGCGTCGAAAACCGCTACCGCGCCGTCCAATACCCGCAGGGACCGCTCGACCTCATCGGAGAAGTCGACGTGGCCCGGGGTGTCGATGACGGTGAGCCGGTGCCCGGCCCACTCGCAGCTCACGGCCGCCGCGAAGATGGTGATGCCCCGATCCCGTTCCTGCGGATCGAAATCGGTGACGGTGGTGCCGTCGTGTACCTCGCCGCGCCTGTGGGTGATCCCGGTGAGAAACAGCATCCGCTCGGTCACCGTGGTCTTCCCGGCATCCACATGCGCGAGAATTCCGAGATTCCGAACGACTGCCAAAGTTTGTCGAGAAATATTGGTACGCACGGTCATACGTCCTTCGTGCTGATCCGGAACAGAACAGCGCGATTCCCCCGGACAGGGCAGACGCCCCGGGGGTACTCAGTACCGGCCGCGCAGCCGGCACCGAGCCGGCGAAGACACCAGGATCACCTCGAATCGCGGACGGGCCACGACGACCTCGCGATGAACGCGCATGATCGGCCCCTTCCTGCTCTCCAGTCCGGCGGAACCTCCCGCTCCGCCGTGCGACCGTAACAGTGCAACGTTGTCGGTGTCGCGTGAATTTCCCAGGGGCCCAGTCGAGCTCGTCCGCTGCTACATCGACAGGTGCCCGACATGGATCACCGCCAGATTCGCGACGACCAGGGCCGGGAAGGCGATCGCGGCCGTTCGATGCCCCAGCTGCCAGAGCCCGGCGGCCGCGCCGCCGAACACCACGACCTTGGTCGCCACCGCCACCACGGGGATCGCGAAACTCGCCTGCGGCGCGGCGAACATGCCCCACAGCACCATGGCCGTCAGGGCGACTCCGCCACCCAGTAGCACCTTGGCGATCCGGTTGCGACCGGTGCGCACACCCCAGTAGGCCAGGGCGCCCACGGCGACGAGTTCCAGCACGAAGGCGAGGGTCAGGTTGACGGCTGTCCAGGCGGTGGTGATCATGACTACTCCGAGATCGATGCTCTCAATTGAGACCAATGATCTCCCGCCGAAAGCGTCGGGTCAAGAGCAGTGCTCTCGCTTTGTGATCGGGGGCGGAAATGCCAAGGGCCCCCGGCACTGTGCCGGGGGCCCTTGAACGGCGAGGAGAACGAAGTACGGCTGATCACCAGCTCGCCCAGAACCCAACTCACCCAGGCATCTTCGCAACCTTCAATGCCCCGGCCAGCGAATTACTCGCCGACCAAGGAGTACCCAGAAAACGCGGAAGGCCCCGACCAAATGGTCGGGGCCTTCGCGAAGGATGTTCCGGCGGTGTCCTACTCTCCCACACCCTGTCGAGTGCAGTACCATCGGCGCAG